>JAGLWI010000002.1 GCA_023133515.1 Candidatus Babeliales bacterium | reverse complement strand
TCACCCCTTTATTATTTCTTATTAAATTAATTTACTAAATTAAATAGAAACAGCCGACGATTCTTTTTTTCCCTTTTTTTCAGCTTCTACTTCTTCTTTTGTTTTAATTTTTACTCCTGGTGGTAACATTTGTTTTTTTTCTTTAAAATATCCTTCATTAACGTATATATTTAATTCCTTTTCTATTATTTCAATTTGTTTCATAAGTTCATCTCGAACTTTATTTCTGCGCAACATAGCCTCTATTTGAGGTTTTATCTCATCTAATTCAAAATATTCAACATCTCTTTTATCAGAAAAACATGCCACCCAAACATTTTTCCCAACTTTTATTTTTTCTATAGAAGGAAATCTTCTTAATTTAAATGCTTTATCTTTTACTGATTTAGGAACATTATTTACTTCCATTCCTTTTTGTTCTTTGGCTACACGACCAAAATCTTTAAATTCACCATCTTTTTCTTTATTTGATATTTTTTCAAATTCTTCTTTTCCTTTGCCTTTTACACTGTCATAAAATTCATCTGCAATTTTAGAATCTTTATATTTGATCGCTAAAATTGAAACACTTTCATCTTCCTTTTTAAACTTATCCTTTTTGTTATTTTCAAAATACTTCTTAATCTCTGAATCATCTACCGATATTTTATCATAAACATTTTTTTCAAAACGCTGAATTAACAAAGAATCTTTTACCAAACCACACATCTTTTTATAATCAGCAATAAAATCAGACTCTTCATAAACTTTTTGCTTTTTTTGGTAAGCAAGAATTTCTATTCTCTTTTTATACTCATTAAAAAAATTCTCTTTGAGAGGTGCAGGTAAAGATTCCGCAGTTGCTCCCCTAAAATATGGATTCATCTGCAACATTTGGTTAAGGTATTCATTAAAATCTGATTCATTTGCTACCTCCCCATTAACCTTTAAAAGAACAACCCCTTTTGGTTCTCCTTTTTTAACAATATCTTCTACTTTTTCTTTTTTTCCCTTTTTAAAAAAATCAGATAAAGGCTTACAACCTACAAAAAGTGAAATAACTAATATAGTAATACCAAATTTATAAATAGAATTTATTGCAAAACCTTTCATAAATATCCTTTTTAATAAAAACGTTAAACTTATATGGAACAACTATCTAATAAAAATTATTACTAAAACAAGTAATACAATAAGATACCCTTAGCAATCTTATCAGTCAATAGCTATAAACATCTTAAAAAAATTAATCGTAACATATAACATTAAATTTCAAAAAGTATAAAATTTAAATTAAAAACAACATAAAAATAAACAAGAGAACTTTATTTTAAAGTTCTCTTGTTTAAAACACAAAAAATTTCTACTAGCTATTTTTAGTATTTCTTAATACATTTTATTCTATTCTTTCAGCCTCCACAATCGGTAATTTTTCCTCCTCAACAGGAAATTCTTTTTTTACAATACCATCTCGCTTTCTATTAAGTTCTAATCTTTTACGAATTGCTTCTTTAATCTTATCTTCACTTACTCTCATATTAAATTCTGTCGCAGATGAAGCACCTAATGCTGCATCCGATGAATATTTAAAATTAAAAGTGCTACAAGCTTTTTTCAAACATTTTCCTAAATCAAAACCTTTTAATTTTTCTATAATTTTTTTAAAATCTGGATTCTTTTTATATTCATCCAACATACTTATCTTCAGAATTCTTGGCATATAAATAACAGTTGGAATTTCATAATCTTCAAATTTTGATTCTTCAGGTTTCTTATCAAAAATACTTATGATTTTTTTATCTAAATCTTTATAATCAATCTCAGGAAAAGGAAGATTATTCTTCTTAGCATATTCAGACTGTCTTCTAAGTTCTTTATTATCAATATTGGCAGAAGATTCTAAAAGAAATATAATATCAGGAGCACTTCCATCTTTAATTTTTTCTCCATCCTTAGGACGTCTATATGTACAAAATATTGGCAAATTAAATTTAACTCCAGCATCTGCAAATTTCAAATATCGAAATTTAGAAAATTCATAACCCGGTAATTTATACATAAAATTAAACACTTCTCCCCAAAATAAACGAGTCTTTTTTATATCAGTTTTTTTCATAGTATAATTAATAATTGTTTTGAGTGGGCCTTTCTTCATTTTAGCAAAAATCTGATCATATGCTTGTCCTGCTGTCCCAGCTATTGCAGAACCCCATATAGCCATAAGAAAACCTAATGTAGGTCTAGGACCATATAAAGGTTTCTTTTTAGATCCAAAATTTTTAGATTTTTTATTTTTAAAATCTCTACCAAAAGCCCATACAGGAATATAAGCCCCTTCCTTGCCAAATAAATTACTTCCAAATTCCCAAGGCGTAAACCAACAACGTTTATGTCCCATACCCATTTCTGCTGTTACGGCTGAAAATACAGGTATAACTCGTTCGCCTGTTTCTATAGAATCTGCTATAGAAGAAAGATAACATCTTTGAGGGCTATCCTCTCCTAATCCAACTAAATATTCTATAGATAAAAGAATTCCAAATAAATCTATTACGTTTATAGATTGTCCAAATGCAAATTTTGTTTTCAAAATATCTAATGCATGTTTAACATCAACTACTAGATCACTTAATCCTAAATCTTTTCCAGCTTCTTTTAAAGCTCTTTTCCTATATTCTTCTATATCCATTTTACTTAATAACCAAGGAGCAAGCATCCATGTAGAACCAGAAAGAGCCGAAAAATACGTTACACAATCTAACAATCCTATTTTCTTTGCACCAGTAGCAAACCCTGTCGAACATAACCTTGCTCTTTGCCCTCCACCACTTCCAACAAAAGCTATCACTAAAGGATTTTCTTCTTCGTCAAACTTTACATTTAAAAACTCTTCTTGCGCTTTTTTTACTTTTTCTTGACGGTTTTTAAAAGCATTTCTTTCATTTTCACACGCTATGTTTCCACCAACACGAACTTCTGCTTGTGTTTTAGCATAAGGATTTTTGTGAATTATTTTATATGGAACTGGATTTAATGGATTTTTAACATTTTTTATAAGTTTTCTTGGTAAAGCAAAAACTCTATGAAAAACATTTAAAGCTACTTCCCTTGTTTTCTCTAATAAATCCAAACCTATTTTAAATGATTTTGATGTTGCTCTACCTTCTCTATCAAACAAAAGTAGTTGATAAGTATTTTTCGTTTCTAAAGATATTTTTCTTATATATCCTTTAGGAACACAATAACCCTTATGTTTGTCCAAAATAATTGTTATATCTAATTTATTCTTATTAAAACCATATTTTAATATGTTTTGTTTTATATTGGATTTTATATCTGGAGACCAAACAACATATTTACCTGGTTTTACTATTTTTACTTTTTTCTTTAAAAGTGTTTTCCAACCTACTAACTTAACGTACACTGTCCTTTTTGAATCTATGTTATTAATAAAAACAAGCTTTGAAGCATTAATAAAACATGTAGAAAATATAAAAAACGACAAAATTGAATAAAATATCTTATTCTTCATACATACTTCCCTTTATAAAAATGAAAAAAATATTAACCACTTCTTAGATAAATATTATATTCAATAAGAATAAGTCAATTATTTAAAATTTTTATAAATTATAAAAAGAAATAAACAATTTATATCAAAATAAAAAAAGATTTTCTAAATATTACTTTGGATTTATAATGATTACAAAATCACCAAAACTACGTTATAATAACAATATACTTTATATTTTATTATTTTTTAAACGACAAAAGGCCTTTTTTTATGGAAAAAAATAAAATTTCTCTTTTTGCAGCAATAATAATGAATATAAACATTATGATAGGAGCTGGAATTTTTATTGCACCGGCATTAATGGCTAAAAGTTCAGATTTTTCAAGTTTTATTGGTTGGCCAATTGTTGCATTTATTCTTTTTCCTATAGTTTTTAGTATCACTCAAATCACAAAATTTCTTCCAGGACAAAGTAGTTTTTATAACTATAGTGAAATTGGTATCAATAAAACAGCTGGATTTTTAAGTGGATGGTTTTATTATCTTGGATATGCATCTTGTGCAGGAATTTTGGTTATAGCTTTACAAAACTCATTATCTGATCACATAAAAGTAATTAATGACCATGCAATACTTTTCAGCATAATATTAATAACAATATTTTGTTTATTAAATCTTTTAAATATCTCTACAATAAGCAAAATTCAAAATTCTATTACTTTATTCAAACTATTCCCTATTTTTTTTGTAATACTAGTTATGGTATTTTACTTCAACCCACACCTTGTTATAAAACTATCACATTTAAAAAAAATTCCATATGCACTTCCATTTGCCCTTTTTGCTTTTTGGGGATTTGAATCCTCATGTAACATAAGTCATCTTATAGAAAATGAAGAAAAAAATGCACCAAGAGCAACTCTTCTAGCATTTTTTATTGTAGCAGCAATTTATACACTTTTTCACTTGGGTGTATCATACATAATGACCCCACAAAATTTGATAGAATTTAAAGCCGTTGGCTTTCCTAAATTTTTAAACATAAAATATGAAATCTTTTTAACATTGATCAATAGCATAATATCAGCTGCAATAATAACCAGTTATTTTGGAACAGCATTTGGACTGCTAATTGCAAATTCTGCCAACCTACATTCTCTTGCAAAAAATAATCTTCTTCCTTTTTCTTCTTTATTAAAAAAAACCAATAAACAACAAAGACCTGCTTTTTCTATATGGGTAACTGGTATTACAACATTTATATTTATATATTTTATAACAACAAAAGAAATGCTTGCGCCAATATGTAATATTGGAATAATAGGAGCATTTACACTAACCATAATTTCACTTTTCTTAATACAAAAAAAGAAAAAGATTTGGTTAAAAAGAATTCCTACTATTCTTGCATTTATATCATGCTACATCTTGGCTCATTACAGTTTTGTTGCCATATCAAAAGATACAATAACTAGATTTGTATACACACTTCCACTTATAATTTTGGTTATAGTAGGTTTTTTAATGTTTAAAATTCAAGAATGGAAATCAAAAGATAAATAAAAAATATGGTAAAAAATAAAATATCAATAACAACAGCAATACTTATAAATATAAATGTAATTATCGGAAGTGCTTTTTATATAGGAGCACAAGGAATTTTAAAAAAAAGTGGTATTCTTGCACCAGTAACATGGATAATTTGGGGAATAATTCTTTTACCAATTGTTCTAGTTCTTGCTCAACTTTCAAATATATATCCAAGAGCCGGTGGCTTATATATATACTGCAAAGAAGCACTAGGTAATTTTTGGGGAATTATTTCTGGTTGGGGATATTTTATAGGATGTATAGCAGGAAATGCAATCATAATTCATTTCTTTGGATTGGGAATCAGACGTTTAGGATTTGAACCTGTACTAAAAACTTTATACCTCAGCAATCTTCAATTTGATATAATTTTAATATTATTTTTTAGTCTTTTAAATTTAACCAACATAAATTTTTTAGAAAAAGCAATTATAACTTTTGCAATACTTAAATCAATTCCTCTATTTTTTGTAGTAATTTCATCTTTCTTTCTTTTTGATGCAAAAAATATAATAACTGCTCCACTAAATATATCAGGTTTTTTTGAAAGTATACCACTTGTAGTTTTTGCTTACATGGGTTTTGAAGTATGTTGTTCAATTGCTCATCAAATAAAAAACGGGAAAAAAGGCACCGGCAAAGCAATTTTAATATCTTTTGGATTGATAATGGCAATTTACACAATACTTCAATTCTGCTTACTATCAATTCATGGCGTAACTTCTTCAAAGCCATTTTTAGAAATCTTACCAAGACTATTTTCAAACCCTTACTTATCTATCATTGGAAATAGAATTATAGAACTTTGTATTCTCTCATCTTTTCTTGGTGGTTTTTATGGAATGTTTTATACAAACAACTGGATTCTTTACGCAATTGCGCAAGAAAAAAATATTCCTTTTTCAAAAAAATTAACACTTTTAAATAAATATAATATTCCATGGGTTTGTGTTGCAATACAAAGTTTTATTACAATTTTATTTTTATTTATAACACAAAACGCTCATTATTTAATTACAATGAGCGTTTTTGCAGTAATAATTACATATCTTTTATGTGCAATTGCATTTCTTGTAATATACATTAGAAAAAAAAATCTCAAAAAAATTATTTTGGCAACTATATCAACATTAAGTTGTATTTATATATTTTATATTTGTATTGTTGAACTAATAGAATCTGGAATAAAATACATTTTACCTTTTTTGATAATTCTTGGGATAGGAATTCTTTTAAACAAAATCAGTTTAAAACATCCAACAAAATAAAAAAATAATGCTGACATAAATTCAAAGTTTATTAATGCCGTTCAAATGGTTCGATACGCCTCGCAAAGCTCGGCACTCACCACGAACGGCTGAAGGATAAGTATTTATTATACACCGTTCATACTAAGTGATTTTTTCGTTATCAAAAATCGTATCAAACGACTAATCAAAAAAATTTCCTATTCTTGGCCGTTCGTACTGAGTGATTTTTTAGTTATAAAAAATCGTATCGAAGTATTTGAACGGCAACTTGATATTTAAAAATAGATTAATATGGATATTTTTATATCAAACTCACGTTAATGTTAACTTCTAATTCCAAGTACGTTTTTCTTTTTCATCTGAAATAAAAGGGACAGCCGCTTTCTCATCTTTTTTTTCTACCATCTTTTCTTGTTCTTCAAAAACCAAAACTTGAAAAACTCGTTTTGAACTTGCTTGCTGAACCTGAAAACAATAATTTTTGTAAAAAAGCCGTTCTCCCTTTTTTGGAAGATGTTGTAATTTTTCTAATAAAAATCCTGCAAGTGTTACAGAGTCTTCTACATCAAAAGTAATATTCAAAATATCTTGCAATTTTTCTAAGCTAATTTTGGCATCTATAATCCATCCTCCACTATCAAGCAAAACTATTTCTGTATGAATGCTTTCATGCTCATCTCTTATCTCGCCAACAATCTCTTCTAAAACATCCTCAAGTGTTACAAGACCCATAACTCCACCATATTCATTTATCAGTATCGCCATATGCATTCTGTTTTTTAAAAATTCACTTAAAAGCTGGTTTAAGCGTTTTGTCTCAGGAACAAATAAAATCTTTCTAACAAAATCTTTTAATGATTTATTATGTTTTTTTGAAATAACATCAAAAATATCTTTTTGTAAAATCATTCCAATAATATTATCTTCTTTACCTTCAAAAACAGGAATTCGAGAAAGATGAAATCTTGTAAAAATATTCATAGCTTGCTGCAAACTAGAATTTACATCTAACAAAATCATATCAGTCTTTGGAACCATTATCTCATTTACAAACGTTTGTCCAAGACCAAAAATATTTTGTAACATTTCTGATTTTTCTGCCTCAATCAAACCTTTTTTATCGCTATAACCAATCAAAAATCTTATCTCTTTTTCTGTAATAACATCATGAGGTTTTTTTAGAATATAACCTCTTCCAGCTTTACGAAACAAAAAATCTGCTATCAACAATAAAAATGTTACTGCTGGATATAAAAGATGAAACAAAAGGTTTATAAGCCATAATGAAGCTTTAAATATTCTCTCATTATGCAACTTTGCAATAGTTTTAGGAATAATTTCACCAAAAATAAGAATTGTGATAGTTGCAATTCCAACCCCAATTAAAATACCAATCCCACCAAAAATACGCTCCATAATTTCTGCTACCAAAACCGAAGACATAACATGAGCAAAATTATTGGCTATAAGAATTGTGATTAAAATTCTTTGAGGATTTTTTTCCCAAGAAGAAAAAAGCTTTCTAAATCTAGAAAAACTTACTTGCAACTCTTTAATTTCAAAAAGACGTAATGCCGTAAATGCTGTTTCTAAAAAAGCAAAAAGTCCTGCAAAAAAAAGAGCAACAAAAAACAGACTTATTTCAATATAAAATAGACTCATAATCTTTGAAGATCCTTTTTTTATCAACCTTTCCTGTATTATTTAGTGGTAAATCATCTAGACAAACAAATTTACGTGGAATTTTATACTGTGCCAAGTACCCAGCACAATGTTCTCTTAATTTTTTTTCTAAACCTACATGTTTATTTTTAACAGCTACAAATGCAATCGGTATTTGCCCAAACGCCTCTTCCTCTTTTCCAAAAACTGCAGCCTTAAAAACCAATGAATATGACATTAAAACATTTTCAATTTCTTGTGGATAAATATTAAATCCTTTATGAATTATTAATTCTTTACTTCTACCTCTTATGGCCAACATATTATTTTTATCTAAAGATGCAAGATCACCAGTACACAACCAACCATCTTTAAGAACATGAGATGTTTGCTCTTCTTCATTGTAATAACCCAACATTATATTTTTACCTTTAATCCACAAACTTCCAATACAATTATATGGTAATGATTTACCACCTTTATCTCTAATGTCACATTCTATTCCAACTAAAGACTCTCCTACAACATTAGTTTTCATATTTTGATTATGATAATTTAGTGCAACAACAGGTGACGCCTCTGTTAATCCATATCCAGAACATATTTTACGACCATAAATTAAAGCAAATGCACTACGAATTTTATCTGGAAGCATATCTGCTCCAGAAACAAAAATTCTTACAGAATCAAGCGGAGCAGTTTTTAAAAGACAAAGCATTCCATAAAGTGCTGGAAATCCAAAAAATATTGATGGCTTTTTTTGTAATCCATTCAAAATAAGTTTTCTATCTATCTTTTTTACAACAATGGCACACGATCCTGTCATGATAGGAAGCCATAAACATGAATTTTGAGCAAAAACGTGAAAAAGAGGTAATACAGAAAAAAATCTCTCGCCATCTTTGTGCCCAAACATTTTTAATCGCGCATAACATTGAATCAGATTGGTCATAATATTATCAGAAGAAAGCATTACACCTTTTGATTTTCCTGTTGTACCAGACGTATAAAGTAATAAACAAAGTTTATCTATTTCAAGTTTGTCTATCTTAAATTCTAAACAAGTTTTTTCAATTTCTTTTAAAGTATGCTCATTCCAATCAAAATCTTCATTACTTAAAATTTCAGGAAAATTGTTTACCAATTTTTCCTTTTTTAAAACCTCCCAATTTTCTTTCAAAGAATTAGATACTATTGCAACTTTTGGCTTGCAATCATTAATAATGTTTGCAAGTTCCATTTTATGCAAAAAAATATTTACAGGAACAACAACACCACCAACCTGCCATATCGCAAAATAAGCAATATAAAATTCTATAGAGTTTTCAAAGTATAAAATAATTTTATCTTTAGGATTTACTCCTATCTGTCTCAATTTCTGACTTAAAAAAATAGATCTAAAATATAACTCTTGATAATTAATAGATTTATCTTCACAAATTAATGCAGTTTTATTAGAAAATTTTTCATATGCCAGTTTTAACAAACTTCCGGCATAAATCAGTTTTCCATTTACTGTAAAAGAATTTTTAATTTTAGAATAAAATTTTTGTTCGATTTTATCTTTTTTATTTAATAAACCTTCGCTAAAGCTTCGGTTCATAAATAAAAATAACGATTTTAATAATTTTGCTATTTTCACTCCAAACCCTACTTAAAATTTATTTTTTTATAATCAATTATTTTTCAATCTCAATTACGCCTACAGGACACATTTCGATAGCTTCCTTTACTTTTTCTTTATTTTTCTCACATAGAAACTTCGGTTCATAAATAAAAAATATTATTTTCATTTTAATCATCTTCGTTTTTATCTTCTTGCTTAAGCTCACTAAATATATCTAATTCTGAACAATAATCATTTTCAGATGAATATCCACTGCATCCTAAACATTCAGAAGATTCTTCTTCATCAACATTTTTTTCTTCATCCTCACTTTCCATTGCTTCAAAAGTCAACTTTAAATTATGCCAGTCTCTTTGCTCAATTGCATTTTTTAAATCATCAAACATAATTTCAAATTCTTTATCAGATTCATGCAAATCTTTTAATATTTGATCTTTAAAAATTTGTGTCTCTAAAAGTTTTTCATCTTCAGGTAAAATCATATTTAAAACAGATTCAGCTTTTTTAGGATCTTGCATTTTATTTATCTTCTTTATAGCTTCTAACTGTTCATTTAAAAAATCAATATCTTCTTTGATAGGTTCACAAATCTTATCTTTCTTTTTTAATAGATAATCATAAATAAATTTTAAATCCTCAATTTCCGGCAAATCTTCATCCATGTTAACATTCTTTAATTCACTATCAACTAAAGATATTAAAGAATCAAAATAAGAAAATGATTTATCAAAAAGTTCTTTTTGTTTTTCAATTAAAAAAAATGTTTGTTCAATCAAAGCATCTATTTTCTCATTTATCACTTAAAATCCTTTTACGTTTTTATATAACTTTTTTTAATTTTCTTAAAAAATATGTAATCTCATTAACTTTATTAAGATATTGTACATTTTTTTTAAACACATCGCTAATGGCACACAAAATCTATAAAAATTTTAAAAAATCAACATCTAAAACAAATTTAACATTTATTAATACCGTTCAAATCCCTCGATCCTTCGATACACCGCTATGCGGTTACTCAAGACAAGTCACTCGGGACAAACGGTGTGGAGAAACATAAAAACTTTAATCAATACAAGTTCCAAGTGCGATGTAATTAAACTCAAGCTGCTCAAAAGCTTTTCTCATGTTCTGACTTACACATGATTTAATAGGATTATGCAATTGTTTGACAAAGATTTTTAATTTTTTATCAAATCGATAAGGATTAATTCCCCATCCACCCTTATTAATTGTGGTTGAAATAAAATATAATTCATTAAAAGATATCAAAATTACTCGATCATCTTTATATTCAAAATCATCTTGTCCTACAAAACGACGTTCAATAGTAAATTTTCCTAATTTTTTCCCATTCCAATCATAAATCCCCCAAACGGTTTCACTTTTTTCAATCTGAGCAATTTTTCCTATAGAAAGTTTTGATCGTAGTGTATCACCAATAAATTTAAATGACTCACGTTTCATTACAATTTTTTTGCTATCAACATTAAACTCTATAATATCTCCAATCCCATCTTTTTCATCAACTTTGTCTGATTCTAATAAACTTCCATCCAAATTAAAATAACTCACACCAGCCAATGAAGATGGATGAATTAAAAAATTCCATCCTTGTGCATAATATTTTGGCTGAGATGGTAACAACGGATCGATTATTCTAATATTATAAACTCCATTTTTTATTAGCTGATAAATATCAGATCCACCTGCAATATAAACTATCTCTTTTCCATTCTTCGCTTCTTTTTTTAAATTTTTAAGAGCTCTTGCACTCCAATTCTTCCACCCATTACCAGCTAAATGAAACCACATTATCGAATACAAAAACTTTGTAATAGAATGCTCATCTTCATTTAATTGTAACTTTTCAAACATAGGCCATGTTTTTTTGTAAAAACAATACTCAAAAAATTTGTTTGCAACAGAAAACAAAACTTGTTCCATGTCAAAAATATTTTTACAAAAAAAAATCAAACTTAAAATATCTCTGTATTCATCCAAATTTCCTGAAACAGAAAATGAATTTGTCCTCTTATTTAAAAAATTATTCTTTCTTAAATAATTAATAAATCCTGGAATATCATTTTGAAATAAATTACACAAATATTTAAATCTTTTTTCCAAAAGATCATCTGAAGGAATCGATGTTTTTAAAAATCCATTTTCAATATATTCTTTTGGCAATAAATCAAAAACAACAGATAAAGTCTGTAAAAAATTTAAAACAGAGGCATATCTTGATTTAAGAAAAATAAAAACTGTATTATCTAAGTTATTACCAAATTTTTCTATATTAATTTCTTTAAAAACATTTTGAATTTTAGTCCATTTCTCAAAAACCTCATCAGCTCGTTTTGTCACTGGAAATAAACTTTTGCAAGACATTAAAATAAAAACAATTGCAAAAATATTTAAAAATTTTTTTACAGAAAACTTCATTACTCATAAACCTCTTTATTTAAAAAAACTTTAAAAATACTTATCAAGTTGGATCTGATGTTAACAACATATACTGTAAATTAGTTAGATTTTCACATGCAAACCTAATATTGCACAAAACACTTGTACTAATTGGCTTACGTAATTGCTTTACAAAAATTTCAAAATTTTCATCAAATTTGTATGGATCTATTCCCCATCCACCACTTTCCTCAATATCGATAGAAGATATCATCTCAGTTGTGGACATCAAAACAACTTTATCTGGCCCAGATACAAAATCACTCTGTTCACAAAATCGTCTTTCAAAAATTATTTTTCCAAGAAATTTATTTTTATTCTCACTGGCTACATCATAAACATTCCAAATTGTTCTACTTTCAGGTAATTCAACCATTCCTCCAGTTGAAAGTATTGGAAACATTCTACCTAAAATTTTGTACTCAACTCTTTTAAGCAAAATAATCTTATCATCAAAAACAAACTCTATCTCATCTCCAATACCACCTCTAACATCATTTCCTACCGCAAGCCATTGCCAATCTTGAACATAAAATCTTTCTTGAGATGGAAGAAAAGGATCAACAATTTTTATGTTATAAATTCCACGTTTTATTGGCATGTAAATATCAGAACCACCTGCAATATAAATAAGCTGCGCACCAGCATCACATCTTTTTTTAATCTCATCTAAACAATTTTCATGCCACCATTTCCACCCAAAACTTATCAAATATTGCCAAACAACTGTATGCAAAAATCGTGCCATAGGATATAAAGATTTATCTAAAAGCATATTTTTATATTTTGGAAAAGTTTTATCATAATAACAAAATTCAAAAAAACGATTTCCAACAGCAAGCATAAATTTGAACAACTTAAAAAAATCTGATTGCTCAAACATAATTTGAGTAATCAATCCATATTTGCTTAATAAAATATCAACGCTAATTTTATCTTCTTCAGAATTTACAGAACCCTTATTAAAATCTTTTTCTATCAAATAATCAACAAACCCCAAAAAATTTGTTTCCATCAAATCATACATATAATAAAATTTTTCTATTAAATCAGAATTTTGAGGTAAAGAACTATTAAAAAATATATCTTCAAGATATTTATTGGAATTAAGATTATAAAATATTATCAATGTTTTTAAATACTCAAGATTATTCTCATATCTATCTTTTAAATCTTTTAAATTATTTTCATCTAAAATGTTTTTCATCTCACGCAAATCAACGTCTGAAAGAACATATTGAATATCAAGCCATCTTTTAAAAACATCTTCCGCATATCTTTTTTCTGCTTTTGCTATAAAAAAACAACAAGAAAACATCATTATAAAAACTGACATCCAAATATTTTTGAAAAATAGTTTCATAGAATTCTCTCCTTTTTAATTAGAAAATTAAGAACTAAATTTTTTGAAAAATCGCTTAAAAATATTAGCAATTTATAAAAATAAGAACAAGCAAAAAATAAAAACTGGACGGGTAAAAATCCGTCCAGTTTTTATTTTATTCCAAAAACTTACAAACTAAACACTAAAATCTAACGTTAAATCCTCCATGAACATCTGTTTCTCGTGGTAAATTTTGTCCAGCAAACATGTATGAACCACCAGCAAAAATTTCAAGTTCTTTATCTAATTTGCATCTAATTTCAGAACGAATTTTGTGACCAATTGCTTCTGTGTTGGCTTCAGCAAGAGTGTTATCAAGATCAGATTTAAGAAGATTAGTTGCATCAGTATGATGTGATCCATAAAATGGTGTCTTTTGAGATTCTCTGAAATAAATATTGTCTTTCGTTTTATAATAAAATTCATAACCAACTGTTCCAGAAATATCATTTGTTTTTGGATGGAAAAAATTGAAATCTAAACGGCTAACCCAATATTCCCAACAAACATCTGTGTTAACACCAGGACCCATGTTTTTAATTTTGGCACCTTTAAATGCTGCACATTTTTTTTCAAGTGCTTCCAAAACCCATGAGAAATACATATCAAATTTAACGTTCATCCATTTAAGAGGTTGCCATGCTAGCATTCCACCAACCTTAAATTCCCAGTGTTCACCATTTCCAAGATGAACTTTGTATGGATTTCCTACGTAATCTTCATGATTACCTGTAGGAATTTTTACACCCATCATCACCTCAGAAATCCATTCATCAGAAAATGTGTGTTCATAAAAAATATCAAGATCAATGTCACCTACACCAGTAAGTCTTCGCGTCTCAAATTCATATGGACCATAAGCCAAAAGCCACTGATAAGGATCGGCTTCATACGATTTAATTGCATTTTCAATTCCATCTTTAATACATTTTGCTCCAACAGGTAAAATTCCATTTTCATAACCTAAAACCAACCACATCTTTTCTAGTTGAGTTTGGTTTTGACCAAGCGTAGTATAAATTATGGCTTTATTAAAAAGAGCTATCCCTTTTCTTAAAACTTTAACAGTATTAAGATCTGCTACTGCTGGATTTCCATTAAGATCTATTGCGTGATCACCCCAACCATTATCAGCTACATTATTCCCGAAATTAAATGCCCACTTTTGATCAGCACCTGGTTCACGAGGCCTACCATTTTGGTAAGTATAAATAACTCCAGCTGGAGTTTGAATGTTAGTCGCCATTTTTTGGTTATCAGCAAGCGCATTAATCGATTTTATATTTTGCCCAAAAACTTTCACCTCGTTATCGCCCATTTCAAGAGCCAAAGTACGATCAGGGGCTGCAAACAATTTGTTTATAAAACCAAGATTGTATGCTTTGGCCAAAACATTTGCAGTGCCATGTGGAGCAATATCTTTAGTCTCAACCGAAACATGTCGTGGCAAAATCCATTCTTCGGTTGGATCATCAAGTTTATCTACAATGTTTTCTCTTTCCATTTCAATCAATCGAAATGGAACATTTACACGAAATCCGATTCTTCCGATATCTTGCCACACTGGATATTCAAAACGACATCCAAGATTAAATCCCCACTCATAATATGTTGCACGTGGATGAATCGTCATAAGATCCATAAATGGATTGTAGTATTTCGCATCTGTACTCATCGTTGAATTTGGAAAGATTTCTTTTAATGGAATATCAGATTTGTTGAAAAAAAGTGCTGTCAAAGGTTTTGTGTCAGTTCCATGTTTTAAAAACGCTTTGTGAGATTCCTTCCGATGAATCGTGCTATAAACATCGAGTGTATAGTTATCTGGATCTCCTCGTTCAAACTTATATCTAATTGGCCCTCGTTCCGAGATCCACGGGGAACGAAATTCTGTGGCGTTCACCACACTAAAAATCGCACTCCCTAGAATGGCCAATTTTAACAACTTAATTCTCATTATTTCTCCTTATTTTTCGATCCTTTCACTTATTAAAAACTTAATATTTTAACTCAAGTTGCTATCTAAAATTTAATTAAAATGTAAAGTTGCGTGCTCATCCTGAGCTTGTCGAAGGATACAGCGTGCTTTCATCCTTCGACAAGCTCAGGATGAGCACGCAACTTTACATTAAAATTTACTTATTTCAAAGAAGCAACTTGAATTATTTTATATCACTTTGTGGAAACATATTTCAATATTTTTTAAATTTCAAAGAAAGATTGCGTCAGAAAAAAGTAATTTTTTACAAAATTTTGCTGACACAATCTTTTAATTCCAAACTAAAATCTAATGCTCCATCCGGCGTGTATGTCAGTTTCTCTAGGTAAATTTTTTCCTGCAAATGTGTATGATCCACCAGCCATAAGTTCAAACCATGGATTGACCTGATAACGTCCTTCAGTTCGAATTTTATGTCCAATTGCTTCTGTATTTTTTTCTGCAAGTTTATTGGAAAGATTCTTTTTAAGCTCAAGATCTGTTACAGCGGGAACCTCTAAAGCTGCTTGAGCAACAGTTCCATAATATGCACCAGACCATTCTTGCATTTGAGTACTCTTAAAATCTATATCATCTTCGGTTTTGAAATAAAATTCATAACCAAGTAATCCTGAAATTCTTTTGTTTTTTAAATGGAAAAAGTTGAAATCTAAACGAGCAACAAGATATTGCCAATCAACATCTGCATTAACGACAGGACCCATGTTTTTGATTTGTGAACCTTCAAATACTGCGCATCTTTTTTCTGTTGCTTCAAGAACAAAAGAGAAATAAGAATCAAGTTTTACATTCATCCAAGAAATTGGTTGCCAAGCAGCCATCAAACCAATTTTTATTTCAAAGTGTTCACCATTTCCAAGATGTGCCTTAAATGGGTTTAATGTGTAATCATCGTCGCTTCCTGTTGGAAAACGAACACCAAGCATACCTTCAAAAACCCACTCATCAGAAAACATGTGTTCGTAGAAAATATCTAAATCAATATCACCAAAACCAGTGCGTCTATCGGTTTCAAGCCCGTAATTACCCTGAGTTAAAAGCCACTGATAAGGATCGTCAAGATATTGAGCTATTACATTATCGACACCATCAGCAATATTTTTTGCTCCAGTAGGAAGAATTCCATTATCATAACCGAGAACCAACCACATTTCATCTAGCTTAGTTGCGCTTATAGTTGAATAATCTTGTGGATTACCACCACTATCTTTTAAAGTAAAAAATGAAATTTTTCTTAATTTATCATAACCATCAGCATTCGCATTATTCGGATCTCCACCTTCTTTAACCCAATGTTTTTGTCTATCTCCGATAGCTTTACCTTCAGTATCACCTGCATTAAATGCCCAATGATAATTTGCTAAAGGGGAATCTGGTTCATTTGGTACTTTTTTCCCAGCTTCATTATATATAATACCTGCAAGCATTTTTAAACCTTGTATAGATTTATCTTTAGCATCATTTACATCCCACAAGGCTAATTTAGTTCCAAAAATATCTACTTGGTTATTTCCACGTTCAAGAGCATTTTTTCTCGCTCCACCACTAGTATAGATTAATTTATTTATAAAACCTAAATTGTATGCTTTGGCCAAAACATTTGCAGTCCCAGCACTTGCAACACCAGTCTCAACAGTCACATGTCTTGGTAAAATATAATCTTCTACTGTATCATCAAGTTTATCTGTGATATTTTCTCTTTCAATTTCAATCAATCTGAATGGAATATTTAATCTAAATCCAATTCTTCCTTTATCCTGATAAACTGGATACTCAAATCTACATCCAATATCTGCACCCCATTCATAATATGTTGCACGTGGATGAATTTTCATAATATTCATAAATGGATTATAATTTATTGCATTTGTATCCATTGCAGAATTATAAAAAATTTCATTTAATGCAAAATCTGCCTTATTAAAAAAAAGAGCAGTAAGTGGATGAGTGTCTGTACTGTGTGATAAAAATGCTTTGTGGGCTTCTCTTCGATGTGTAAAAGAGTAAAAATCTAAGCTGTATCTATCTGGATCTCCTTTTTCAAATTTATATCTCAATGGCCCCCGCTCCGACAGCCATGGGGAACGAAACTCGGTTGCCTGCATTACGCTTGCAACCAAAATTCCCGCAAGAGCCAATTTGGTTAAACGCTTTCTCATCATTTCTCCCTAACTTTTCTGGTACCTTTCTGACTTTAACACTAAAAATTTTAAAAAACTTTTTTTAAGAAGAGGAAGGCTTTCGCCTTCCTCTTGTGGATTATTATCTTCTACCGACTACAACTAATGGATCAGGATCATATCCATTTGGTGAACCAAGAATTCCTTCTTCAAGGCCCAACTCAGGATCACCCTCACCTATTACGTTCACGTCTGTATTTCTTACAATCTGTGCTCCAGGCGTAGAATAATTCTTAGATGGAGTAACATACGTTGAGTAATTTACATAGCCCATGTAATTTTGAAACTCAGTTGAAGCAAAACAAACAAGCTTTGTATTCAATTCGGTATAAACTGGATATTTTAGGTAAGTGAAAAGATCAAGATAAATTCCTGTTCCACTGGTAAACGATTGTCCACCATTAGCTGTTGAAGCTAATGTAGAATTTGGTAAATCTCCAGAAACTTTTTGCATAATAACTTTTGCTGAACCTAGAATAGAATATCTATCTCCGTCATCACGATCCACAGCATCTGCATAATCCCACATATTTACACGAGCTGTTGAACCTGCTGCCAAATACATCAAGTTTCCACCACCATGAATTCTTGCAACATAAGGATTATTGATTTCAAAGTAATAATAACTTGAAATTGGTCCGATAGCCATCAATGACCCTCTTGAATCAGAACCATCAAATATGTTCTTATGCTCAAAAATTCCACCATTAGAACCTAAAATAATGCTTAGAGTAGCAACATCGTAAAGTGTTTTTACCTGCCAAGCTTTAGTTGAAGGATTCCATGTAAGTGTTCCACTTCCACTTATAGTTGGATTATTAGTTGAAACTGCATCACCGTTAGGTGGATAAGATGTTTCTACCCAAGACTTCTTATTAACAATTCCAACTCCAAGTCCAAAAAATCCGCCACGAGCAATATGGAATAAAGCACGTGGTCCATCTAGAGCTAACGTGAAGTTTATTGAACCTGCTGTATCTGTAGGATTTCCAATTTCAAAAGCACCACCAGCTTGATTATCATCACCTATGTAAATTGCACCTTGACGTCGAACACTAATTATTAAATCCGTAGTTGGCGAATTAGTATCACTTTGCACTGCAACGTGTGCATCTCGCATAACTCTCATTTTTGCATTCTTATTCAACCAAATTCTACCTTCACCAACAATCTTAATCTTATTGGCATCGGCAGCAGTTATGCTAGCATACTCATCTTTACTTGCTTCATGTTCACCTAAGAAAATCAATTCACTTTCATCATTCATGTAAAGGACAGGATATTCTCCAGATGAAATATTTGGAAATCTAAGAGTTGAACCTGCCTCAAAAATCAGTTTTACTTTTCCACCAAATGCAATCTGTTGTTGATTAGTATTTCCAAAAGAACTTAAGTCTAACTCTCCACCAGCTGGAATTATTATTTTGTGAGCCTGTTTTGCATAGAAAGTTATTCTTTCAGTCTTATTAAGACCAAAGTTTACTGTAGGAACAATTGCAACTGGATCTGTAACAATAAGATCGGAATTAACATCAACCCGACAATTTCCAAAATCAGGACTAATTGTTACATGATCTTTACCAAGCTTATTCCAAGAACCTTCAGAAAGATCATTCCAATCTCTTGTACCAAGACCAATACGTCCTCCATTATTCAAGAAAATCATTCCATGATCACCTTCACCCAAAACAGAAGGATCTGAAGGTAATGAAACAATTTCTTTTACCCAACCAAATCCATGTCCATGTCTATCACCAGTGATAAGAAGATGGAGTGGATCAGCTAAAGTTGCACCAGAAACTTTAAGTTGTGTTACATAATCATTTGTACTAAATGTCAAAAGATTATCAGGGAGTGTTACTGCATCATCAACAATGGCTGTATAACGAGTTGGTAGGTTTTTAACAGGTATAAATGATGAATCCCAACCTCTTTGAGTATAAGTTCTAGTGTTCCATGGTATAACAACTTCTTCACCAGATTTTTGATCTTTTGCTATTCTACCGGTTGGAACAATTGTGTTATAAACCCTTACTCTAAGATCTCCATTATTAATACTTGTATCAATATCGTATGGTTGTCTTCCAAAGGCCGTAACATAAGAATCACCATAAACTACTTGATCTTTTGGAAGATCAATCATTCCGCAAAGATTTTCTGTTGGCCATAATCTATATGCAATTTGCGTGTCTACAAAACAATCATAACCATGTTGAGCTGTATCAAAAACTCCACTTGACAATGGTTGCGTAATACTAAACCTTCCACCATGGTTAGAATAAATTACACTTCCTTGTCCCTTGATAGTTACAGGAATTTTTGCTTTATTTCCACTATAATCTGTTCCACCAAAATAATAGTAATTTCCATCAACAGAAAGAGTTGCTGGAATAGGATAAGTTCCTGTTAATGAAGAATCAGACGTAGCTGCTATTACAAATTGATCAGCATTATTTCCTACAGTTAATAACCATGGTGCATTTGCTTGATCACCAACTGTTGATGTCCAACCTAAAGACATATATGATACACCACCACCAGTGTTTTCATTTCTAGAAAGTAAAAATAAATGATATGCTCTTTCATCTTCATTTGTAGGAAGTATTCCACCTCTAGGAGTAAACCCTGAATCAAATGCTGAACACAAAGAAAGTTTTATTGTTTCAGTAGGAATTAGGTTATCTGAATACCGTGGAGACTTACCACCTCTATAGCCATTGACAAAGCCACTCTCTACTACAGAGTTACTACTATCATTTGCCATAAGATTGTTACCACATCCAACCATGAACATACGACCATAACCTTTTTGCAAGGTATCAAGATCATCGCCATGATCATAACATCTTAAAACTGAAGTATTGTCAGCAGAAGTACTGAAAACCTTTATGCCATAATCTCCAAGAGCTGCAAGCGTTGCAGCTTGATACCATGTTCCAATATTAAAAAGTTTTTCTTTGAATAACCATCTTACACCTGATGAAACTAAAGATTCATGAAGATTTACTTCGGAATTATAAAGATAAATTTTTGGATATTCAAAATGTTCAAAATAAAAAGCATCATTAGAATATGCAGACCAAACAGTATTCATAAAGTAAAGTCTTTCACCACCAACTATTGCAGGAAGAGCTGCTGATGGATCCATTGACATTGCTTTTACTACATCATTGTGCTCATATTTTGTATTGTACAATTCAATGCTATCATTCAAGAACATTGATGGAGATTCGTAAATACTATATGATTGATCTCTTGTCAAAGGTCTTGTAACTGCAGTTCCAGCTAATAAAGTTTCTTCACCTCTATGATTTATCAATACAGTTGGCATGTTGATAACACCTTTTTCAGTGCTACTTGCAGCTGTATATGGAGTATTAGAAATTACGTCAGTAATAGTTCTACGTGGAGCATCATTACGTGCAAAAGTATCAACTCTTAATCTACCTTCTACATCGATTACATGCTTACCTTCGCCAGCAGTTATTGCAGTACTTGGAATATATTCTCCATTGTATGCTTGGCTATCTATTGTAAATGTATAAACAATGTCACCTTCCCAGGTACATGTAGAAACATATTCTTCTCCTACAAACCAAGGACCATAGCAAGGAGGACGATAAGATTTAGCAAGAGCTAATTTACAATCCGCATCAGATTCAGGATCTTCTGGACCTAATCTAAACCCTGATTGCTCTTCACATATCGTACATGTTGAAGCAGCTGCTGCAGTCTCACAATGACAAGCTCTAAAATAAGCTCTTGCATCACCATAAAAAGCCATTTGTGCATTTGTACCATAATATTTATATGCAGATGATTCTTCAATACCTTGCGTATATCCACTTTCTGTATAAACAGCCATGTAAGGTCTGGAAGCTGTAGAATCATTATAATTCTGATAACGATTTAAACCATCAACATGAAATGCTGCTGGATTTCTTAACTTAAATACAGAAGGCCATACACCATTAATAGCATCAATATTTGGATCCCATCTATCATAATTACACGTTTGATAATCAGAAAAATCTTGATTAGCAAAATAATCTAAAGTAGGAATACCACATGCAATGTAATCTAAAAATGTTTTATGATAAATATCCATCCAACCATTTTGACCAAGCGTAAATCCTGTTCTTACGTTGTAAGTACCTAAACCAGTTGTAGTTTTTTGCGCATAATAATTTCCAGAAGCATTATACCACGAATAATCATCTTTCCAATAAGTAGGATATGCTAACACACCATTATGAGTATTTGGATGATCACAATCATAAGTTTGTCCTGTAGGAAGCTTCATCGCTGCATAAGGATCATTTGCTGATTGTGGAACCGTAGTATTTTTACAAATGACAAGCAATCCACGACGAATTGTATCTGCAGGATCATAACTGTATGCAGTTGTTGGAGTAGATGAATTCTTTATTGCAAGATCATCTATTATTCTAAAAATAGCTTTTATACCTGCATTAGCATTTAAATAAACATTGTTACGAATATCAGATTCTGAAAAACTTGGAACATAATGTCCATCAACAATTACTGCACCATCATTGTAGTTATGAGTTAAAGTACATGCAGTACCATCCCAACGACCAGGATCACCTTGAATTTCTAAAACCATTCTACCATTTCCAGCATGTGTTGGATCAAATGCTAACGCTCCATATCCTGTTGAACCAGCTGTATCACTTGGCCAACCTGTAGCATTTGTAGAAAGGTAAGTAATGTATGAACCAGGAGCTACAATAACTCTTACTGGACGACCATAATAACAATCTGGACATTCAGCAGGATCACAAGGAGTTCCTGGAAAACTATAATTATAAGTTTCACGTTCAAAAATTACTTTGTTTATACCATTAGTGATAGCATCTTCTTTTGTTTGATCCATCAAAATGTAAACCCTGGTTTTTGCCAAATCTATCATGCTACCACGATTTACAAAATTTCCGTCACTATTAAAAACAACACTAACTCCACTCCAGTCACAATTAGCGTTATAATCTCTCAATTTAAATCTTGTTATTCCTCTTCCAGAAAATGTAAGAATAAAATCATTATTATCTGCTATAATTACACCTTCTGTAGGAGTGAATACTAAGTCATAATCAACATTTACAGTAATTTCTCTTCCTGAATCTGCAAAAAGACTTAGATGTGTGTATACATTGTGGCCACTAACTGATTTTAATAATGTACTACTAGAAACATTGATATTTAAATCTTGATGTAATGATTGAACATAAATATCACATGAAAGGGTAATCGTTGATGTAGCCCCCACAGTACCTATGTTTAAGGTTTCATCATGAACAAGCCCTCTATGAGTAGGACTGATCGTATGACCATTGTTCCAATTCACAACACCAAAACATCCCAGAGGAATCATCAAAAAAGCTGAAAGCAAAAACACTTTTTGCAATAATCTTTTCCTCATCTTTTCTCCCTCATTTTATAAAACAAACAAAGGCTAGCAAACACTGCTAACCAAAACAACTACTTACTTTACTCCTCTACATTTAATTAAAAATTAGAACCATCAAACTTTCTCCTCCTTATTGTTAAAAGACAAAAAGATACTTAAATTCAGGGACCAAGAATAAAACAAAATAATACAAATCTTTTACTAGGATAAATTTTTGAAAATTCTATATCTTTAGAATCGATAAAAAATAGATTTAATGAATTAAATAGAGAATTTTTGAACTCTTTCATCTAACTCTCCTACCTTCAACTTCATACTAGCTCAACCTTCACTAATTAAAAATATTCTTTACACCTAAAGTTAACCTGTGTTGACTAAATGTCAAGAACGAACTTTGCAATTGAAACATTCTGGGAAAAAAATATTCTTAATACAAAAGAGTACCATAAAATAAAAAGCCAACCACCAAATAAATAAAATTTTATTTCACAAATTTTTATTTACAGCTAACATTTTGTATAAAAAGATGTGCGAACATTTTAACTTTTTTGTCACATACATTGTAAAGAATTAAGTAAAAAATTTATAAAACACTCTTAAAAAAAAAGGATTTCTATGAAAAAAAACATACCGTTTTTTTCGTTACAACGACAATATGAAAATATGAAAGAAAAATTAAACCTAGTTATTAAAGATGTACTTGAAAGTCAAAAATTTATAGGTGGAAACTTTGTAGAAAGCTTTGAAAAAAAATTCAGTTGTTATACAAAAACTACACATGCAATATCATGCAATTCAGGGACCAATGCTTTATGGCTTGCCTTAAAAGCATTAGACATTAAACAAAATGATATCGTTCTTACAACTCCATTTTCATTTATTTCTTCAAGTAGTGAAATTGTTTCATTAGGAGCTCATCCAGTGTTTGTAGACATAGACACAAAAACATTTAACATAGATATAGCAAAAATAGAAACCTGGATTGAAAAAAATACTTTATATAAAGAAAACCGACTTATTGAAAAAAGAACTGGTCATCCTATCTCTGGAATTATTCCTGTAGATATTTTCGGTCAGTGTGCAGATTATAAAAAAATAAAACTCATAGCAGAAAAATATAATCTTTGGATTATTCAAGATTCTTGCCAATCAATCGGAGCAGTTGATTCTCAAGGTAAAAAAGCAGGAACACAAGCTAACATTTCTTGTTTTTCTTTTTATCCAACTAAAAATCTCGGTGCATTTGGAGATGGAGGTTGTTGCACAACAAATAATCAATTTTTAGCAGAAAAAATTATACAACTACGAAATCATGGACGCAAAACTCATTACAATTACACAATGTACGGAATCAACAGTAGACTTGATGGTATTCAAGCAGCAGTACTTAACGAAAAATTAAATTTTATTGATGATTGGAACGATAAACGTCGTTCTATTGCAAAAATTTACAATGAAAAATTATCAAATATTGATTTTATACAAATTCCAGAATCAAATAACGGTAAACATGTTTTTCATCAATATTGCATTAATATTAAAAGTAACTGTTTACAAAGAGACGAATTTATTTATCAATTAAATAAGATGGGCATAGGAACAAATATTTATTATCCTAAAGCATTAACTCAAATAGAATTTTTAAACAAAGATAAAAGATTAAAAAATAATTGCCCGATAGCACAAAATTTAACACAAACAATTCTCGCTCTTCCAATTTGGCCAGAATTAAAAAATGAAGAAGTTGAATATGTCTGCTCATGCATTAAAAAGGTTGCAAAAAAATTTAAAATTAAACAAACTGGGATAAAGAAAGAAACAATCATTAGATTGTGAGAAAAGAAAATGAGTGTCAAAGAACAATATAAAAAAAAATTAACAGAAATAATCAAAAAATATCTTCCATCATGCAAAATTTATCTATTTGGTTCTAGAGCAACAGAAAAACATGGGAAATTCTCGGATATAGATATTGCAATTGATGCAAGTAAACAATTAAAAACTTCAACACTTGGAAAAATTAAAGATGACATAAAAGAATCAAATATTCCGCTTTTTGTTGATGTTTTAGATTTTAATGATGTTTCTGATAAAATGAGAAACCAAATATTAAATTATGGAATATTATGGAAAGATTAAAAACAAAATACGAAGAAGCTATAAAATCTACAACTAGCCTTACAAGAATTATAACAATAATAGAAAAAGAACAACATACTTTATTCTTGGAATTCATCGATGAAAAAAAGAAAAATGAAGCTTTTCAAATTTTAAGAGATTCTCTAATTCAAAGATTTGAATATTCTGTAGATACAGTATGGAAATACATAAAAGAATATCTTTTTAAAAAAAGGGGCATAGATCTTTCTCATCCAAAACCAGTATTCAGAGAATGTTTAAGATCAAAACTTGCAAACGAAAAAGAAGTATCACTTCTTATTGATATGATAGATGATCGCAATATAACATCTCATGCTTACAAGGAAAATGTAGCAAAAAAGATAAGCGAAAAAGTACAAGAATATTGTAATATCATGAAAAAATTATTAAAAATAGCAAAACCTTGAAAAATATCATGAACAAAAAAGGATTTTTAATATCAATTGAAGGAATAGACGGAGCAGGCAAAAGTCTTCTTGCAAAAAATTTAAGTAATAAACTTACTTTAAAAAATTTTGATGTTCTCTTAACAAATGAACCAGGAGGAACATCACTAGGAAAAAAATTACGCAAAATTTTACATGAAGAAAAAGAAAATGTTTGTGATCTTGCCGAATTTCTTCTATTTGCTTCAGACAGAGCACAACATTTTAAACAAATCATAATTCCATCATTAAAAGATAGGAAAATTATAATTTCCGACAGACTAGCTGATTCATCGCTTGCATACCAAGGATACGCAAGAGAATTAGATATCCAAATGATTAAAAATATCAACAATTGGGCAATGCATAACATTGAACCTGATTTGATATTCTATATTAAAATTGATATCAAAACTGCAATCAAAAGAATATTTAAAAGAAACGAAACATTAACATCTTTTGAAAAAGAAAAAACAAATTTTTGGCAAAAAGTATTAGATGGTTACGAAAAAATTTTTAAAAATAGAAAAAATATTGTAATACTTGATGGCATGCTTTCACCTGAAAAAATATGTGACCTAGCAATAAATTCTTTAATAAATAAGATTAGCAAATAATTTTTTTAATATTATGACCAACAATGTTTTAATTCCAACGCAACTATTTGTCGGCCCACAAGATATTTTGAATACAAAGACCATAAAGTTTTTGCAAAACATCTTCTGTCTACACAAAAAAAACGACTGTTTTTGCACACAATGCAGAAAAATAAAAAATAACCAACACGAATTACTAATATGGTTAAATCCTGATAAAGACTACAAGGTACAGGATATTCAGATAATTTTTGAAAAAACAAATTTTGCTTTGGATAAACATCAAAAATTCTTTTTTATTTTACAAAAAGCTAACACTTTAAATTTAAGCAGTGCCAATAGGCTTTTAAAAATATTAGAAGAACCACCAGAAGGATATAATTTTATTCTTCACACCGACAATATAAATTCAATCTTACCTACAATAATTTCTAGATGCCATATTGTAAACTTTGGGAAAAAAGAAGACGGCTTTAAAAATGAACATCCTATTGCATCATTTTTTTATGATCAAAAATTTGATTCTCCTTATGAATTTGATAAAGAACTTAAAAAACACCATCTAAGCGCAAATGAAAGCATCCAAATTGCAAACGAGATGATGGCATATTATTCAAAAAAAATAATTTTACACTATAAAAACCAAAAAGTTAAAAATTTAAAACATTTAGAAAAAGTTTTAGAATTCATTAAAAAGAAAATTAAAAGGCCTCCGCAATCTGGAAGTTCAAATTTATTCTGGAAAAATCTATATATTTCTTTCCCAAAACAAATTGAAAAATAAAAATATAATGCTCAAAAAAATATTTACTAGATCAAAAAAATATTTTCTCAATTTTGTTCAAGCACATCTACTGATAAGCTTAATCTCTATTCCTATTCTAATTTGTTGGGGAATTCCAATTTCAAAAATGAGTATCATTGGAAATCTTATATTTTCTCCTTTTTTAATGGTCTTTTTAATTATTAGCTCATTAATTTTTTTTACTCAAATATTCTGTATACCAAATCACTTTTTAATAATAAGTCTTGAAAAAACAACAATTTTATGGCAAAAACTTCTAGAATTGGGTAAAAAAGAATGGTTATGCCCTTTTACAAAACAAAATCCTTATATTTTAATTTTAATCCCTTTAACAACATTTTGGTTACTATCATTTAAAAAAGTAAATTCTATACAAAAAAGAATTGCTATTCTTTCGGGAATTTTAATTTTCAGTTTAACTACTTTTTCTTACAACAGTTATAATTTAAACACACAAAAAATTCACACTCTTCATCTGGATCAAAAAAGCAAAAATCGACTTATAATCAAAAAAGAAAAAAATAAGATTGAAATTGAAGATTTTGGTTTTTTCAACAGAAAAAAATCTATAAGCAAATTTATAGAATTCGAGTTAAGACCTTATTTTATAAAAAATTTTGGAACACTTAATATAAAAAACCTAAAAATTGCAAATCCAGGCATAGCGAGTTTTAAAGCTACAGAAGAATTTTGCAATAAATTCACACTTGAAAAAGTTACACTTCCAATATTTGATAAAAAATTAACAAAATATGGATGGAAATGTTTTTTTGATATGAAAAGAAAACTTTTAAAAAACAACGTTTTGTTTATCCGTCAAAAACAATAAAACTCAAGTTTCCACTTTTAAATAAGTAAATTTTAATATAATATTACTCGCTCATCCTGAGCTTGTCGAAGGATGCAGCATGATTTCATCCTTCGACAAGCTCAGGATGAGCGCCTTTTTTACATTTTAAAACAGATTCAAAGTAGTAACTTAAATTAATATAATTAAATTCCTAAAAACAATGCTCGTTATCCTCAACTTCTAGAGGCTGAACCATAAAATCTTCAAGAAAATCACCAAAACAACCTTGTTCAAAAATAGTTTTATATACCGCAACACAGATTGGCATTTGTAAATCAGATTTTTTAATTAATTGATGAATTGATTGTACGGTATTTATTCCTTCAGGTAAAACTCTTAGCTCAACTTTAACTTTATCCAAACTTTTTCTTTCTCCAAGAAGTTTTCCAGCCATCAAATTTCTACTAAAAGTTCCTGTAGAACTTAAAACCAAATCTCCAAAACCAGAAAGACCATAAATTGTCTGCGATTTTCCTCCAAAATGCTTAGCAAGTCTTGCCATTTCAATAAGTCCACGCGTTAAAACAAAAGCAATAGTATTTTGCGAACCATTAACCATTCCAACTGCCAATGTAATAACATTTTTAATCGCTCCTCCAACCTGTACACCAACAATATCATCCGAAAGATATGTTTTAAAATAAGAGGAAGATAAAATAAGAGCAAGATCTTTGGCCACACTTTTATCATCTGCAGCAATTGTTGTTGCCGTATAATATTTTTGAACGATTTCTTTTGCAAAATTTGGTCCACACATAACAGCAGTTTTTATTTTACTTCCCAAAACATCTTTTATAATATCTGTAGGCAATAAAAATGATTCTTGTTCAATTCCTTTGCTTAAAGATACAATGATTTGATTATCACTTACAAAATTTTTCACATTTTGCAAAATGGAACGTAAAAATTTTACTGGAATCGCTTGAAAAACCCACTTATTATCAGCAATTGCTTCTTCAAGATTATCAGTTGCAGTAATATTTGAATCCAACTTAACACCAGAAAGATAAATTTTGTTTTCTCTATGACTTTCAATATCTTGAGCAACTTGTTTCTCATAACACCACAATTTTACTTTATGACCATTATTACTCAAAAGAGTTGCTATCGCAGTCCCAAAAACTCCAGCTCCCAAAACTGTTACATTTTCATACATAACAATCCATTCTCCTATTTTCCAAAATTCCTTTGAATGTTTTTAAAATCTTTACAACATTCTTCCAAATGGTTTTCTGTTATTTCTGGCCAATAACAATCAATAACCTTTATTTCACTATATGCAGCCTGATATAAAAGAAAATTACTTAATCTAAACCGATTACTTGTCCTTATTATCAAATCTGGATCAGGAATTCCAGTGGTCCATAAAGATTTACTTATAGACTCTTCATCTATATCTTCAACATCTAAAATACCATTCTTAACCTTAGTCGCTAACTGTTTTACAGCATTAACAATCTCATTCTTTGCCCCATAACAAAATAAAAAATTTAAATTTAGTTTATCAAGATAAGCCGTCTCTTTCTCCATTCGTTCAATAGCCGGCTTTACTTTTTGAGGGAAATAATCTTTATTTCCAAGAAAACGAACCCTTACTCTTTGCTTTATAAATTTAGAAACATTTTCTACAACCAACTCTATTAAAAGATCGAAAAGATACTTTTTTTCTTCTTCGGAACGATTGAAATTTTCAAGAGAAAAAATATAAATTGATAAGTATTTTATATTATTTTTCAGACAAAATTTAACTGCAATATCAAAAGCATCCAATCCTTTTTTATGACCCAAAATCGATTTCAATTTATTCTTTTTTGCCCACCGACGATTTCCATCCGGAATTATTGCAAGATGTTGCATACAAATATCTCTCCCGATTCTTCCTCCAATCAATTCTCTCAAAAACCTAAATTTTTAACTTATAAAAAGAATATTACCTAAAAAATAAAATATTTGTAGTAAAAATTAGAAATACTTCTATCAAAATGTCAAAAATATTTAAATTTTATAATGTTTTTTATTTACTATTTGACAACTTTACCCAGTATGTTAGAATATAGAAATTAATAGAAAAATCACTATTTATGACATATTTTCAATTATATTTTAAATATTAAACTCTACAGGTAATTAGGAAAAAAATAATGAACCTTATAAAAAACAAAATAAAAGCCATCATATTCGATATGGATGGAACAATAATAAAAACAGGTAATATATGGAAGCAAGCTACAAAAGATTTTCTTGCAATTTATGGCTTCTATAAACTTAATAATGAACAAAAAACTTTCTTGGAAAGTATTGCAAGCACAGGACTAAAAAATACTACTACCCAAATAAAAAATAAATTTGGCATACAAGGAAATATAGACGAACTTATTGCAAAAAAAGCTTCAATTGCACAAACTTATATGAAAAAAAACGGAGTTCAATTTATAGAAGGATTTGAAAATTTTCACAAAAAATTACAACAACATCAAATTTCAACAGGTCTTGCAACAAACGCAAATCTTAAAACTTTAAATTTTTTAAAAGAAAAGATAAATCTTAAAAACTTTTTTGGAAATAATATGTACTGTTTAGAACATGTTAAATATATGGCAAAACCTAATCCTATGTTGTTCTTACACACAATAGAAAAATTAAAAGTAAAACCAGAACAATGTATTGTTTTTGAAGACTCAGTAGCAGGATTTGAAGCAGCAAAAAAAGCTGGTATTAAATGTATCGCTATCAAAAATGAAGATAACAAAAAAATATTACATTATGTAGATGGATCAATAGAAAATTATAATGAAGCAGAAGAAGAAATCAAAAAAATAATCTAATAAAATCATTTGTTTTAGACATTCTTAAAAAAAATATATAATAAAATAAGTAAAATACAAAACATAATAAAATCTAAAAAGGATTATAATGTATCAAGCTCAAAAACAAAAAGAATGGTTTAAAGATTGTCTGAATAACAAAGATCTTGTCGAAAAAATTAAAAAAATAAAATTGATAATATCAGATGTTGATGGAGCTTTAACAAATGGTTTATTATACATAACAGAAACTACTAACGACCAAGAAAATTACAAAGAATTAAGAACAAAAGGATTTTCCACTCAAGATGGTTTTGCTACTGGTCAAATAACAAAAAATAAACTCCTTCTTGTAGCCTTGCTAAGTGGTAGACCAGATCAAACAACAAAAATAAGAGCAAAAATGTTAGGAATTCCAGAAGATCTATGCTACATAGGAATATGTAAAAATAAACCCGAAAAAGTAAAAATTATGCAAGAAAAAAATAATATATCTGCACAAGAAACGATTCATTTTGGAGACGACTTTTTGGACATTGAAATTAAGCCTCATGTTGGACTTCTTGCATGCCCTTTAAACACACCGTTTTATTTTCACAATCAAGCAGATATATTAATTCCGCTAACTGGTGAAAACAATGCTTTTAGACTTCTTTTAGATTTAATCTTATACATTCAAAATAAACATTTTGCACAAAAAATTATTGAAGACGCTTTAAAATAAACAATGCCTAAGCCAAAAAAAATTATATCATATTTTCTTTTAACCATACTTTTTAGTATTGTTACTTTCTTTTTGATCACTTTTTATTTTAAAAAAAATATTAAAATAAAATCTATTAACAAAAAATATTTAGAAAAAAAGATCAAGAAACTTGTTGCTAAAAAAGACAAAAACAATCTTACTTTACCCCAAATAATAATAAAAGAATTTAAGATGAAAGAAACATCTAAAAATAAACATGAGAGTTGGAAATTAATCTCTCGAGAAGGAAAAATTTATAAAACATCAAACATAATAGAATGTGAAAATGTATCATGTCAACTCAAAAGAGGCAAAGAAGAAATCGCCTCCATTTATTCTTATAAATCAATACTCGATAGAAATAAAAAAAACATTTTTCTTACAGGTAAAGTCACAGGAAACTTCAAAGAACTTAAAATTGAAGGATCTGATATAAACTACAATTTTTCTAATCAAACAATAAAAACAAAAAAAGTTCTTAATTATACTTATCCAAACTTTAATATAACCGCAGCAGAAAGCTATTTTGATATAAAAAAAAACAGAATAAAAATGTCCAAAGGTATCAAAACTGAAATCTCAAACAACACGACAAGCAACAACAGCACAAATTGATTTAGGCTTTAAATTGAATAATACCCTTCCAGCATTTTTTAATGTTGCTCCAGTAGTACAAAGATCATCTACCAACATAATATTTTTATTTTTAATAAAATCTGTATTAAAAATTTTGTATCTAAAAGCTATATCAAAAGCATCTTTAAGGTTAGATTGTCTTTTACTCACTGATAATTTTGATTGAAATATGGTTCTTTTTTTGCGTCTTAAAAGATTTATGTATGGGATTTCTAATTCTTTACCCAAAACTTTTGCAATAACTGATGCTTGATTATAGCCACGAAAAGCATACCTACTAATGTGTAAAGGGATAGGAACAATAAAATCTATATCTAATTTTTTTAATATAGTCTTTTGCAAGATAATTTTTGCTAATTGCTTACTGGCAAGAATATCAGAAAAAGTTTTTTTTAAAATCAATGATCGTAGAGGGTCTTTATATTCACAAGCTGAATAAACTTTTAAAGATTTTTTTTTAGTGATAGGCAAAAACGTTGTTGCAACAGGATTTATTTTTGAAAAACAATTAAGACAAAAAATACTATCCTGTTCAATCAAAACATTACAATATCGACAAAATGATGGATAAAAAAAATTGAAAATTAAATTTAATTTTTTAATCTTTTCGAATATAGCCACAAATAACCAAACCTCCCCAAAATTCCAAACACTCCCACTACAACAAAAATATCTGCTAAATTAAATGTTGGCCAATGCCACGTTCCAATATAAATATCTATAAAATCTATCACCCCACGATGTAAAAATCTATCCAAAAGATTAGAAATTGCTCCTGCCAAAATCAAAAACTCAAAAAATACACACTTCCTTCCTTTTTGAATAATTGCATAAGTATGAACCACAAAAACAATTAAAATTAAAAAAATAAACGCAGTTAAAATATTAAAAGCTAAATTCGATTGAAAACTTAAAAGCCCCCAACTAACTCCTCTGTTAAAAACAAAGGTTAAATTAAGACCTTCAAATAATTTTATATCTTTATTAATCAATGTTTTTAAAGCCCATTCTTTTGTAAAAAAATCAACTACAACTGCACAAAAAAAGATAATTAAATAAAATAAGATTGATTTTTTTTTCTTCATGTCAAAACTAAACCTCTAACTTCAATTCCTTCTGCCTTCAATATAGAAACAGCTTTTTTCCAAACATCTTCAATCTCATGTTTTTCTAAAGTTTTTTCTGGATGATTTATCCATAATCTAAAAGTCAAAGATCTTTTATCAAGCCATTCTTCTTTTTCGAAAAAGTCTATTAACTCTACTAATGTAACCAATTCATCAACATCTCTTAGTAAATTTTCTACCTTTTCAGTTATAAAGCTCAAAGGAACAAAAACACTAAAATCAATAAATGTTTCTTGATATTTAGGAAGTTGTTTAAATTTTGGAATTTCAGCAACAAAATCTATTAAAAAATCAGCATCTAACTCAAAAAAGAAAGCATCGCTACTTTCAAGTGCTTCAAGTCTGTTTAAAAAAATGTGATTAACTTTTCCTGCAATTCCTATTATTTTTCCATTATAAAAAATTTGAGCTGTTTGATGTGGAGCTGCCCACAAATCGTTAGGATCATCTACTCTTTTCCATTCAATCTTTCCAAAATTAATTCCAATCAATTCTAAAAGATTTAATAAGTAATCTTTACATTTATAAAAATCCAATTTCTTTCTTTTTTCAAAAAAGATTCCACTAACCATTTTGTGTTCAATAATCTCATCTTTTTTTCCACTATTCCACACTCTTCCTAATTCAAAAAATCTCAAGTTATCATACAATACAAAATTATCTTTAATATTCTTAAAAAGACCAGGCAATAAACTTAATATTAATTTTTTTGAATTTTCTGATACTGGATTTATAATTTCTGCCGCAACTTTTTGATTTTCAATCCCAATTTGTGATAAAAATTGTTCGTCATAAAAAGCATAATTTTGCTGTTCCATCATTCCAGCACAACTTGAAAAAAAATTTTTTATCTTTCGAATTCTAAAAACAAATGATAAATCATTGGATGGGCATTTTTTTATATTTGGTAGATCAAGCGGAATCTTTTCAAATCCATAAAAACGAATAATCTCTTCTAGAATATCTTCTTTAATTTCAATATCTTTTGATCCTCTAAATGTTGGAATAGTTATTGAATAAATAATTTCTATAGGAGAATCCTTTTTTGCTAAATCTTTAACTTTATCTTTTTCAACAATAAAACCTAATTTTTCTAGAGGAATTATCACATCATATTCTGTCAACCTAACTCCAGACCTATTTTCAAAAAATTCATGTTTTATATGTAGAGTTTTTTCTTCAACAGGAAGACCTACAGAAAGAATTTGATCAGCGCATTTGTATTTTATTCCAAATTGCTTTGCCAATTTTAAAAATCTAAAAATGCCTTGCAGATTTTGGTTTGTATCTAATGTTTTTTCAAATCGCATTGACGATTCAGTACGCACTTTATGATATAAAGAAGAACGCCTTACAAACAATGAATCAAAATTTGCAGATTCAAAAAATATACTCTTTGTATTTGCATCTACAACCGAATTAATACCTCCCATAACTCCTGCTAAACACAATGATTTTTTAGAATCAGCAATTACTAAATCTTGATCCAAAAGCTCAAGCTCTGAACCATCAAGCAATGTTAATTTTTCTTTCTTTTTTGCCAACCTTACAACAATTTTTTGTTTTTCAATTTTTTGTGCATCGTAAACATGAACAGGTTGGGACCAATCCAAAGTTAAATAATTTGTTAAATCAACAATTGAATTTATAGGCCTTACTCCAACTTTTAAAAGCCTGCTTAAAATAAAAGGATGGCAGGGTCTATTTTCTATTGAATCAAAATACAATCCAGCAAATCTTAAACATGCTTTTTTATTTTTTATTTCTATCGAAATTGGATTTTGATCTGTAGCCTTTGCTACCTTATCAAAAGTTGCAACATCCAAGCTTTGCAAAAATTTTTCTTCAGAAAAAAATTTAAGATCAAAAATTGCTGCAATTTCCCTTGCAAAACCACGATGCCCCCACATGTCTGGACGATGAGTAATAGATTTATTATCAATCTCAAAAATTATATCTTCTTTTTCAAAATGTTTTTTCCAATCACCATCTAAATCTTTTTCTGTTACATCTAAAGGTGGTATCAAACCTTCTTTTTCTTGATCAAAATTAGAAAGCTGAGCCCAAAATATTTCTTTGCCTTTTTTGTAAACCATATAAAAAAAATTTTGTTGATCTTTTGAAAGAAAACTTTTCGAATCATCTCTTAACGGCAAAAAGATTTCTTGATCCCATTCAGGAATAAAAATCTTAAATTTGTCAGAATTTATTTGAACAACTTTACATAAAGCAAAATTTTCAAGATTAAGATTGATTTTATAATGCCTTTCAATCTCAGCAGAAGTTTTATTAAATTTTTCAACAAGATATTGAATATCTTGTTTTTTCCAATCTGCATCAATGTGATCAAAAATCCAAGAAAGAGACAGCTTCATAATAAAACCACCTATAAATTATAACAAACCATTATTAATTGAACTTATCAAATATAGCAGGATATAACCAAAACTCAAAATTAATTAAATCTTTATAAAAATTTTCTGATTAATTTTTCTTTAATAAAAAATACATATTGATTTATTTTCAATATCCTCATATGTTAATCAACTATCTAAATATTTCTATAAAAAGAGATTAGCCATAAAGTTTTGTTTTTAACATCAAAAATTTTTGGCCATAATAAAAGACTAAACAAATATAATTTTTTTAACAAAAAAAGGGTTTTACAATTAAAAAGTTTATATTTTTCCTAATTTTATTTTTTTCTGATCAACTTGTAGCATTAAAACATTTTGTTCTTATATCTTCCCCTGGAAGCGGAAAAGGGACTTTTTCACAACATCTTGTGGAGAAGTATGGGTATAAACATATCTGTCCAGGAGATATTTTTAGAAATAAGATTAGAAAACAAACAACTTTAGGAAAAAAAATACAAAACATAGTTGAAAAAGGAGAATATGTTGATAAAAAGATTGTTTGTAATCTAATTTCTAGAAAACTTAAAAAGATTTTAAAACAGAATAAATATTTTATTCTTGATGGTTTTCCAAGAGCAAAAGTTTCATTTGAATTTTTACATAAGTTTTTTAAAGAACATAATTTAACTAAAGATATTTGTTTTCTGCAACTTCTGTCTGATGACAAAGTTTGTGTTAAAAGGATTTTGGAACGACTTGTTTGTCCAACTTGTTTCAAGGTCTATAATAGAGGATCTGCAAAATCTAAACATCAAAAAAAATGTAATAATTGCGAAACAAATCTTGTCACTAGAAAAGCTGATACCAAAAAGATAGCAAAAAAACGTTTGGAATATTTTCATTCTGTAATAGAACCTCTTATTAATTTAGCAAGAAATTTTTATGAAGTTAAGATAATTAAAACTGAATGTTCGCTTAATAAGTTAAAGGAAAAATATGAAAAACTCGCCATCTAAAATAAAGAGAAAAAGAAAATTTAAATATTTTTTATTCTTTATAGCTTTCTTTTTAATTATTAATATTTACTGCAAAAATAAAAAAGAGTTTAGTTTTATTGAACATAAAAACATAGAATTAGACTTATATCTAGATCTTATTCGCTATAATTGTCAGGAGAAAATTGGAATATTACCATATATTCTTAAAAATCGTAAAGGAATATATTTAGAAATTGGAACTGGCGGTGATGCAATAGCTACAATGTTAGATCAAATTCCGTCTACTGCGGATGTTTTAGTAATAGCTTCTGATATAGATTCTAATATTTTAAATTCTCTTACATTAAGACATCCTAGCTTGCAAAAATACATAGATTTAGAAAATGGCCCTAGATTAAAATTGCAGGAACTTAATGCTATTAATATGAGTATTTTCGAAGATAATTTTTTTGACGGAATTAATTCCTCTTCCATTTTGCATGAAATTTTTTCTTATGAGCTCGGCTTTAAAGGGATTGAAAAATTTTTCAAAGAAGCCTTTAGAACATTAAAATTGGGTGGAATTTTAGTATATAGAGATCCTGAAGGCGTGGAAAATAAAAATTCTATTGTTTATGTAAAACTTAAAAACAAATTAATTCGTTTATTTTTCCATATTTTTATTTATAAATTTTTGGATACTAAGGGTAGTTCTTTAAGTAAAAGTGGACGAAAAATCCAATTGTATAACTCTGATGATATTGTATTTAATATTTATAAGAAAAATGAATCCAATTCAATAAATTTAACATATAGCCAATATTTGAAAATACCATCTTTTGATATTGATTTTTCAAGAAACTATAAAATAATTTTACCTTTTGGATTATATCGTGAACTTGCACGACACTATATAACATATCTTCATCAATGTAATCCACTGGCTTTTGTTAATTTTACACCAGATATTTATTCTGGATTTTATAAAGTGAATTATTTAGCCCACAGTACCGCAGAAAAATTTAATAATTTTTTAGAAAAATATAATTGGCAAATAGTAGACGGAAAAATTAATATAAAACAAAAAAATAACTTTGAAAAACATATATATAAAAATACAAAAGTATTAGAATTCGGAATACCTTTACACTTCACATCTAAGGCTAAAGAAAACCAATTGAGAAACTTATTAAATAAACATGGTTTTTCTCCCGGTAATCATATAATTGCATTGAGTAACGGAGATTGTTTATTAGATTATAGAATTTTTGGAATATTTTATAATGAGCTTAATAAAAACATATTTGATAGTTTTAATGTGGTTGTGAACAAAAATGACATTGTCCACGCTAAGTGGTTAAAACGTGAAGGAGAAGAATTTTATTTTAATTATTCAGCTGATGAACTAATAACAAAAGTCTTAAAAATTACAATGGTAGAGGGTAAGAATGAAAAAGGAGAAAAAGAAATTTTTGTTCTATGTCCATTAAGCAAAAAACATAATAAATTTATACAAAGAATTTGTTATACAGAAATTCTCAATTCCTCATTGAGTGTAAAAAATTCTTTGAAATATCCAGTTGAAGTTAAAGACGGAAAACGTATTATTCATTTTTGTAAAATGCCCCTGAAAAAAGCACTAGATATTTACAAAGAAATAATAGACGCTAATCCTTTTAAATATAAAAACTTACAAAAAATGGTTATTTGTATTGAATCAAAATATAAATAGTTAGAAAATTTCATGAAAGATGAATTGTTAGATATAGTTGATAAATATGATAAAGTAATTGGTCAGAAATTTCGATCAGAAATTTATTTGAAAAAGCTATCTAATTTTAGAGTTGTAAATGCTTTTTTGATAAACAAAGATGGCAAATTGTGGATACCACGCCGCGCAAAAAATAAAAGGGTTTTTCCATTATGTCTAGACGCTAGCATGGGCGGACATGTTGCATCTGGTGAAACATACGAAGAAGCCTTAACAAGAGAACTAATGGAAGAATTACGTATCGATGTTAAGCATAATCAATCTGAATATATAGGAAGCTTAAATCCTCATGAACACAATACATCAGCCTTTATGAGAGTTTATTTATTAAAATCAAAAAAAACACCAAATTATAATCCTAATGATTTTATTGAATCTTTTTGGCTCTTTCCAAAAGAATTATTAAATCGTATAAATTTTGGTGACAAAGGTAAGGATGATTTGCCAATTATAATCAAAAATTTGTTTTGATTAAACAATGTTTTCAAAAAAAAATTCTTTCAAAAACAAAACAGCAAAAACTTAATAAACAACTTCAACTTTTTAAAATATTACGCCTGGAAAAGCAATTTTCAATTAAAACACAAAAACTGATATCAAATTTGCTTTAAAATGAAAATTCTTTTTGGTTCGATACAAAGACATTATAAAATTAATATATCTCTTTTATCAGCAAATTTATCACTCTTAACGTCAAAAAAATAAATACTCATCCCTTTTTTAAAATTAATTTTTGCAACTCAAAAATCTTATCACGTGTTTCAGTTGCTTTTTCAAAATCCAAATCTTCTGCTGCTTGACACATTTCGATCTCAAACTGTTCAATTAAAATCTCTACATCTTTTTTATTCTTAATTTCAGCCACAATTTTTAATCTCTTTTTACCTTTTCCAGCTTTTGATGCCTCTCTAATTCTCTCTTGCAATTTGGAAATACTCTTTGTAACCTTACGCACAACTGTTTTAGGTTTTATATTATGTTTTTTATTATGTTCCTGCTGTAAATTCCGCCTTCTTTTTGTCTCATCAATTGCTTGTTGCATAGATTTTGTAATTTTATCTGCATAGAAAACAACTCTGCTTTGAATATTTCTAGCTGCTCGACCAATAGTTTGAATCAAAGAACGTGTATCACGCAAGAATCCTGCAATGTCCGCATCCATAATCGCTACAAAAGCAACTTCCGGAAGATCAAGACCTTCTCGTAACAAATTTATACCAACAATACATTCAAAAACTCCAGATCTTAATTTATTAAGCAATTCAGTGCGTTCAGGGGTTTTTATATCACTGTGCAAATAACAAACTTTAATTTTCTTTTCTTCAAGATATCTAGATAAATCTTCTGCCATTCTTTTTGTAAGAACAGTTACAAGTGTACAAAAACCTTTTTTTGAAGTTTTTTTAATCTCATTTACAAGATGATCAAGCTGACCATCATGTTTTACAACATTAATTTTTGGATCCACAATTCCTGTTGGTCTTACGATTTGTTCTACAATATTATTTGAAATTTTTTTCTCATAATCTCCAGGTGTTGCAGAAATAAAAATTACATCTTTAAAAAATTTTTCTATCTCTTCAAATTTTAGTGGCCTATTGTCAAAACTCGAATTCAATCTAAATCCATATTCAACTAAAGATTTTTTTCTTGCTTTATCCCCTTTGTACATGCCTCGAAATTGTGGAATTGCGATATGAGATTCATCAATAACTAAAAGAAAACCGTCATCAAAAAAATCGAAAAGACAATATGGAGGATTACCAGTTAATCGACCATCAAAATATCTAGAATAATTTTCTATACCAGTACAATATCCTGTTTCTTGTAACATCTCAATATCATTTCCAACTCGAGTAAGCAATCTTTCTCTGTAAAGAGGATTTTTAATTTTTACAGCCTCAATTTGCAAATCTTTTTTTATCTGTGCAATTGCAGCATTTTTTTTATCTTGTGTAGTCAAAAAGTGTTTTGCAGGAAAAATCAAAATATTATCAATTTCAGATAAAACATTATTTTTTTGTTTATCTACAAGTTCCATCAAATCAATTTTTCCACCAAAAAGTTCTATTCGTAAATTGCTATTTTGATAAGGCAAAATAATTGTAATGCTATTTCCAGAAACCTGAAAAGTTCCAGAAAGGCGTTCAATATCATTTCTTTTGTACTGAATAAAAATCAATTTATTAATAAGATCTTTACGAGAAATTTTATCGCCAACTTTTAAAGAGAAAGTCAATTTACGATAATCCAATGGATTACCCAAAGAATAAATAGCAGAAACCGAAGCAATAACAATCGTATCAGGACGATTAATAATAGAAGCAGTTGTTTCAATCCTCAATCTTTCAATCTCAGTATTTACTTTTGTTTCTTTTGGAATGTAAATATCTTGTGCTGGAAGATATGATTCTGGTTGATAATAATCATAATAACTAACAAAATAACAAACCTTGTTTTGAGGAAAAAACAAAGAAAACTCCTCATAAAGCTGGGCAGCTAGAGTTTTATTTGGTGATAAGACCAAAACAGGTTTATTCTGCTGTGCAATAACATTTGCGATAGTAAAAGTCTTTCCAGAACCAGTAACTCCTAAAAGTACAGATTTGCCTGACCTACTCTGGTTCAACTGCTTTATGGCCTCCGGCTGATCGCCAGAAGGCTTAAATGGTAATTTAAGGTTAAAAATACTGTTTTTTATACTCATAATTATTAGAATAAAAAAAATCTCATTTTTTTAAAAAAATCCACTAAATAACTAATAAAATGAGCACTTTTTGAGCATTTTAACCATTACTAAAATTAAAAACAAGCCAAAACTACAAATAAGATTTATTAAAGTATTGATTTTTCTCTTTATAATTAACCATAATTAAAATAGAAAATACAAATAGAATTTCTAAAGAGATGCTTGTTTAAATTTAATACACCAAAGTAAATGCAAAGTAATTTTAACCATATAACGAAAAGGAGAAATCGTGAAAAAGAAATTTTTTTTTCTAACACCAATTTTGGCTTTAATGTTATTTTTTTCTAATTCACTTTTTAGCGCATCAATTGAATCACAATTGACAGATAAAATATTGAAGAATACACAAAGTTTTATATTAGATATACAACTAATAAAGATAGGTTGTGAAGAATTTTCCAAATCATCAATTTCTAAAATTCCTTTAATTGAAGCAGGAATTAAAAAAATTGTTCCGATTAAAATCTTAGCTAAAAAACAACAAAAATTAGAAACCCATAAAAAAATAATCTATGAAGTTATAAATGCTATAGACAATAATCAAATAGTTAGTGCTGAAACAAAAACACAATTAAAAGATGATTTAAAATTTATAAAAAATGAAAAAAAATCATTACGAAGCAAATTAAATCATATAAGACGTACTGAAACTTTTGTTATCAAACCATCACCACTTCTTAGAAAAAAAACAAAAAGAAATATACTTAAATCTACAGAACAAGCAAAATTGTTTTTAATTGAATTAATTCAAAAAATGGAAACACATCAAAAACTTCTTGAAAAACTTATAAGGAAGATATAATTTTATGATTTATATAAAAATTTCTTTTTAAATTTATAATGGAGTTTATTATAAAAATTTTCTAATTATAAATTTTATTGAAAAATTTTTCTATTTTTATAATAATGTTATAATAAAGAAAAGTTTTATATAAAAAAAGGAGAACATAATGCAAAAAAAAGTAACAAAAAAAGTAACGGCATACTGTGTTAAATGTCGCAAAAAAAGAGAAATGAAAGATCCTAAAGTTGTCAAATTAAAAAATGGAAAACCGGCAACAAAAGGAATTTGCCCAACTTGCGGTACAAAAATGTTTAGAATTGGTAAAATTTAAAATTACTTAATAAAGCTTAAACGCCACTTCTTTCTACCCCTCTTTTTTCATCGTTTCTATGAAAATTACTCTGATGATTGATTTTCACATTACTCATTCCATTTTCAAATGTTTCATTCTTAAAAATTCGTTTTTTATGTTCTTTTTGTCGTCCTTTATTCCAGGCAGAAACAGGAGTCAAATATCCAATTATTCTTGTATACTGCTCAACAATTTTATCACCACAAATGGAACATTTTGTAGATGGACCAGAAATTGTAATATGGTCATTTTTACATTTACAAAAATTGTAGTTAATTGCAAAATGTTCACACCCAGATTTAATTGCATATACAATTAATTTTTTCATTTGTTCTGGGCTAGTCAATTTTTCTCCAACATTAAGGTGCGAAATTCCACCTCCAGTTAAAATTTTGGAAAATACTCCATCCAATTTTATTCTTTCTACAATATCACACTCAACCCACAATGGAATAAATTGATTTGCATAAATTGGATAATCCATTCCATACAATAATTTATCCTTTGCTGCAAATTTGATAGCAAGACTTTCAGCTGGAACTTGCTCAATATTAAAAGGACATTTGTATTTTATACTACATTCTCTTGAATAAGAACGAATTACCTCTAAAATATCCGAAGCAATTTGTTTGCCTTTAGAAGTTAAAATTGAATAACCAAGCTCCTCTAAACATTCATAAACACCATTAACCCCAAATGTACTAAACATTCGATTCATATGCATTATGCCATATTTAAAAAACGGCAAAAAACCAAAATCTAATCTATTCGTTAAAAGTTTTCTATGGGCAAGAAGTGAATCTTTTGCTTTTTCAAGTTGAACTTTTAACAAATCAATTACTTGTTCATAAGATTTTGAAATCTTTCCTATCCTAGCTAAATTTATTGTAACAACTCTATGAGAACCTAAAGAAATTCCACCATTGCCAAAACTATCAATACCAGCTAAATCAAGATCATTTGTCAATCTGCAACAACTTGCAATCTTATTTCCAGAAGAAATATAAATATTAAAACAACCTTTATCTAAGTTAATTCTAGAAAAATACTCAAAAGATTCTTTATCTATAATGTTTCCTTTTTCATCAACACGTAAATTTAATGTTACAACAGGAAATCTGTATGGTAAACCATTTGAAGGATCTCCTTTATAAAACCAATTACAAAATATTTTTTGTAATTCCATAACAATATCAAAATCTGGAGCAGAACCATCTGGAAATCTCATATCTCCAAATAAAACTTTCAAATTCGGATTATCAAAAATCGAAATATTGGTAAATGGAGATTGATGTGATGATCTTAATTTTTTATTTAAAGTGTGAATTAAAGATTGAAAATCATTTTCAATCTCCTTTCTCACCATTAAGTCATTCAAATCTAAATTATCTTTTTTTATATAATAAGAATAACAAACTATAAGATCACTTATTGCAACAGCCCCTGCAATCTCTTGAGCAATCTCAATTGTAACTTCCTTTACCTGATCAATAAAAGAACGAGCCCGTTTAGGAGCAAATGATCTCAATTGTCCCCAAAAATTACCTTTAAACAATAAAAAGGCTGTAGAGTAAGCCCAACAATAAGGAATTTGAACTGCAGTACTATCATGAAAATACAAATCTCCATTCCACAAAGATGTAAGAATATCATTTGCTCTATCTTTTCCATGTTCCTTTTCTAAAATTTTATAAATATCATGATAACCAACTATTTTCAATCCACTCTTTGCCATCTCTGCAAAATAATTTCCATACGATCGTCCATCTTGAAGATGATTTGCATTGTCATCAATAGACATATCTGTTACACGTTCTTTAAAATAACGATCCGACATACAAGTAACATCAAGTTGTTTTATAGAAATTCCTTCTAATTCAAGAATTCTAGGATCTGTTTTTGCGTAAAGTTCTTTGAATCCTTTTGAAAACTTAATAAATTGGTTTAACAATTCCACTGTTTACCTTTCTTTCTAAAAACTCTTTGATTAGATGATGCAGGCCAACCATCTTTGATTAGAAGATCTTTTCTATATGGTCCGCATACAATAAAATCTAAATGGTCTAACAAATCTTTTGGTAAAACCTCAAACTCTCGTCCTGTATACATAGCAATGGGTTTTTTTACCTCTTTTTTAATTTGATTACACAAATGAAGTAAAAAATCAATCTGATCTGTTGGCTCTCCGCCAAGAAAAGCCACATATTCTATCAAAGGATTATTCTTTATTTTTTCCATTATCTGATAATCAGACATTAAGGTGCCACTCTTTTTATCCCAAAGATGTTTATTATGACAATCTTTACATCTAATAGAACACCCAGAAAAATAAATTGCTATAGATATTTTTCCTGGCATATCAACAAATGATGTAAAAATACGCGCTATATATCCTTTCATAAATCCTTCCTTCTAAAAAACAAATTATGTTAAGAAAAATTTCTCCCCAATTCTATGGCAGAATGAAATTGTAATGAAAAAAATAAAAGATGAAAACAAAAAGAAAAATTATTCTTTCTGGAATAAAACAAAAATTAAAAAATGAAAGGATAACCAAAAAGAATTTGAATTAAGTATTTTTATTTTTAATAATTTTTTGATCAAATTTAAAAAAATAAATTTACTTTTCTAAAATCATATTAACAGATTGCCCAATAAAAAAATCAAGTTCTGTTGCTTCTTGCCCATAAAAATTGGAAAGAACATACAAAGAAACCTCTTCTTTGTTTTCAGGACGACCTATTCCAAACCTAATCCTCCAAAAATCTTTTCCGATTAGGCTTATTATAGAAAGCAACCCTCTATGCCCTCTAGCACTTCCTCCAAAATTTATAAGAATTTTTCCAAACTTTTTTTCAAGCTCATCATGAACAACCAAAATTTGATCTGGCTTTATTCCTTTTTTTGAAAGATAAGAAATAACTTGACCAGAATTATTCATAAATGTCATAGGTTTTATTAGAAAAATACAATGTTTTTTTAAATCATCAGAATTTAAGTCCAAACAAATTTGAGTCTTTTCAAATTTATCTACAAGTTGCCAACAAGATCCAAATCTTTCTGCAAGACAATCAACGATTCTAAAACCAATATTATGCCTATTATTTTGATATTTCGTACCTGGATTACCAAGACCAATAATTGCTTTTATATTTTTTATATTAAAATTTTCCATCATTTAAACTTAAATATTGTTTTATATAATTACACAAAAAATCTTTGACTGATAATATAAAAATCTTTTTACTATCAGATGTTTTTGAATCCACTGGAACTGTATCTGTTAAAAAAATTTCTTCATATAAACTACTTTCTAACTTATCTTTTGCATCATTAGTCATTACAGCATGAGAAAAACAACCAATAATCTTCTTCGCATCTTTTTTTACTAATAAATTACAGGTATTAATAGCTGTTTTTGCAGTATCAACTATATCATCAATTACAATAACATTTTTATTTACATTTCCAAATAATTCAATCGACACCGATCGATCTATTCCAATACGTTTTTTTTCAATGTAAGCAAAACTTATACCTAACAATTTTGCAATATTTTTTACCATAGCAATACGACCCATATCAGGAGAAACCAAACTAAATTTAAAAATTTCATCTTTAAATTTAGATTTCAAAAAATCAACCCAAAACTCATCCAGTTTTACATTTTCTAATTCTGTTTCAAATTCAAGTTTAATACCAGGCTCATGCAAATCAAAACAAACAACCCGATCTAAACCCGCATGTTTAAAAAGTTTACCAAGTAAAAATGCCGCCCCAAAATATTTGCCACAAGCAGTTTTATTTTGACGACTATATGGTAAATAAGGAAGTATGCAAACTATTTTTTTTGCTCCAGCCTTTTTTAAATAATCTACGAGCAACAACAACTTAAAAAGTTGATTATTTATAAGATCAATATAAGAATTATTTTTGTGAAAAAAGAAAAATTGTTGAACAACAAATATAACTTTATTTTTAATTATATCAGTATTAGAAATTTTTATTAAAGTTTCTGTATCTGCAAAATCCTCAATTTGAGGAACAATAATTTTTTTATTTAAATAAGAAGCTAAATCTAATGCTAAATTTGAGTTTTGAATAGCTACTATTTCAAAATTTTCCTTCATACCACCTTAAAAAAATCTACTAAAAAATCTTCGTTTTTCTTTAGCCTTCTTTAAAAAAGATTTGATTTTACCAAATTCTTTAAAAAATTCTGGTAATCTAGAAATAATAACATTTACTCTTTTCCATTGACCAAACGGCATAGAAGGAATTCCACATACAATTTCTCCATCGCTTAAATCTTTCATCACAGCACTTTTTGAAACAATCTTTACACCATTTCCAATATTTACATGATCTTTTATGGCAACCTGACCACCAATCTGACAGCCTACACCAATATTAACACTTCCCGCAATTACTGTTTGAGACAAAATTACAGAATGATCACCAATTTTTACATTGTGCGCAACATGAACACTGTTATCAATTTTAACCCCATCTCCAATAATGGTTTGATCAAAAGTTGCTCTATCAATACAACAATTTGCACCAATTTCTACGTCTTTTCCAATTCTGACAATGCCTATCTGAGGAATCTTTCTCAAACCAGATTTTGTAACACTATAACCAAAACCATCCGAGCCTACAACCGCTCCTGAATGAATAATCGTGTTATCTCCAACACAACACCGGTCTAAAATTTTAACACCAGAATATAATTTTACATTTGAACCGATAACAACATTTTTTCCAATAAAAACGTGCGATCCAACAAAAGAATTTAATCCAATGTGAGCCTCATCTTGAATAACAGCATTCGCTTCAACTATTACACCTTTTTGTAAAACTGCGGTTTCGCTCACACATACACTAGGCTTCCCCCTACGCTCTTCGAGCTTCGGAGGACAGGTCGGTTCACAAGTAAAATTTTTATTTTCATTATTATTTTTATTTTCAATAAACTCAACAAGTTTATTAAAAGCACCAAGTGGATCAGAAGTTAAAAAATACTTTTTACCAGAAATAACCTTGGTTTTTGAAAGAATTAAACCAGCCCCACTTTTTTTAATATTCTCCAAAGATACAGCATCAAAAACAGATTTATCTCCTCTATCAATTAAAACAGACAAATCATTTTTTCCAGCACTCTCAAAAGAAGATATTTTTTCAACAATAAAAGAATCATCCAAGCTACATTCACCTCCTATAATCCTTTTAATCTGAGCAACACTCAAATTTAGATGCATTATCCCTTTTTGACTTTTTTAGCTGAACTTAATGAACTTTTATTTTTCTCTTTTTCAACAATAGATTTTGCTAATCCTGAATCATAATCTTTATCAACAATTTTCAAAACTTGATCTGTTATATCAATAGCATTTGAAACAAAAAGAACTCCCGGAGTATTTGAATCTATCATCATACACCATTTCTTATCATCAAAAACCTTTTTTGCTACAGTCATCTGCTTATTTCTCAATACAACTTGACGTCTTTGTATACTTAACTTTAAAGAATCTTCTTTATCAACAAGATCACGCTCAGCTTTCTTTTTCATTTTTGCCAGAGCTTCTCCTTTTTCCAATAAAGCCTCTCTACTTAAAATTTTCGCCTGCTTTGAAATAGTTCCTTGAAAATCAATGAGTTCTTTTTGTGCATCTTTTATAAATCCTTGAAACTCCTCCAACTCATTTTTTATCTCATTTCCAAGCTTTTTTCCCGCTTTTGATAATTTCATTAATTTTAAACTATCGATCGATACCAACTTAACATCATTTGAAGAAGATTTACTTTCAACCTTTGCTCCAATAAAACCTATTTTTAACATTGAAAAAACTAAAACAAATAAAAATATTTTTTTCATATAAAATCCCTTTTTTAATACACCACAAAATAAACTTAAATCAAACTTACGCTCATTCTGAGCTTGTCGAAGAATGAAGCGCTGTATTCTTCGACAAGCTCAGAATGAACGCAATATTATACCTTTAAACTTAACTTTAAAACAACTTTTTAACATCTGATTAAATTAGCTTTTTTAAAAAAGATAGTCAATCATCGAATAAATCTAAAAAATCTGATCTATTACTTTTTGTATATCTTTTTCTTTAATATATGCACCCATTGCCCCATAGAATTTTTCGTCATATTCACGAGTTTTAATAACAACCGGCATAGGCACTGCATGCCCCATTATCAAAGCTTGCTTCTTTGTATCAAGAGTTGAAAGAATTGATCTAAGACCAGAAGAATTATTAACCCCAGTCAAAACAGCTTGAATATCTTTTTCATCATTCAAAAGAGAAACTATTTTTGTTCCAATTTGCGAAATTATCTCCTCATCAATACTTGATGGCCTCTGATCTACAACAAGAAGTGAAACATAATATTTACGCATTTCTCTCGCAATAATACCAAAAATGGTTTGTTTTGCAGATTGATAATTTAAAAATTTATGTGCTTCCTCGATTGTTATCATAAGCTTTGTAGGCTCATCCTCCTTTTTTTGCGAGGCCAAAAACTTTTCGGTTTTTGAAACATAAACATCATGAATTCTCCGAGTAATAATATTTGCAACAAGAAGATAACATAGTAATGATGTATTGTTTCCAAATTCCAAAATTACATTAATTCCTCGATCAAGATAATTCACAAGTTTTTCTATAACAGATTTTTGTTGTATTTTTTTTTGCAAAAAAGAAAAACGTTCTAATCTTTTTAATTTTCTATACAAAGCTCCAACAGATTCAGCATGAGCCCCAATAATTTGTGCGAATTCTTTAATACTCTCTCCTTGATCCAAAAGAACTGAAAGCCAATCTTGTTTATATTTACTATAAATCAAATATGCTGCTTCTAAAGCAGTTGGATGTAAATTAAGCTCGGACTGCAAAGATAAAATATCTTCAACATGAATATCTTTATAACTTAAAATAACCTCAACATCTGCACAACAACCACGTTTCCTTGTAGATTCTGGATCCAATGAAAATATTGCAATCTCATTTGTAAAAAGTGTTTTAAGACCTTTTACAAACGATTGTCCATAACCCTCTTTTCTTGCCTGAAAACCATATTCAGAGTGCATATCAAAAATCAGATTTACCGCTTTTTTGCTTTTTATTAATCCCGCTAAAATTAATCTCGTAATAAAGGTTTTTCCAGTACCACTTTTTCCAAATATTCCGTTACTTCTCTCTGTAAAAAGATCGAGATTTAAACATACGGGAGTATCCATATCTAAAGGAACACCTATATTAAAATATTTTTCGCTACTTTTTTCATCACCAAAAATCTGTGCAACATCTTGAGAACTTGCCTCATAAACCATCGCAAAATGTTCAGGTATAGTTTTAACAGGCATTTTATTTTTATCTTTATCAAGCATCAACATTGGACGAAGATTAACTTTGGCATAAATATCACGTTTTTTTAAAATATCAGAAAGAAGATTTTCATCCTCTTCTGGTGGAAAAAGTAAAATATCAGGATTTGTAACTCCAAGTTCAATATCAGTAATCAGTGAAAAGAATTTATACTGTTTTCCTGCTATAGAAACAAACTTTCCTGTTTTTACATCTTCTAAAGAACATGAATACTCAAGACGCATTACAAGACCTTGACTAAGTGATCCAGAAAGAATATGTCCTATTTTCTTTCTCATAACTTCTTTCCTAAAATTTTATTAATTAAGACTCAAAAATTACTACAAATGCAATTGCAATATTTTTTTCATGTGAAAGAGAAAGATGAATAACAAATTCAGGAAACTTTCTCTCTACCTTTTCCTCAAAAACCTTCCAATCAACTTTGAGTTTTGGAACATCTAATTCTCCTTTTATAATCTCAACATTTTTACAGAAAAATAAAAAAGAAAAAGTTTTTTTGGTAAAATTTAAATTTACTAAAACTTGACTAAAAGCCTTAAAAGATGCTTCTTTTGCTGCAAAACGTACTGCTAAACATTCTAAATTAACATTTTTTAAATCACCATTTTTACAACAATAATTAATTTCATTTTCGCTAAAAACATTCAATAATTGTTTTAGAGAATATTTTCTCCACGCTTCAAAACGGTTAACTTGAATTATATCTGTCCCTATACCAAGAATCATATTTTTAATAGCTCTGAATTTTCTTATCCAACGATCTATACATTATTGCCTCTTGAATATGTGCTTTTTCTATTTTTTCAGAATTCTGCAAATCTGCTATAGTTCTTCCAATTTTTAAAATCTTATGATAACCCCTCATGCTTAAACCTAATTTATCAAAAGCAATTTTTAAAATCTTTTCAGACTCAATAGTCAAAACACAATATTTTTCTACTTGATCTGAACTCATAAAAGCATTTTTACTATTTCCTAATCTCTTTTCTTGAATTTTTACCGCCTTCATCACATTAACAAACATATCTTTTGAACTCTTCCCCTTCAAATCATCATTTTTAATATCATCATAATCAACAGATGAAACATTAACATGCAAATCTATTCTATCCAATAAGGGACCAGATATTTTGCTAAAATATTTTACAACATGATCTTTAGAACAAACACACTTTTTCTTACTATCACCAAAATGACCACAAGGACAAGGATTCATAGCAGCTATCAACAAAAAAGATGTTGGATACTCTACAGACATATTTGCTCTAGAAATCAAAACACTTTTACTCTCCATTGGTTGACGCAAAACTTCTAATGTAGATCTTTTAAACTCAGTAAATTCATCTAAAAATAAAATTCCTTTGTGGGCAAGACTAATTTCTCCAGGTCGTGGATTTGAGCCACCTCCAACCAAGCCAGCTTGAGAAATTGTATGATGTGGTGCACGAAATGGTCTATGAAAAACTAAAGATCTTTTTTTAAGTAACCCGGAAATAGAATAAATTTTTGTTGTTTCAATAACCTCGTCAAAAGACATAGGAGGTAAAATCGATGCAAGACGTTTGGCTAGCATAGTTTTACCAGAACCTGGTGGACCAATAAAAAGTATATTGTGATGTCCTGCTGCAGAAATTTGTAACGCTCGTTTTGCTTGCCATTGACCTTTTACTTGATTAAAATCTAATGGATGATTTTTAATATTATTTTTAAAATTATCAAATGTTGAAGTAATATTTTTAATATTTTGCTCACCACGTAGATATGCAACAACCTGAACCAAACTTTCTACACCAATAATTTCTATGCCTTTTATAAGACTTGCTTCACAACAATTATCTTTTGGAATAATCAATCTTTTTTTACCAAATTTAAGTGCGGCATGAGCAATTGACAAAACTCCATTTACAGGTCTCACCTTACCATCCAAAGAAAGCTCACCAAGAAATAACGTATTATTTATAAAAGCTTGTTGCATATCAAGCAATTTTGATGCTTGTAAAATTGCAATTGTAATTGGAAGATCAAAAAGAATATCCTGTTTTTTAAGTCTCGCTGGCGCAAGATTTACTGTAATTAGTCTTTCTGGAATTCGAAAACCACTATTTTTCAATGCAGCACGAATTCTATCTTTACTTTCTTTTATAGCTTTATCTGGCAAACCAACAATATAAAATTGCATAAGACCAAAAGATAAATCCACCTCAACTTCAACCAGATGAGCATCTATTCCAACAGTTGTTGCTGAAAAAATTTTTGAATGCATAAAAAACCGCCCCAATATTTGAAAAATTTAAAACTAAATCTTTTTTAACATAGATTAGATCTTTAACAAAATATTTTTATATCATGTTTTTTATTACTTGAAAAGAAATCCCTTTTTTACAACATTTTTTCAACAAATCAAAAATTTATTCTAATCACTCACTAATCATTACTATATTAAAAATGGGTTTTTCAAAAAAGCTCAAATAATTTACCACTTTCCTTTAGCATATAAATTATAAGCACATTTTTTCAATTGGAGGGATAATGAAATCTCTAGTCTATCAATTTAATATTATCGTTATTTTATTCTTAATCACAATAACTACCTACGGCCTTTCCAAAGATATTAAAAATTACAATAAAAAAATAGCTATTGTTCATTATCGAGTCGGAAAAACCGATGGTGTTTCATTAGAAATTGAGAAAAGAAAACAAATTTTAGAATCTATGGGTCATGTCGTAAAATTAATTTGTGGTCCAATTCAAAATGGCGCAAACTTCATTATTGACGAATTTGAATTTGAAAACCCAGAAATAAAAAGAATAAAAGAAAACAGTTTTAAAAATTTTTCTAAAAACGATCTTAAACCTAATCAACTATTAAAAAAGATAAATTCAATATCTCAAACAATAGAAACCAAGTTTTTAGATTATTATAAAAAAGAAAAATTTGACATAATACTTATTCATAACATTTTTTCACTTGGTCTTCATCTTCCTGCAGCACTAGCTTTTTATAACATTTCCAAAAAATTAGAGATTCCTATTATTGCAACACACCATGACTTTTACTGGGAAAGAAAAACATTTAAAACACCAACAAACAATTTTATTAAAAATTTTCTTGAAAAATATATTCCACCAAAAAACAATAATATAATTCACATTTGCATAAATTCTTTGGCTCAAAAAGATTTAAAATCAAAAAGAAACATTGATTCTATAATTTTTCCAGATGTTTTTGATTTTGGACAAAATCCATGGATAAAGGATAATTACAATTCAGATCTTCTTGAAAAAATAGGAGCAAAGCAAAACGATCTAATCGTTCTACAAGCAACAAGAATTGTACAAAGAAAAGGAATAGAAATTGCTATTCAATTTGTAAAAGAACTTGAAAAACAAAAAGAAAAATTGATTGGTAAACGTTTATATAATGGAAAAATAATTACAAAAGATAGTTCTGTAATACTTCTTCTCACCGGATATCCAGAAAAATTTGATCTCTCTTATTTTGAAAAATTAAAAAAAGAGGCTAAAAAATACAAAATCAATGCAAAATTTATTCATGAGATAATTAATTCAAAAAGATCTTATAAAAATTGGCAAAAAAAATATTCTCTTTGGGATGCTTATGTTTTTGCAGATATTGTAACATACACAAGCCTTTGGGAAGGATGGGGAAATCAATTTATTGAGGCCGTTTTCGCAAAAAAACCAATCGTTGTTTTTGAATATCCTGTATTCAAAAAAGATATAAAAAAAGAAGGATATTTTATAATATCACTTGGAGAAAAATTAGAATATAACAATAAAATTGGATTAGTTAAGATAAGGAAAAAAATAGTAAAAAATGCAGTGAATCAAGCTATCGAAAATTTAACATCCAATAAAACACAAAAATTTCTAGAAAAAAATTTTAACATTGGCAAAATGTATCATGGATTTGATTCTTTAAAAAATTTTTTAAGAAAATTGTTAAACGGGAATGCCAACCATCTATTTTAGCAATTTGATAAAATAAATGGTTGGCATTCCCGCACAATATTAAACAATCGTTGGAGAAATAAAAATCATAAGTTGATCATTTTTTTTCACACGCTTTGAACCTCTAAAAAGTGCTCCTAAAATAGGAATCTTCTGTAAAATTGGAATTCCTTGTTTTAGTATTCTTTTTTCATTAGATATAAGACCACCAATAAGAGTTGTCTGTCCATTTTTAAGCAAAACTTTATTTTTGGATCTATTGGATACTATAATAGATTTTTTTGCATCAAATAAGGTAATCATAGTTCCATCTTTGATATATGAATTTTCAACAAATATATCTAAAAATACAGTTTTTTCATTTGGAGACACAATAGGCCGTACTTTCAATTTCATTCCTAGCGATTTGTAACTTATTGTATTAACATCTCTTAAAGATCCTTCGATTCTTTCTTGAATACTTGTTTCAATCGGAACTTCTTGACCAACTAAAATTTCCGCAAGCTCTCCACTATTAACAAGTAAAGATGGTTTTAAAATCGTCTCAATCTCACTTCTATTCTCAGCAGCATTTAAAACAAGATTTAAACGTTTCGTATTAAGATTTTTTCCTCCCAATATAAAAGGAATATTTAAAAATTGACTTGCAGTTGTAGGAAGTAAATTTAAAGCCCAATCCATAAGATTACCAGACTTTATATTGGCGGAACCATCTGGAGTTGTCACTGGTCCAAAACCTATAAAATTCCATCCCTGTGAAACACTTGAACTCCTGTTATAAATTCCAGAGGATTGCAATCCAAAACTCTCTTCAAAATCTTTCCCAGCAATAACAATTCTTGCATCGATCCTTACGCTTGGAATATGTTCATCAATCTGTTTTAAATAATTTTTAAAATCTTGAACAACTCTTTTACGTCCTCTAAAAAAAACATTTTTTGTATTATCATCAAATACTAAATAACAATCTTTTGCTTTTTCGCTTATCATAGAATGCCACATTTTTTCAATTGAAAGCTTTAATCTTTCAGTCCATTTCGTATTATTAATTGTTATATAACTAGTCACAAAATCTTTACAATATAATTCCCTTGCTTTGTCAGAAAGAAAAAACAATGCATCTTTTAAAGTCAATATACGCCAAACTCCCAAATCTTTAACCAAAGCCAATATAGGCTTATTTGATGACAAAATTATTTTAAGAACAGAAGCAACAGAAACATTTTTAATATAAATATTATTAACAACCCCTTTAACTTCCCGATCTATAATAAAATCTATATTTGCCGCTTTTCCAATCAATTCTATAACTTCGCGAACATCTGTATTTTTTAATTTTAAAGTTACCTTTCTATTTTCAAGTTGTGGATCTTTATAAAAAGAATACAACAAAACACTTAACTGAGGATGCAATTTTAAAACATTATCTATAGGTTTAATTAGTTTATTTTCATCCCCCAATCCTTCAAACGAATCTAAAAATCTTTCTAATTTCTTTTTATCTTTAATAAGAGCTTCTGCCTGTTGTTCTAAGTCTTTACCTTCACCTTTTACAACTTTTCTTACTATATTTTCAATATCTTTTCTCTCTTTTTTCTCCTCTATTTCTCTCTGATCTTTTAAAAGATCGGATTTAAATGGAGGCAATGGACATGCCTCCAGTTTTTCTTTTGGAATAAATGGTTCTTGAGAAAACAAATGATTACAAAAAAACAAAAAAAAAGAACAAACAAATAGTTTTGTTCTTTTAGAAAGAAGGTACTTCATTACTACTCTCCCTTCAAACTCCCCTTTCTCCATTACTTAATAAATTAAGTAATACTCCAACTACTCTATCGATAACCTAACTACTTTGTCTCCTTTCTTAATTTCAATATTATTAATAGTTATCTTTTTTACTTGATAACCCCATACCAAATCATTTATAAAAACAACTTTTTTATCTTGACCTTTTTTAAGAATGGCTCCAAAACCATCCTCGTATTCCAAAATACCGTTTAAAAAAATAAAATCTTTAAAAGAATTAAAATTTTCTTGGCCAATTTTTATTTGATTTTTTTCTTGATACGAAAGAAATGGATCTCGAATATTATTGATAGAAAAACCTTTGTGATTACTAAAGAAAAAACTAAAATTTATACAAATAACAAAAATTTTTATAAAATATTTTGACATAAATTTTTCTAAAAAGTAACAACCCTTAACTTTAAATTCAATAAAACATCTCCTGTTAAATCTTTGTAAAATTCAATATTTTTAAATTTTAAATTTTGTGTACATTTATGTAAATCTTCCAAAAAAGAATAAATTCTTGAAAATTTTCCTGTAAGATTAAGATTAAAATATTCTTTTTTATAAAAATCCTTTTTTTTAATTTTTACTGGATTCATACCAAAACATACAATTTCATTTTTATTCACAAAATTCAAAAAATCATTAATAAAATTTTGAAAAGAACTTTTTTTAAAAATATTTTTTGAATGTTTTTCAAGATTAACAGACTCTTGCTTAATTTTTTTAAAATTATTTAAAGATTTTTGAAAAAGATTTATTTTATTTAAAAGATTTTTTTTTATAAAATTCTCTTCACTTATTGTTCTATAAATAGGCAAAAGAAAGAAAAAAGACCAACTAATTAATGAAAAAAATAAAATGGAAAAAGTAATAAAAAATCTTGAGAATTTTGATAGTTTTTTTAGAATTAAAATTATTTTATAATCTGCCAGCAGGCTTGCCATTTGTTAAATTTGTCTCCTTAACAGGAACACTAAAAATGTAAAGCTCTAAATAAATTAGAATATAAAAAAGACAAAGTAAAGAATTTGAAATAATTTTTTTTATTTGCTTTATTAAACTCAATACTTTCGATACTTAATTTTAGAAAAAATTTTTATACAATGATAAATATAAATAAAATTTTATCTCAATCTAAATTTCAAAAAATATCTGTTGAAGTAAAGAATTATATGATAAATTCAGATTCTTCACATAATTTTTCTCATTGTTTAAGAGTCTTAAACAACGGAATAAAAATTGCTTCAATTGAAGGAGGAGATTTACAAATTATCACAGCTGCAGCTCTTTTGCACGATATCTATAATCTACCTAAAAATAATCCCAAAAAACATTTAAGTTCCCAAATATCTGCCAATAAAGCTAAAATCATATTAAAAAATATAGGATTTGAAAAAGAAAAAATTGAAATAATAAAAGACGCAATAATCTGTCATAGTTTTTCTTTAGGATTAACACCAAAAAGTTTAGAAGGAAAAATTCTTCAAGATGCAGATCGTCTTGATGCAATTGGAGCAATTGGTATTGCTCGAGCCTATGCAACAGGAGCAAAATTTAATTCATTGCTCTATTCATCAAAAGATCCATTTTTAAAAACAAATAGATGCCCAGACGATAAAAATAACACACTAGATCATTTTTTTATAAAACTTTTAAAGATTAAGAATAGAATGTTAACTTTAACTGGAAAAAAACTAGCTCAAAAAAGAACAACTTTTATGATGAAATTTATAAAACATTTAGAAAAAGAAATAAAGTAATTTTTGTTACAACGACTAAAAAACTACTATTCATAAATAAAAAAAGGCCGATTATTTTTAATAAATAATCAGTCTTTTTTTATTTTTAAAGAAATCTTTTTTAAAGAATATATTTTTAATTAATTGCCTCTAAAAAACGGACAATCTGGTCTACCTAAACCAAAACCTCTGCCTCCTCGGCCTCTACCAAGACCAGGACCATAACCATTACCACGGCCCATGCCAGGACCAAATCCTCTACCAGGACCATAACCATTACCACGGCCCATACCTCTACCAGGACCAGGACCAAATCCTCTACCTCCTTGGCCTCTACCAAGACCGGGACCATAACCATTACCAGGACCCATACCTCTACCAAAACCACGACCTAGGCCTATACCAAGACCTCTGCCACCTAAAGATCTATTTTGAGATCTTCGCGCTTCAGCTTCTTCTCTACGTCCTTCTCGTTGAGCATCTCTTTCTTTCCAAAATTCTCTCAACTCTGGAGTTACATCACCTGCTTTTTCAGCCGCCTTCCTGTTTTCGGCTCTTTGCCCATCTCGTGCTTCTTGACGAACCTTTCTTGCAGCATCATTTGGTCTTTCCATAATTTCTCCACTAATTCCTAAATTTGACAATAAACTTAATAAAAATAAATTTAAAATTCTTTTTTTCATAAAATGTCTCCATTTCTTAATTATTACTTAATTAACTTATTCTTTATTAACAATAATAATGATATCAAAATTAAACATATTTTTCAATTTCACTCGAAAACACTCAATTTACTAGTTTTTCCACTATTTTTCACTAAAAACTCTTCTTTATCCACTGAAAAGGATCTACAGGAACATTTTTAACTCTTAACTCCCAATGCAAATGATAACCAGTTGCATAACCAGTCATACCCAATTTTCCAATAGGATTACCTTTTTTAATAAAATCACCAACTTCAACATTAGAAAAATCATCTAAATGAAAATATAACGTAAATACACCCAAACCATGATCCAAAACAACAGTATTTCCAGATTTAAGAAATCTATCTTTATCCAAACATCTCATATCGACTCAATTACTGCTTTTCAAAAAAACTCTATTATTAAATAATACTTGATTTTGTCTTTTAAAATATACTATCTTAAAAATAGGACTAAGGACCTGATTGTACATTTTAATTAAATTTTAGGAGATAAAATCATGAAGAATTTACTAAAAAACCATATTTTTTTAAGCTTATTTACATTTATTATCACTTTTTCATCTATTATGCCAACAAATAAAACAAAAGACTCATTGAAAGATTTAATTGATTTTTATTCAATGACAACTAAAAAAGATGTTTTAGCTTTAACTCCTTATTTCAAAAAAGCATCTGAAATTCCACTTTTTTCATCTATGACTGATAAAGAAAAAAAAGAATGGGATGATATTGCAACTCAAATAAAGAATTACTCTACAAAACTTCAAAATATAGACAAAGAAATAAAAAAAATATTCGCCACTACTGATAATGAAATAAATAAACTTAGAAATAATAAAACAAAAATACTCAAAAAATTGTCTCCAGAATATAAAGAATTACAAGAAAAAATTGACCTAATTAATAAAATTCAAGATGAAGTATATAACTTGTATAAAGAAAGACAGAAAATTGTATCTAAAATTAAAACTAACCAAAAATATAAGGAACAAATATTACCTATAGAAACACAAATACTAAAATTAAAAAAACAGAGTGATAATTTGTGGTCTCAACCTAGTTTTATTAACCTTCAAAAACAACATTCATCAATTAAGAATAAAATAAGGAAACTTACAATGAATAAGTTACTAGAAATTTTTCGTAAAATGAAAACTAAATAAGTTTTCAAAACTTTAGTATAACCAACTAAACTATGAAAATTTTCACTAAAAACTCTTCTTTATCCACTGAAAAGGATCTACAGGAACATTTTTAACTCTTAACTCCCAATGCAAATGATAACCAGTTGCATAACCAGTCATACCCAATTTTCCAATAGGATTACCTTTTTTAATAAAATCACCAACTTCAACATTAGAAAAATCATCTAAATGAAAATATAACGTAAATACACCCAAACCATGATCCAAAACAACAGTATTTCCAGATTTAAGAAATCTATCTCTTATTATAACTTTCCCATCCTGACTTGCCCAAACAACACTTTTTGGAGAATCAAGAATATCTACAGCTCTATGCAAATATCTTCCTTTTTCAGGTGTCGTACGAATCTCTCCAAAAGGAGTTGCTATGCGTTTCATATTTATAGGAATTTCAAAATGACCTCTCCATAATTTTTTCTTTGGTGAATCTTTTACCCATTTTTCAAGCGCCTCTTCAAGAATCTTATCACTCATACTAATTTCTTTTTCTTCTTCCAATTTACCTTCTGGAATTTTAAACCCATGTTGTTTTGGAAATTTAACTGTATTGACAACAACCTTACTAAGCAAAGTAACATCGTTTTTAATATTTTTTACAAAATCTTTTAGATAAGACTCCATCATATATTCACCAGAATTTTGTTCACATTCTATTGGAATAAAACATTCATAAACATTAGAATAATTTGATTCTGGATAACAATTATACGTATCTTCTAAAAACTTTACATGAATCTTTTCTAGCTGTTTGTTAGCTTGAATTCTAACATGTATAGTTCTACCTTGATCAACCTTATATTCCTGCTGCAAAAAAACTGCTTTCACAGAAATATTATCAACATAAAAAGGCCATTTTTCTACACTTTTATTTCTATTATAACTTCCATCAACAGCCTCAATTTCTAGAATATGTTTCCCGTTAGAAACACCAGAAATATCAAACTTAAATGGAATATTAAACTTCTTGGTTCTTACTACCTGATCATTTCTTAACTCAATCTTTTTTCCATCCAAAAAGATATTTAATTTTGCAATTTTATAACTATTATCAGATTTAATATTACAAGAAAGCTTTTTGGCATAATATCCATCTTTTTGCAAACCAACTAAACGAATTTCTGGCACAACCGAATGGGTAAAATAAGAAAAAAGAGAACTTGCCACCCATAAAACAAAAACAGGTAAAACAATAAAAAATAAAATCCTTTTTAGTTTTTTCAACATCATAAAACTCTTTTCTGTTATTATTTTAAATTATAAAAATTGACCCTTTTGAACTTTCTTACAAATCTTTTACAATTAAAATAAATATACATGTTTTTGATCTGTAGTAAATTGAAAAATCAAAAAAAGTTTAACTAAAAATATACCTCTCTTACCGGGCTTATATCTGTTCAAAGACGAAAATGATCAAATACTTTACATTGGTAAGACAAAAAATTTAAAAAAACGTATATCAAGCTATTTTTAAAATCTACAAAAAAAATCGATCATATTGTAACTAAAAAAGAACCCTTAGTATTACTTTTAGAAGAACTAATTCAATCTAATAAACCAAAATTCAATATCACACTTAAAAAAAGTCAACCATTTTTATATACATTAATAAAGAAATTTTTTGATTGATTTACAAAAATATTGAAAAAGATAAAAGCAATCATGTTAAATTAAAAAAGTGTAATTATACTTTCAATAACTTTTAATACAAAGGAAAAAGCTATGAAAAAAATCTTCAATAAAATCATGCTCATGTTTTCAACTATCTTTATAGCCACATCTACAAGTACCATTCTTTGTCAACCAGGTAGATTTCTATATCCAAGGTACTGGGGACAGATGGGAATGAATAAATGCCCTATAACAAGATGGGCTCTTCTTTTATTAATAATAGTTGCAATAATAGCTTTGATAGTCTGGACATCTAAACAAATAAAAAAATAAAAAATTTAAAGGGCGAGAAGATTTTCTCGCCCTTTAAATTTTTAAAAATATTAATTCTTCTTAATTATAAAAATCACGCTTTTTTGAATAATTCTTTAATCGTTGCAAGCGATCCCATAACTCCAGTAGCTTCATACGGTACAAGAATAAGTTTACCTTCTTTATCCTTAGTAATTTCTGGCAAAGCTTTAATATAATTTAAAGCAATCAGATATGGAAGAGGATTAGTACCTGGAATAGCTTTTTGAATCTTTTGAATAGCTTCTGATTCAGCCTGAGCAGTAACCAATCTAGCCTCAGCCTCACCTTGAGCCTCAGTAATATTTGCTATTTTAACACCTTCTGCTTTTAAAATAGCAGATCTTTTATTACCTTCAGCTTCCAAAATCAGTGCACGGCGATCTCTTTCTGCTCTCATTTGTTTTTCCATTGCAACTTTTATGTCTACAGGAGGAGTAACTTCTTGCAACTCAACTCGATTTACTTTAACCCCCCACTTATCTGTTGCATCATCCAAAATCTCTCTCAATCTTTCATTAATTTGATCTCTAGAAACCAATGTTTCATCTAAATCCAAAGCTCCAATAATATTTCTCAACGTTGTCTGAGTAAGTTTTTCTATTGCCTGAGGAAGATTAGCTACTTCATAAATAGATCTTTGCGGATCTGTTATTTGATAATAAAGTAATGCATTTATCTCTATTGTAACATTGTCTTTTGTAATAACATTCTGCTTAGGAAAATCATAAACAGCTTCACGCAAATCAATACGCTCAACATAATCACTATAACGATAAATTCTCCCAGTAGCAGTTTGTTCTTTTACAAAAGTCCATAAAACATTCCTTGGCCTATCAATAAGTGGAATTATAAAATGAATTCCAGATTTAAGCATCTTATGAAATTTCCCAAGTCTTTCAATCAAAATTACTTCAGATTGTCTTACAATATAAGTAGCCTTTGCAAATGCTATAAATAAAAAAAGAACTAAAACAATAAAAAATGTGAAAAAACCTGCGTACATACCTAAAACCATATTTATTCCCCTTGAACTATTAAACGATTACCTTTTATATCAACAACAATAACCACAGTTCCTTGTTTCAAAATAACACCTTTTTGAGACAAAGCAGACCACGTCTCACCTTCTACCTTCACAAAACCAGTTTTGTGTTCCTCTATTGTCTTTACAATTATTCCTTTCTTACCTATCATGGCATCAATATTTGTTTCAACTCTTTTTTTCCACATAACAGAAAAATAATGTCGTAAAATCCAAAACGAAATAGCAAACGAAATTATTACAACGATACACTGCACCATAAAAGAATAATTCAAAAAAGCTGTAATGGCTGCACAACATGAACCAATTGCAAATGCGATAAAAAAGAAAAGCCCTGGAGTTGCCATCTCGGCAAATAAAAAGATTAATGCAATAATAAGCCAAACGTAACCAAAATAAGAAGGTTCAATAAAAATAGAAATATTATTCATAAGTTACCTGTTTATAAATTAAATTTTTCAAAAATATCTACTAAAAATCCATCTCTACCTTATTTTCACTTAAAAATTGCAAACTTGCAACCAGTGGCTCAACAAACAAACTCCATTGTTCCTCCTGACAAATACCAATCTCAATTGCTATTGCTGGCGCTATAATTCCACACAATGGTTTTATTGGAATTCCATAAGGCCCATAAAAATCAAATATTTTTTGATATGACGACTCAGTTAACACTTCTCTGATTAACCTACCATAATATTTAGTATTGAAAATATTTATAAAGTGAACTTGATGTATGGGTACAAATTGAAAAGGATCAAAATTTCGTTTAGCCAAATCAAAAATAGGATCATAAACCAAATTATAAATAAATAACTTCGGTTTTGCCGATTCTTCCCTATAAAAATGAAGACTTAAATAAAAATCAATGCTAAGTCGGTTTGCAAAAGAAGCATTTTGAAGAGCAAAAATTTGTTCTCCTGGAAAACGAGTCAGAACAACTCTACAATCATATTTTTTTTTTAATTCGTCTCTTAACACTTCTGCAAACTTAAAAGTTTGCGCTCTCTCATAACCTTCAACAAGCTTTCTTCCAACATTTTTAGCGTGACCTGAAGGATCAATCATTATCAAAGATGTACTTTTTGAAGAAATAAAAGTATAAATTGTTATGCTAGAAATAATAAAAAAAAGAGGAATACAAAATTTCTTCATTGTCTTTATAATTAATAAACAAATATAATTTAAACAAAAAATTAAAAATAATGCCTTATTACAATAAAATTATTTTTTTCTTACTAATCTTTTTCACTTTTTCAAGAAAATCTTATTTTTATATTATCTTAAACAATAAAATTGTATCTCCAAAATATTTTTATAAAATATGTAAAAGTTGTAAAGATAATATATCTACATGTGAAAATCATTGCCTAAAAAATTATTACACTGATAACATTCACACTTATGTCGAATTTCAAAATGTATGTCCTTATTGTGAAGAACTTATAAATTCATGCTTACATTGTACTTCGCAAAATACCTATCTTTTACATTTATGCCCTAAATGCAATCATACTTGGGAAACCGAGAAAATGTTATTTAAACATTTAATAACAAATTGTGCACATGACAATGATCTTATAATTTTTAATAATATTATTCTCCTTATACTTCCTGATGACCCTGAAAATTGGAAGCATTCCATTAAACAAATTTTAACGAAAAGAAAAAAAGATAAATAAATTATTATTTTTTTCAATATAAAAAGCCAATTTGATCACATATTAAAAAATATTGTCTAGTGAGAACTTTTCTACCTATTTCTTCTTCTTTTTGAAAAATATTTACAAATTGTTGATTTTAGTCAGCAAAATTGATTATTTTAAGGATAAGGATTAAATAATTAATGTTTTATTATTGAAAAGATTAAATAGGGGAAATGTATGAAGATAGTTAAAATCAAATTACTATTCACAAGTGTTGCATTATTTACAGCTATGGAAATGATTGCAACAAATGATATCTACTACAAAGTAAAAACACCATCAATAAACCTAATATCCCAAGACAACAAATCTATAAGAATGCCGATTAGGGTCTTAAAGCAGTCTAAAGAAATAACGTATAGGGTAAAAAAATTTAAAAAAGGATCACTTACAATAGATATAAACTCAGACACATTACAAGATATGGTTGATTTCATGGTAAAGACACATGATTTGTTGGAAAAAAATTACTTGAATGTGTCAAATATTACCCAAGAGCTTATAAAAATGATGAAAAAGAAAATAGGGAAATTAAAATTCCCTGCAACTAAGCTTATTTTAAAAGATAAGCTTCCCGAAAAATTTAATAAATGGATTCGTGCTTCTGGTTTAATGCAAACTGATTTTATAACAAAAGCTTTGGCTCAGCTATATTTAAAATGGTCGCGTTTGAAAAACAAAAATCAATTAGAAAAAGCTATTCGTCAGTTACCTGCTCATTTGTTTGAAGAAACTGCAAAATTATTTCCTTTAGTTAGAAAAAAATATGTGATGATTGAGGATAGAAAAATTACACCTACATACTTAGAAATAATTAAATTTGGCTATCTTTTTCCTTTGGGAATAGAAATATTAAAAAATACAGCAAAAAAGGAAAAATTGTCCATAGATGAAAAAGATAAATCTAACTATGAAATATACGCTTCTCTTATGGAAAAAATTTCGCCAGAGAAAATAAGAGAAGTATATAAAAATCACCCTAAGACTAAAGAGCTTCTTAATTTAGCAAAATTAAACCTAAAATATCTAAAAAATATTATGAAACAAATACATAGTGAAATAACATTGATCTTGAGGAGGAAAGAGTTTGTGAACGACTTATGGATGTCTTATCCCATTCATTTCTTAATGCATTTAGTCCCGGTTTTAATATTTGGATTTAAAATTAAAAGCGATAGGAAGGAGATTATTTCTAACTTTATAGATTATATTTTAGGAATTCCATTCGGTGAAGAAAAGAAGGAGCTGGAAATTTATTAACCTGTTGTTTTATGAGCCAGTACATCAGAATACGATATTGAAAAACTGAGTGTAAATTAAACAGGCTTTTTTAATGACGGTTTATTTTAACATCTAACCTTGCTTAATTTCAATTATCTAGGTGTTACATTTATTACTTGAATTCACCAAACATAAAAAGCCAATTTGATCACATATTAAAAAATGATATGATTAATTTAGAAAATTGTAAAAAAACTTTTAATTTTTATAGGTACAAATCATGGACTCATTTGATATCCGAGACAAATTCTTAAATTTTTTTAAAAAAAACGGTCATACAATCATACCAAGTTCATCTTTAATTCCAGCCCAAGATCCCACACTTCTTTTCACAAATGCAGGAATGAACCAATTCAAAGACGTATTTTTAGGAAAAGAAAAACGATCCTACACTCGTGCCACATCAATACAAAAATGTGTAAGAGTTGGAGGAAAACATAATGATTTCGAAGAGGTTGGATTTACAAACAGACACCTAACATTCTTTGAAATGTTGGGAAACTTTTCTTTTGGTGATTATTTTAAAAAAGAAGCAATTGAATATGCGTGGGAATTTTTAACAAAAGAAGTTGATTTTACAATAGAAAAACTTCATATAACTGTATTTAAAGACGACGATCAGGCATACAAACTTTGGAATAAAACAATAGGCCTACCAAAAGAAAAAATTCATAAATTAGGAAAAAAAGAAAATTTTTGGCAAATGGGTGATACAGGTCCTTGCGGTCCATGTTCAGAAATTCACTATGATAGAGGTAAAAATTTTGGTTGCAAAACCAAAAACTGTTCTCCAGAGTGTTCTTGTGGAAGATTTATTGAAATATGGAATCTAGTTTTTATGCAATATGATCGTCAAGAAGATGGAACACTAAAACCATTAAAACAAACCGGTATAGATACTGGAATGAGCATTGAGCGTTTATGTATGATTTTACAAAATAAAGATTCGGTTTTTTCAATAGATATTTTTGAACCACTTATTAAAAAAATAGAAAAATTAACTAAAATAAATTATGGAACCAGTAATGAAAAAGTAAAATCTTCTTTTCATGTCCTAATTGATCATGCTCGTTCAACATCTCTTTTAATTGCAGATGGATGCACACCATCAAATGAAGGTCGTGGTTATGTTTTACGCAAAATAATAAGAAGAGCAGCTCTTTTTGCTCAAAAAATTTCTGATAATCCAAAGTTATTTTCATCTATAGCTCATGAATTTTCCTGCTTCTTCTCATCTATCTACAAAGAATTAAAAACAAATAGGGACCTAATTATTAATCTAATTGATAGTGAAATTGAAAGATTTAGTACAAATCTTATTCAAGGTCAAAATATTTTAGAAAAATACATTAATAAAAATCTAAAAACCGGAAAAAAAAATCTTACAGGAAAACAAGTTTTCAAATTATACGATACTTACGGTTTCCCAACAGAACTTACAAAAATAATAGCTAAAGAAAAAAGTTTTTCATTAGATATGGCGGAATTTGAAAAAGAAATGAAAATCCAACAAAAACAATCTGGAAAAAAAATAAAAGACAAAATAGAAAAATTAGAAATTCCAGAAAATATTTCTACAACTTTTATTGGTTATGAAAAATTGGAAATAAAAACAAAGATCAATTTTATAAAAAAAGTTGATACAGAAATTTGGATTATAACTCAAGAATCACCTTTCTATGTTGAAAGTGGTGGACAAGTTAGTGATAAAGGATGGATAAAAATCCAAGATAACACAATTCCAATAATCAAATTTTATAAAGAAGAAAAAATAGAAAAACCAGCAATCGCCATAAAAATATCATTAAAAGATTATCCTGATTTAAAAATAAATAACGACGATACAGTAGAATGTGTTGTAGACAATTTTGCACGCATTAATACAGAAAAAAACCATACCGTAACACATATGCTTCAAGCAACACTAATACAAGTCTTAGGAAAACAAATAAAACAGGCAGGTTCATATGTCGATGAAAAATATTTAAGATTTGATTTTACTCATCATAAAGGATTAACGCCTGAAGAAATAGAAAAAATAGAAAATATAGTAAACGAAAAAATTCAACAAGCAATACAAGTAAAAACTTTTCACACAACTCTTAAAAAAGCTCAAGCTGAGGGTGTTACCGCAATTTTTGGAGAAAAATATAGTCCAGAGAAAGTTCGTGTTGTTCAAATTTCAGATTTTTCAGCTGAACTTTGTGGAGGAACACATGTTGAAAATACCGGTGTTATTGGTTGTTTTAAAATTTTAAATGAAGAATCTCTTTCTACCGGCATTCGTCGTATCACCGCTATTAGCGGCCCACAAGCTATAAAAATTTTCCAACAAAGTTTTACTATATCAAAAAAATTAGGCGAAAAATTCAAAGTAAAACCTGAAAATGTAATTGAAGCAATAAAAAAACAACAAGAAAATCTCCAAAAAACATTACATGAAATCAAACAACTTAAAAAACAGATTTTTAATACTCAAATTCCAATATGGCAAAAACAAGTTGAAATTATTGGAAAAATTCCATTTTTATTTTTAGAACTTGAAGAAATTGATGGAACCCAATTTAAACAAATCTGCACACAAATAGAACAAAAATCTCCAGGTTTTTATTTTATGATATCTAAAAATCCTAAAACTCCAGAACGAATTAATTTTTTTGGATATATTAGTAAAAAATGGGAAGCTCAATTAAATCTTCAAAAATTCGTAAAATTTTTAAAAGAAATTTTTGAATGGAAAGGTGGAGGGAATTCCTCTTTAATTCAGGGAAGTGGAAAGTCTACTAACAAAATGAAAGAAAAAATCATTAATTGGATAAAATTAATATAATGCCTTTCTACGTATTAAAATCTAATTCTCATTAAATTAAAAATATATTTTTCTATCTTTCTATACTCAATTTTTTGTAAAATTAGATCGTAAATAATTTAATCTTTTTAAGGGGGGACAAAATTATGAAAAAAATAAACCTACGCCAAGGTTTTGGCTTACAAATAATAACTTTTCTAATATTACTTTCTCTCTTCTGGACAAAAAATGCTAATTTTATCGGGATAATAGAATGCGACATATGTAATTACAAGATTAAAAAAGAAGATACAAAAAAATGCATTAGTTTTTTCTCCAATGAATACAATAGCAACTTAATAATACATCCAGAATGTTATATAATATTTAAATCAATAGAAAAAATGACAATGATAATTATAAAATTAGGACTACAAGAAGAAAAAAATAAATTTAAACATTTAAATTTATTAGAAAATGATGTTTACATAAAAACAATCAAGATCGCAAAAGAATTATGCAAAAAAAAGAATTATCAAAGCATATTAGAATACTCAAAAAACAACAGTCAACAAAAACTACAAAATTTATTTTTATATGCCTGTAAAAAAGCTTTATTCGGATATTTAAAACAAATGCATAAAAAATATCAACGGCAACATTTATTTAATTTATTTGATCAACAAAATTCCTTGGAATAGGAACATAAGAAAGGTTTGGGGAAGTTGAATTTCCCCACCTTTCTAAAAAATTATAAATATTATAAGCTCTTGCAATCTTTCTACTTCCTTTAAATGCTGGATCAAGACAAATTACAGCTTTTCGATCTCTCTTCCAACCAATAACTACAACAAAATGACCATTTTCATATGTCTTAGCTCCTCCATTTAAATGACCTCTTACACTTACAGCTACAGGAATATTGTTTTTTAAATAATTGTAAAGATTAGAAAAATTATTGAGACGTTCAACTTTAAAAAATGCTTTTCCCTTTGCAGAATCAAATGCTTGTGCAACATTTAAAATCCAATTTCCATAAATATCTAAATAAGAATCATCGTGAATTTTTTTAGCAATTTGTCTAACATAATTATTCAATCCTCCAATAAAACTTTTACAAATTTTTTTGTTCTTTAAAAAATAATTCACAATCATGCTAATTGATGTTGGAGAACATAAATCTGCCGCCCTTTTATGCTTTATAACCATCTGCGATTGCCTTGGAACCCTTTTTACATAAACATCTGGCAAGTTTATATTCGGTTTTTCAATTTTAAAACTGCCATTGCCTTTAGAAATACAAACAAAAAGAGCTTTTATTTTTCTAATATCTGCACCATTTTCAGCTTTTACTTTTATTCGAAATGCTAAAGCTTTTCTTCTTCTTTTTAATTCAGTTCTTACATGCTTTACATGAACAAATGGATTTTTAGTATTTACAAATGTTTGTTGAGAATTTGCTCCCCATTCAGCAATTTTATACCAATTTGACCAATAGTTATGTTTTACACTTACAAAAAAAGAAAATTTCCCTCGTTTTGGTCTAAATGCATTCCATGACAAAATAAGTTCTCTAAAAGGTTTTGTTGATTTCTGAATCCAGATATACTCTTTTTTTGACGTTTTTTTAAAATCTTTTCTAGTAAAAAATTTAGAATATGTACAAGAAAAATCATTTTTAGTCTTTATTGATTTTTTAAAAAGACAATTACAAAAACTAGCCTTGAAATTACAATCAAAACATAGAAACAAAACAGATATAAAAATTATAATTTTTTTGTTCATTATTGAATCCCCCCTAAAAAAATTTTTTTTCACTTACCAACACAAAATTGCTTAAAAACACTATCCAAAACTCTTTCAGATACATTTTTTCCTGTAAGTTGAGATAGTGTCTCTAGTAAATTCTTTAAATGATAAGCTATCAATTCATATTCTAACGAATCTTTATAATTTTTTACAATAAAATCAATATCGCGTTTCATTTGAATAATTAAATTATATTGCCTACAATTTAACAAGAATGGTGATTTTAACTTTAAAAATAAATCCTGAATACTTTTTTCTATCTCATCTTCCAAAATATCAATTCCAATTTTTTTCAATCCTGAAACTTTAACAAATTTTTTATGATCAATAAACAATAAATTATTCAATGATTCTTTATCTTCAATATCAATCTTGCTTGCAACCAAAATAATTTTATCTTTATATTTTTCAAATATCTTTTTGTAAACCTCTATTTTCTGATTATTTAAAAAAATTGAACTATCAAAAATCAACAAAATTATATCTGCATATTCAGCCTGATTCAAAGAACGATCAATTCCTTTTTTTTCAATAAAATCATTTGTATCCCTAATGCCCGCAGTATCAATAAATGACCAAAAATTTCCATTTTTATATAAAGAATACTCTATTGAATCCCTTGTTGTTCCCTCTATCTTTGTTACAATAGCACGATCATTTTTAACCAAAGCATTAAATAATGTGGATTTTCCTGAATTTACCCATCCCAAAATACAAATTTTAATTCCATTTTTTATGCGCTGCTGCTGTTTAAAATTTGACTTTATATAATCAAGTTTCTCGCAAAGTTTTTTAATATTTTCTCTAATAAGATTATCCAAATCCAAATCTTTTTGTTCCTCTTCAAAAAATTCAAAACTTCCTTCAATTAATGCAAGTAATTTAGTAATGCATAATTCTATTTCTTGTAAAAAATAAGAAAGACTCCCTGAGAGTTGTGACATAGACTTTTTTAATACAAATTCTGTTTGAGCATTAATTAAATCATTAATAGATTCAGCCTGAACAAGATCAATTTTTTTATTTAAAAAAGCTCGTTTTGTAAATTCACCACGTTCCGCTAACCTTGCACCACTCAAAATGGCTAATTCTATTATTCTTTCTATGATAAATAAATTGTTATGACAGTTAATTTCAACAGTATCTTGCCCTGTAAATGTTTTTGGAGATCTCATCAAAAAAAATAAAACCTCATCTATAACATTTTTAGGATTATTAGAATTAATTACATATCCATGATGGATTGTATGAGAATTGCATTCAGAAAGGTTTTTACCAGAAGAAATTTTAGCAAATTTATCAACAATCTTAATCGCATCAGTGCCACAAATTCGTAACACAGCAATAGCCCCACTTCCTCGTGAAGTACATAATGCAACAATTGGTCCTTGATCATTTGTTAAAAGTTTTAACCTACATGTTGCCATTAATTTTATGATTGTTTTATATGAATAATCAAATAATAATTAATAAATCTTCTCTTAAACTTCCTTTTTAAAAACTGCATCAAAAGATATGAAAGACTTATGAAAAACATCTTTTCATCTTCTGATTCAGAAAGAAATTTTTTACTAATATAAATGTTTAAAATTCGATTATCAACTTTATAATTAAAATTTACTTTAACACCTAAAATTCGAATTATCTGACTAAGCCAACCTATAGAACAATCAATCATCTCCTTATTCCAACCACTAACTCTTTTAGGAATATAAACATCCCTCTTTTTTACAATCCTCCCTTCTTTTTTGATAATTTTTTGCTGTCTAGTAGAAATTACTTTTTCTTTTGGTCCTTCTGTACGTTTTTTAATATCATAAGAAATAGAAACAATTGCAGGTTTAATAATAATTCCAAAAAAACTTTTTTTGCCAAAGTCATGAACTCTTATAGTAAATTCCTGAGGCCTACCTGAATCTTCCCAAACTTTTTTAACAGCTTTTAAAACGGAAGAACCTTCTTGCAGTATAGATTTCATCTATCAAAATCCTTTTTTGATAAAAAAACAAATATAAAATAAACTTTTCTAATAAACATTTATTATAAATTCCTCCCAAACCAATATACACCAACTTTTTTATTCAAATTTAATCTACTAAAATAAGAAATAATTTAAAACCGAAAAGATTATTTGATCACAGAACATCTATTTTAACAGATTTTTATCATCCTAGAACCCCTTGATAAAAATTGTAACAATATTCAACCAGTTTTTCAACTGGAGCGGGAAACGGGATTCGAACCCGCGACCCTTGCCTTGGCAAGGCAATGCTCTACCACTGAGCTATTCCCGCTTAGATCAGCATATTAAAAATTAAAACTACCTTCAAAAAATTCATCTGTCAAATTTGAAACACAGCAGTACTTCTTATAACCTTCATTCCAATTGAACTATTAATTAATACAATAAAAAACAAAATTTCCGCTTAGTAATTGTTATCTATTTTATAATTATATCTAAATGCATTTGTAAATTTCTAAATCTTGTGCATTAATATATATAATAGAACTAAGACTTTTTTATACTAAAAACTATTTTTTAAAATGAAAAAAATTGAAAATATTTTTAATCTCACCATATCTCAACTTGAATTTCATCTTACAAATCTAAAAGAACAAAAATTCAGGGCAAAACAACTATTTGAATGGTTGTATAAAAAACAAATCATAAATTTGGACTTAATGTCCAATCTTTCAACATCTTTAAAACAAAAAATATCCAAATCTTTTAATATTAAAATTCCACTACTTTATAAAGTAGATTCTTGTTTACAAGATAATTCACATAAATTTTTAATAAAAACATATGATGATAAATTGATTGAATCAATTCTAATGATTGTTAAAAAAAGAGTAACACTTTGTATTTCTTGCATGATTGGATGTCCTTTAAAATGCTCTTTCTGTGCAACTGGATCAGAGTTAAAATTTATAAGAAAGCTGGAAACTTTTGAAATCCTTGGACAAATTTTGACAATTCAAAATTATATTAGAAAAAACAATATTGCAGACAAAATCACAAACATCGTTTTTATGGGAATGGGAGAACCCTTACTAAACTTCAATAATGTAAAAAAAACGATAGAAATTTTGCTAGATCCAAATGGATTTTCTATGTCTAAACGCAAAATAACAATATCTACAGCTGGAATAATAGATGGACTTTCTGAGTTTATTAATAAATACAAAATTAAATTAGCAATCTCTTTGCATTTTCCTTTTGAAGAACAAAGAAGCATATTTATGCCCATAAACAGAAAAATTTCTCTAGAAAGTTTAATTAAGGAACTAAAAAGAATTAAACTAGCAAAACGAGATTATATAACAATTGAATATCTCATGCTAAATAAAATAAATGATACACTGAAACACGCAAAACAATTAGTAAAAATACTTAATGGAATAAAAACAAAAGTCAATTTGATACCATACAATACAACAACAAGTTTTAATGTAGAACCTTCAAGTGAGGAAAATTTAAACTACTTTGCAAAATACATAAGATCAAAAAATATAATGGTAACTATAAGAAGAAGCAAAGGTAAAAAAATTAAAGGTGGATGTGGACAATTTATTTTAAATAGTGGGAAAAAATGAAAAATTTAAAGTCAATAAAAATATCATCACTTCTAATTTGTCTTTTCTCTTTTTTTTCAAACATTATATCAGCAAGTAATAAAATAAGTTCTTATAAAACAATTCATATAAACACAATATCTGCAAGTGGATTGACTGCTTCTTTTGTTGCCAAATTTTCCTTATTTATTGCAATACTACTCATCACAACAATTTTAGTGGGCAAAATATTAAAGATAACTCTAAATATTCCAATGGGAGTTGGACAAATAATAGGGGGAGTAATTTTAGGCCCATCTTTTTTTAAATTAAAAAAACTTCCTTTCTTTTCAGAACCATTGCAAATAATAGATATTACAAAAAACCATATCTTTTCTATCGCCTCTTCCGATCTTTTTTTCTTCTTTGTTCTTCTTTTATCTTCAGCCATTACAGTTTCTTATCTTTTATGGCTAGCAGGACATGAAACAGACATTCAAGATATGGCTCGCGTCGGATTCGAATCAACAGTTGCAGGTTTTTTGGGAGCAATAATTCCTATTATAATGATTGCTTCTACAATTTATTACTTTATTGGATCAGATTTTACAGCCGCATCATCTTTAGGAATAGGACTAATATTTTCTGCAACAAGCGTATCAATTCCTATAGCAATGCTGATGAAAGAAAACAAAATGCACTTAAGATCTTCAAAAGCTACTATGGGCGCAGCAATCGTAGATGATATTTTTTCAGTAATACTTTTTTCTTTTTTTGTTGCACTTTTACATGGTGGAATATTTGGAAAACCTACCCATCTGATTGGTATTCACGAGCCAACAGGAATAACTAGCTCATTAATTCATATCATTTCTGTATTTATAATAATGTTTGTTGTAGGAAAATTTTTAATAGGACCAACAATAAAAAAATTAAAGACATTGGGGCTTCATCACATAATTCCAACTTTTGCAACACTAATGATGCTGTTTTATTTCTCCTTATCAGAACTTATTGGAGGTCTTGCGGGAATAACAGGTGCATATTTTGCAGGTGTATTTCACAGAATAGAAGATAAAAAACACAGAGCCGTAAGAGCCATTTCACCTTTTGTAAATACAATCTTGCTTCCTATCTTTTTAGGATCAATTGGTATGCAAGTTAACATTAATATTTTAAAACCTTCTGACTGGTTTATAATTTTGGCAATACTTTTTGTAGCAATCTTTTCAAAATTTTTAGGATGTCTAATGACAACATCAACTGCAAATTTTTTTATAAAAAATAAATGTCTAAAATGGACTTTTTTAGAAACTTATATTTTTGGAGCATCAATGGCAACAAGAGGTGAGGTAGCTCTAGTTCTTTCAACTATTCTTAAAAGTGCAAACATTATAAACACATCTCAATATGTAATTTGTGTAACAGTAATTGTTCTTACTGCAATATTTTCTCCAATATTATTATCAATAGGATTTAAAAAACTAGATAAATTAAAAAAAGAGGAGGAAAAAGAATTTTCAATTACAATAGGACCATTCAAATATATTTCTTCAAGATATTTATTTGATATGCTTTCTTCAAACTTAGAAAAAACCCATAAAATAAACCCTATAATAACTCTCGCAGAAGGTAAAAAAATATTGACTGCAGGAAAATACATAAAAATAATTCTTGATCCACAAACAGGTATTACTTTTAAAGGAAAAGAATCTAGCATAAAAATAATTTTAGAAAATCTAAAAATTTCATTAAATATTGAAATTGAAAAAATACCTGATAAAATCTTAGAAAACTAAAACATAATATTAGAGATAAAAATGATTGATATAAAATGCTAAATAAATCTATACTTTTAATTATTACACTTTCTCTTTTTACTCAACTTTTTTCAGTTAGCAAAGAAACTAATTATCAAACAATACCTTCAAACATATATATATCAGAAGAAGAAATTGAAAATTTAAATCCAATATTTATGCTCGCATGCTTAGGAAACACAAAAATGTTAAAAACTATTTATAAGATAGATGGAGAAAAACAAATACTAATAACTCATCCAATTACTAAAAGAAATATTCTTCATTATATAGCGTTATTTAATCAACATAAAACATTAAAAAAATTATTAAAATATGATGAAATAAAAAAAGCAATAAGTGATAAAGATATTTTTGGAGTTACACCATTCGAATATGCCTTATCTAATGGCTCTGATAAAAGTATTGATATCTTTTCAGAATATTTTTTAAATCATAATCAATTTTATAACGCTTTAATTGAAGAAAAAAATATATATAACAATCATCCTTTCGATAATTTTTATGATAAAACCGATTTTCCTGAAAAAGATAATAATTTTTATGATAACCATCTTTATCAAAAATATTATCAATCGCCAACAGATACAAATCTTCACCATCTATCCGTCGAACCATTGATGAAGGAGAAAAACTTGTTAATACAAACACATAAAAAAAAAGAACCTTCTTTAAACAAAACAACCAATAAATCTCACAAATATTATAATCAAAAAACAGGAAGATATTATTGCGATATGTGTGACAAATCATACACAACATCTTACCGTCTATTTGAACATAAAGAAAGAATACACGAAATCATAAGAACAAAAACAACCAATAAATCTCACAAATGTTATAATCGAAAAACAGGAAAATATTATTGCGATATGTGTGATAAATCATACACAACATTTTACCGTCTATTTGAACATAAAGAAAGAATACACGGAATCATAAGAACAAAAACAACCAGTAAGTATAAACCATATTTCAATACAAAAACCTTAAGATATGAATGTCCTAAATGTGAAAATAATTATACAATGGCAAATACTTTAGGTTTACATCTAAAATCAATACATGGAATAATACTAAAAAATTTAAAATAATCGAAAAATATTTTTTTAAAAATCCTAGCAAATTTCTTTTAAATTTTATTAAACTATTTGTGAGATAAAAATTAATAATCCAAAAAGGGGGAGGATACCAAAATGAATAAAAAATTTTTATTGTTCTCAATCACTATTTTTATGTTCAATTTATTAAATTGCATATCAAAACAAAAAAACAAAAACAATAACAATGTCACAAAATCAGAACAAACAAAAACTAATGTCACAAAATCAAAAGAAAAACCAAAACCAGAGATATTTAAAATCTTACAAAGAGCATCAAGCAAAGAAGAATTTTACAAAAACAATCTAATATTCGCTAGAATACTTTATGATGGAATAGTATGTAATCAAAATTATATTGAAGCCTTACAATATTGTGAAATTGCGATGAAAGGTAAAAACACTAAAACAAAAGCAGAAAAACTTTTTAAAAAAATTATTACAAAATTGATAACTTTGCTTGCCACAAAAGAGAAAAAAATTGAAGTCATTCTAGATGTAAAACAATTAGAAGAACTTATAAAAAAAATATTGGAAAATATTATTAAAAAAGGAGGAATACATACAAAACAAAGTTCTCCTCCACCAGGAATGTACATATAAAAACGTAAAAAATATTTAGTTATACATTTACCTTTAAACATTAAAGAAAATCTTATGAAGAAAAAGACATTAATATTAATAATTTTTTTGATCTCATTTAATAACCTCTTTTCAATGTATACAAATCAAACCAACAAAGTAATAACTACTTTTAACAATTCTCTTCCAGAAATATTAGATCTCATCCATTATTTGAATAACAATATCAATAAAATTGAAATTGATTTCTATGAATATAAAAATCTAGGGTATTCAATACATGATATTCAACTATTATCTGCATCTCTTCAGCTAATAAAAATGGACTACAATATTCCGAAAATAAAAGAAATACTGTTAAAAATAGAACTCAAAAAACAAGGTTATTCTGAATATCAAATAGATTCCTCAAAAAAATATAAAATATTTTACAAAAACACATTAAAGGAAGTACTAAACCAATTTGTTAAAAAAAAATTTGATAATGCTATTAAATTACTTAAATTTTTAGCTGATGAATTCCAAGATTATTATGCTATTTATCTTTTATCACTTACATATCTTTTAAAAAAAGACTACCGAAATGCATTTAAATATGCATGTAAATACAAAAATTTGAAAAACAACAACTATCTAAAAAATAACGAAATCAATGAAATCATCAATAAATGTATGAAATTTTACAATCAAAACTAATATTTTATATAAAAATATAAAAACTACGGTTCATAAATAAGAAAAATATTTGTAAAGAATAAAAAAAGAGAGCATAAACTTATGCTCTCTTTTTTTATTCAAATTGTTTTTTTAATACATTCCTCCCATTCCACCAGGCATACCACCCATTCCTGGAGCTGCTGGTGCGGCAGGTTTTTCTTCCGGAATCTCTGATACCATAACCTCAGTTGTCAACAACAATCCTGCAATTGAAGCAGCATTTTGCAATGCAGTCCTTGAAACTTTTGCAGGATCAACAATACCAGCTTTGATCATATCAGTATAAGTCTCATTTTTTGCATCAAAACCAATATTCTCTTCTTTTGAGTTTTTTATCTTGTCAATAACAACAGAAGGCTCATATCCTGCGTTTTGAGCAATAATTCTTGCAGGCTCTTCTAACGCTCTTTTAACAATTTCAATCCCAAGAGCTTCTACGCCTTTTAATTTAAGACTATCAAGAACTTTTTGTGCTCTAAGTAGGGTTACTCCACCACCTGCAACAATACCTTCTTCAACGGCGGCTCTTGTTGCATGAAGTGCGTCTTCAACTCTGTCTTTTTTCTCTTTCATTTCAGTTTCAGTTGCTGCACCAATTTTTACAATTGCAACACCTTCAGAAAGTTTTGCTAAACGTTCTTGTAATTTTTCTTTATCATATTCTGAAGTTGTTGCATCAATTTCTGCTTTAATTTGAGCAACTCTAGCTTTGATGTCTTTTTTTGATCCTTGTCCGTCTATGATTGTACAATCATCTTTTGTAATTTTAATCTTTTTTGCTGAACCAAGGTCTGAAAAAGTAATATTTTCTAATTTAATTCCTAGTTCATCAGAAACCATTTTTCCGTCTGTTAAAATTGCAATATCCTGTAACATTGCTTTACGCCTATCTCCAAAGCCAGGAGCTTTGACAGCTGCAACATTTAAAGTTCCACGCATTTTATTAACAACCAATGTTGCAAGAGCTTCACCTTCTATATCTTCTGCTATTATTAAAAGAGGCATCCCTTGTTTTGCAACCTGCTCTAAGATTGGTAAAAGATCTTTCATACTAGTAATCTTTTTATCACAAATAAGAATTGCAGAATTTTCTAAAACAGTTTCCATTTTCTCTGCATTAGTTACAAAATATGGAGAAAGGTAACCGCGATCAAACTGCATTCCCTCAACAACCTCAAGCTCGCTCTCCATACCTTTTGCTTCTTCAACAGTGATAACACCATGTCTACCAACTTTTTCCATTGCATCCGCAATTAATTTACCTATAGCCTTGTCAGAATTTGCAGAAATAGTTGCAACCTGGGCAATCTCAGTTTTATCTTTAACCTGGTTTGCTGACTTCTGAATGTGATCAACTACAACTTTTACTGCTTGATCTATTCCTCTTTTTATTTCCATAGGATTTGCACCAGCCGTAGTATTTTTGATACCTTCCCGATAAATTGCCTGTGCCAAAATAGTTGCGGTTGTAGTTCCATCTCCTGCAATATCTGCAGTTTTTGATGCAACTTCACGAACCATTTGAGCACCCATATTTTCAAATTTATCTTTCAATTCTATCTCTTTTGCAACAGTTACACCATCTTTTGTAATTGTTGGAGAACCAAAAGATTTTTCTAATGCAACATTACGACCTTTTGGTCCAAGAGTGATCTTTGTTGCATCAGCAAGAATATCAATACCCTTTAAAATTTTAGATCTTGCATCTTGTCCAAATATTATTTTTTTTGCCATATCCAAAACCCTTTTTACTTTACAATTCCCAAAATTTCATCTTCTTTTACAATAAGAAATTCTTCTCCACCAAGCTTAATCTCTGTACCAGAATATTTTCCAAAAAGAATTTTATCTCCTTTTTTTACCTTTAATATCCTTACAGAACCATCGTTCATAACCTTTCCTTCTCCAACCTCTTCAATAATTCCAATTTGAGTTTTTTCTTGAGCTGTATCAGGAATAATAATTCCTCCAGAAGACTTCTGTTCACCCTCAACCCTCTTAATCAAAACTCGATCGTACAAAGGAATAATTTTATCTGACATGAAATTCCCTCCGCAATTAAAAATATTATTATATTTGACTAATAAAATTAATACACAATATTAAAACAAAACTATTAAATTTTAACGTTTACTAGTTATCAATTAATTATATTTAAAAAAAAGAAAAAATCAATAAATATTTACACCACAAGACTAAGATTTTTTTCAAATATAATTAAGATTTAATGAATAAAAAATCTAAGATAACAAAATCTACAAAATAATATTTTTAAAATAAGATTTAAGAAAAAATAAGTTACACAATTATCAGATTAATTCAAGTAATTTTATAAACAAATAAAATTTTACAAAAAAGTTTATCTTGAATATAAAGGATGTTTCATCATTTTACGCTTCTTACAATACTTACATAAAATCTCTACAGCCTTATCAACATCACTAGTAACATAAATAATATCTAAATCACTTTCAGAAACAAGGTTATGTTTTAAAGCTCTACTCCTCATCCAATGTATAATAGGATCCCAATATCTCTTATCCATTAAAACAATAGGAATTTTTGGCATTCTATAACATTGTTCTAAAGTAATAATCTCAAACAACTCATCTAATGTTCCAAAACCACCAGGAAAAACAGCAAATCCAACAGCATATCTTACCATAAGCCATTTTCTTGAAAAGAAATGATTCATAAATATTTTTTCTTGTAAATATGGATTTACAAAACCATCTTTTTTAAAACTAGTTAAAGTTATTCCTATAGAAGTCATTCTTATTTTTTTTAAACCATTTTTTATACCATGTTCACTCGCTGCTTCATATGCACCTTGATTTGCCGCCTCCATTATTCCACCACCACCACCCGTAATTATAGAAAAACCTTCTTCTACCAACTTCTTAGATAATTCAAAAGCACGTTTTGCATAAATATCGTCTTTTTTAATGCGAGATCCTCCAAAAACTGTAATTGTAGGCTGTGGCAATTTTGTAAGCTTCCACATACCACGTAACAACAACCAATTTGTCTTATACAAACTCTTTAAAAATTTTAAATATTTTTTTATCCTTTTAAAAAAAATCATCCCACCTCCCTATTTTTTATAAAAATATCAACTTATATCTTATTTATCTCTTTAAATTTTAAACCATCTATAACAATAGCAGCAATATTATTGCAAAATTTTATAGCACTATCTAAATCTTTTTGATGAACATTTCTACCAACGGCACATCCCGCCGCCCCACCAATATTAATCTGATCAGAAAGTTCCATTAAAAATTTATTTTCATCTTTAAGCTTACCTCCAGAACAAATAACCTTTGTTCTTCCTGCAGCCATAGTCACATGTTTTAATTTCTTTGCACCCTCAATACTTGTTTTTGAGTTTGGAGGATTAATTTTTACAAAATCTGTACCCAAGCATACTCCAACCCCAGCCGCTCCTGCAATCAAGTCAAAAGATTTTTCATCTTTTATCTCTTTACCTCTTGGATACATCCATAAAACAGTAATAAGTCCATATTGATGAGCATTAAAAACAATCTGAGCAGCTTGAGATAACATTTCTGCCTCATATTGACTACCTAAATAAATAGTGTACCCAACCCCAACAATTGAAAGACCAGAATGTCTTTGAAATTTAACTACATCTTCAACACTATTTAAAGATAAACTAATTGGATCAATATTTTTTTTTGATAATAAATCTGTTTTAGAATTCAGTTTTACAATATAATTAACATTTCTATAATCATCTGCATATTTTGAAATAAGCCCTAACTGAGTTGCAAAAGCTCCAATTCTTGCACAGCTTGCAATTTTAAAAAGATGTTCTGGATTTTCATCTTCTTTTGATATTCCTTTTCCATAAAAATCTTTATTCAAATGTTCTATTTTTTGATCCCCTGCAAAAAGAAATAATCTTCCAGAATTACTTGTTGCCTGTAAATAATTCTGAATATAATCCTCTTTCACTCTAACCGGAACAGATAAAGGAATTCTTATATTTTCCTTTATTCTTATGCTTTTTCTTATCTTACTTATTATTTTTATTTGTTTCATAAAAATTCTCCAATCAGAATTAGAAAAAAATATACTTTTAATGTTAATGTTATAGTTTATTAACAAATAAATCATAGGAGCTAGAAAAATAAAAAAAAATCTATTTTAAAAACATTCTTCCCTTTTTCATTGAAAAAAAACAATCAAATCAGTTAATAATAATTCTTGATAAACAAAATAAAAAATATAAAAAAATATTTATCAAGGATAATAAAATGAAATATTACAAAATAAAATTAGAAAAAATTATATCTGAACTCAAAACAAACATACCCAATGGTCTTTCGAATAAAGAAGCAAAAAAAAGATTACAAAAATATGGCCCTAATATTATTCCTGAAAAAAAACCTCTAAATGCTTTTTTTATTTTTCTAAAACAATTTTTAAGTCCTTTGATGTTTATACTTTTGATAGCCTCAGCCTTAAGTTTTTTGATTGGAGAAATAAAAGATACAATTATAATTTTAATAGCAGTTGCAATAAATATAATTTTGGGATTTATTCAAGAATTCAAAGCTGAAAAAGCAGCTCAAGCATTAAAATCTTTTGAAGTCCCGTTTTGTAATGTACGCCGAAACGAAAAAATAATATCTATTCCTGCAAAAAATTTGGTTCCAGGGGACATTGTTTTAGTTTCTGCGGGATCAAAAATTCCCGCCGATATTCGTCTTACACATATTATAGATTTTCAAGTAGAAGAAGCACTTTTAACAGGAGAATCAAAACCAATAAAAAAATCAGTAAAAGAAATAGAAAAAGACGTAACTGTCGGAGACAGAATAAACATGGCATTTTCTGGTACAAATGTTTTAAGCGGAAAAGCAGAAGGAATTGTTACAGACACAGGTTCAAATTCATATTTAGGACAAATTGCAGAACTTATAATTGTAACAAAAGAAAAACCAACTCCTCTGCAACAACAAATAAAAAGATTAAGTTGGTGGTTAGGCTTAATCTTTGTGATTATCTCTTTTATAATTTTTGCTTTAGGCCTTATAAAAGGAATTCCTTTTTATGAAATAATCATCATCGCTATTGCTCTTGCTGTAGCAGCAATTCCTGAAGGACTTTTAGTTGGCGTTACAGTAATTCTTGCCATAGGCATGCAAAGAATGCTAAAACGAAACGCCTTGATAAAACATCTAATAGCTGCAGAAACTTTAGGAAGTGTTTCTGTAATTTGTACAGATAAAACCGGCACTCTTACACAAGGGCACATGTTAGTTTCACGAATTGTTACAAAAAATCATGATGTCTCGCTCGATCAAATAGATCAAAAAGACGAGGTAATTGAAACATTAAAATCATGCACCTTAAATAATGATGCCCAAATACAAGATTCAAAAAAATCAATAGGTCATCCTACAGAAATTGCTCTCTTAAAAGCGGCTCAAAAAGCTAAAATCAATATTAAAAAACTTAGAAAAAATTTTGAAAGACTAGATGAGATTCCATTTTCGTCAGATTTAAAATATATGGCAACTATTCACAAATTTAACGGTCTGGAAAGATTGATTGTCAAAGGAGCCCCAGAAAAAATCTTTGATATGTGCATAGGAAATGAGAAAATTAAAAGATTCAAACATTACGCAGAACTGATGGCAAAAGAAGGGCTAAGACTTTTAGCAGTTGCGATGAAAGACTCATACAAAATAAATTTTAAAAATGATCTTTATGGACTTGAATTTCTTGGTCTCATTGGAATAGAAGATCCATTAAGACCACAAGCAAAACAAACAGTAAAAGAATTAAAAGGAGCAGGAATTTATATTGCTCTTGTTACAGGTGATCACAAAGATACTGCATCTAAAATTGCACAAAAATCAGGAATTGAACATACAGAAAAAAATATTATGACCGGAACAGAATTAGATGAAATTTCAGACAATGAATTGGTAAATAAAATTAATAAAATTAATATTTTTGCCCGTGTTGATCCACGACATAAAATAAGAATAGTCCATGCTTGGCAAAAACGTGGACATTCAGTTGCCATGACTGGTGATGGTATAAACGACGCACCATCTTTAAAAGCTGCTGATATTGGGATTTCCTTAGGGGCTGGATCAGATGTTACACACGAAATATCTGATATGGTTCTTCTTGATAATAATCTTTTAACAATAGATGCTGCCGTAAAAGAAGGAAGAACAATATTTGATAACATAAGAAAAGTCATAGTTTATCTCTTGGCAGACAGTTTCTCAGAAATATTATTAGTAAGTGGCTCTATTTTTTTTGGATTACCACTACCAATACTAGCATCTCAAATTTTATGGATAAATTTAGTAACTGATGGCTTTCCATATATGGCTTTAACTTTTGAACCTTCAGAACCAAATATTATGAAAGAAAAACCAAGAAGAAAAGATGAGAATGTTATAAATAAACAAATGAAAATTTTGATCTTTATAATTGGAATAATAACAGACATAGGTTTATTTGGAGTTTATTATATTTTATTAAAATTTAACTTTGATTTACAACACATCCGCACAATAATTTTTACAGCTCTTGCTATAGATTCTCTATTTTATATCTTCTCTATTAGAAGTATGAAAACATCAATTTTTAAAATGAATCCATTCTCAAACATATGGTTAATACCAGCAGTTGTAACAGGTTTTTTAATACAATTGAGTGCCATTTACATTCCTACTATGCAAAAACTATTCTCAACAACCTTCTTAAGTTTTTTTGAATGGAATATAATCATAATTCTTGCACTTGTAAAAATAATTTCAATAGAAATTTCTAAAAGATGGTTTATTCATAAGAAATTTTATAAATAAATTAAAAAATGCTTTTCTAAAAAGATAATTTAGAAAAAATTGAAAAAAATATAATCAAAATAAAAATATTTTACATAAGTTTTTTTCTTGACATCATAAAGTCAGATTGCTAGTCTTTTTTCAAGATTGAAATTTAAAAAGTGAAATTATATTTACAATAAATTTTATAAATATAATATAAGTCCCTAAATGAACAATACTTTATAGTATTGTTCGCCCCCCCAACCCTCCAGCTTGTCCTAAGTTGGAGGGAAAATTTTTAAAGATTTAATTTTTAACACAAATTATTTGACTTGATGGTCCTTGATATATCCGATCATGAATTTTAAAAACTGCTTGAACCAAATAACAATGTTGTTCTTGTTTTTTTAAATATTCATCTTTCAAAATTTGATTATCTAAAAAATTAGTATTCTCTATTGGCTTTTTATTTAAAGGTTTTTTAGGTACAAAATAACATCGAACCAACCTATAAACATTATAACCAAGAAATTTTACATCGTTTTTTATTTCCAGATCATCGTCTTGAATAGATCTCCAATATATATTATTTCCTCCATCAATCTTTTCAACTTTAACTCCTTTTACAGAAGGAAAAAATAATCTGTTAATTTTTAAAACATATTCTTTTTTAGGGAAATAAAAAATGTTTTTCTGTTTTCGTCCACAACCTACCTGAAGAAAAAGAAAAAAAAGAATAAAAATCAGAACATTCACGACTTTGAAAAAATTATATTAAATTCTTCAGCCATTTTTTTCAATTTATTTTCATCATCATCTTTTAAAACTTTTGTCTCAAGAATTTGATTATAAAAATCTGGATATGTACCTTTAACGTAACTTGAAAATTGAATTGCAAAAGGTTTTACCTGATCCAAATCCAAAGTATCCAAATAATTCTCTTTTAACAAAAACAAAAACATTGTTTGGTCAACAAAAGAGTATGTTTGACGCTCTGGCTGTTTCAAAATTTCAAACGCTCTTCTTCCTCTATCCAAAGCCTTTTGACTAGCTTTATCAAGTTCAGAACCAAACTGAGCAAATGCTAAAAGCTCGTTATACTGAGCAAGTTCCAATTTTAAAGATCCAGAAACTTTTTTGATCGCTTTTGATTGAGCAGCACCACCAACTCTGGACACTGATAAACCAACACTTACAGCTGGTCTAATTCCCTGATTAAAAAGATTGGTATCAAGAAATATTTGACCATCTGTTATCGAAATTAAATTTGTTGGGATATAAGCAGAAATATCATCACCTTGTGTCTGAGCTAATGGAATAGCAGTTAGAGAACCACCACCTTTCTTATCAGAAAGTTTACACGCCCTTTCTAATAATCGTGAATGAATATAAAAAATATCACCTGGATAAGCCTCGCGACCAGGAGGGCGTCGCAATAACAATGATAATTCTCGATAAGCAATAGCATGTTTACTCAAATCATCATAAATAATTAAAACATCCCGTCCTTTATTTAAAAAATATTCACCTATACTACAACCAGCATAAGGTGCAAGAAATTGATTCAATGCTGTCTCTTTTGCATCAGCATTAACTACAATTGTATAATCAAGAGCCCCGTCTTTTTCTAAACGATAAATAATTTTTGCAATATCCGCCTGCTTATGACCAATTGAAACGTAAATACAAATGACATTCTTATTTTTTTGATGACAAATTGTATCAAGAACAATCGATGTTTTACCGGTACTTCTATTTCCAATCAAAAGCTCTCTTTGCCCTTTCCCTATAGGAATAAGACTATCTATAGCGATTATTCCTGTTTCCAATGATTGTTTTACAGGAACACGGTCAACAATTCCTGGTGCCAACCTTTCTAAAGAAGACTTTTCTTCACAATCAATCTTTCCAAGAGCATCAAGAGGTTTTCCTGTAGCACTAATAACTCTACCCAATAATTTTTCACCTACAGGAACTTTAAAAACATCTCCAGTTCTTTTTACAACCTCTTGCTCAACAACAGAAATTGAAATATCAAGAAGAACAACAGAAACATAATTTTCATCTAAATCTAAAACAATCCCTTGATTTCCCCCCTCAAAATCAATCAATTCCCCATAAACAGCATTTGCCAAACCATAAATTTTACAAATACCATCTCCAACCTTTATAACAGTTCCAATCTCTTCTAGCTTCTCTTGAGGCTTTTCACTTAATGCTTTTTCAAGCAACGAAATAATATCTGTTTCTTTTTCTACCATAAGCCTACCTGTTTAAAAATGGATTTTTTAACATCACCGAGCTGTTTTGATATTGATCTCTCCCATAAAAAATTCTTACTTTGTATTCTAAAGCCACAAATTAATTTTGAATTAACAAAAAATTTAGTAACTATTTTTCCTTTTACCATATCCTCTACAAAAATTACAACATCATTCTTTTGAGATTTTGATAAAAGATGTGATGTTGTAATTTTAAACAGCTTAATACATTTACGCTCTCTATAGTAAATTATAACTTGTTCAAGAACTTTCTCCAAAATCTCTATTCTTTTATGAATTAACAAAACAAACATCATCTTTTTTAATGGCTCAAATAAATCAAATTTTTCAGCAACTCTTATTAAAACTTTTTTCTTAACAGATTCAGAAAGACTTGGAATACATAAAAAAATACATAATTTCTTATTTAACTTTAGAAACTGCACTAGACTACATATTGTTTCAATATCTTTGTCACTAATTCTATCAAAATACAAATTTAAAAAAGCAATCGCATATTTTTTTGCAATAACATATATTTTTATATTCATATGCGCCCATCATCCTGATTTTATAAATTCTTTCAAATAACCAATTCATGGTTAAATACTATCTTTTTGAAGGCTTAATAACAGATATTAATTCACTTAACAATTCTAAACCCTTATTACCCCCATACTTTTCTTGACTCTCATTATAAGCCAATTGAATAGACGAAGGAACAACAATCTTTTGAAGATTTATTAAACTCAAAATAGTCTCCTGTTTTTTTCTTTTTATTTTCACCTTTTCCAAAAGACTGATATTTTGTTCTTTTGCATCCTCATTTTCTTGCAGCATAGATTGCTTCCACAAATCCACTTTTTTCTCTAATAATAAAAATTTTTCTTTTTGATCCTCTATATTTTCTTTTAATTTCACTTTACTCTTATCAAGTAAACTATCCTTGTCCTCAAGATCTTTTTTTTTCTTCTCAATTATATTGATTTCTGAATACAAAATAGGTAAAAGATATGTCTTAATAAGTTTGTAAACCGAAACAACAAGCAAGTAGAAAAGAGTCAACTCAAATAGAATTCCTAAAAAATCTATCTGTTCAGTTAACATGCATCACCTTTTTTATTAAAACATCTTTTACTATATGTATCAATTTTTTAGCTTTCATCTTATCAACTTTTCCAATAACTTTTGACGAAATGCTAGGCAATTTTACTGGCGCAATAATGTATTGCTCCTTCATATTCTTTCTAAATTTTATAAGATCTTCATCCTTTCTTTTATTCAACATAAGAAAATCGCTTTCTTTTTTAGCAATTTTTCCTTGCAAAGATTTCTCTTTCTCTTTTTTTTGCTTTAAAAATAAAAGAATCGGCCTAAACATAATTTTGTTTAAAAACAAATATGTAATTGAAAAATTAACTATCTGTACAAAAAATGTTAAATTTAAATGCATAAATATTTTTTTATTAAATTAAATTTAATTTATCTTGCTATAACAAACATCAACACAAGAGCAACCAACAAAGCATAAATTGCTGAAGATTCTGTAAATGCAAGAGCAACAACCATTGTTCTAGTAATTAAACCAGCACTCTCTGGTCTTTTACCTATACTTTCACAGGCCTTTCCACCAATAAATCCTTGTCCTAATGATGGACCAATAGAACCTATTCCCATACATATCCCTGCAGCAACACAGGCAGCCACTTTTACCCAATCTATAGCTTGTATAATATCTGCCATAAAATCCTTTCTAATTTATTTTTTTATATTAAATCACAATATCTATTATTATAACTAGCATATACCAATGTCAAATTTATAATAACTTATGTCCAAATTTACAAAATAATCAAATTATTTACATATAATGCACAATTTAATTTATAAGTTATTTTTATATTTGAATGGATTTTATACTTCTATCGCTATCTTTTTTTAATTTATAAATAAAAGTTTTTAAAGATTCAATATGTTTTTCTTGTTCAACTATATCATTCTCAAAATCATTATCACATTCTAATACCAATACAGGAATGTCTAAAATATTGTCATCTAATTCTTTTTTATTTATAAGCCAATCCTCATGTTTTTTATGTAATTTTTCTAAATATGTTACCGAAACATCAATCTCTTCAGATCTATCTCTTTTTATTAATCTTTTATAACAAACTTGTGGACAAACTCGCAAATACACAAATCCATCTGGTTTTTGCATATAACCCTGCATAAGCCAATTAAACCATTGTTTATAAATCTGCCATTCCAACGCCGTCATATTGTCATCTTCAAAACAATTTTTTGCAAAACAATATCTGTCACAATAAACAGAACGTTCAGAAATTAAAACATTATTTTTAAGATTCATTCTCGCTTTTATAACATCTTCAACTCGCGTAATAAAAGCATATGATTGAAATGTATAAGCCCAACGCTTTTTATTTTTGTAAAATAAGTCCAAAAGATTTCCTCCACCATCAACATCCTGCCATTTGTCTGTCGGTTCAAAAAGAACTTGATACCCAATTTTTCTATTCAAAATTTCAAGAAAAGTTGATTTTCCTGCTCCAATATTTCCCTCAAGAACAAAAAAGGTTTTACTCTCATTCAAAGATTGTTTCATAAAATAATCTCCTAAAAATTACTTCTTAATTTTAACAATATTTATCTTTTAAAAATCTAAAAAACACCATTTATTCTTCAATATTGACTTTTTTTGGTAAAATTACTAAAAAAATGTTTTACTTTTTTTATAATTTGTTTTTTCCATAATTTATCAAAATATTATAAGTGAACGTAAAACACAAACCATAATTACTATTTTTAATTTATACTTAGGACTATTAGATTAAATAAACAAAATCGGTTAACTTATTTTAGTAGAAAAATAAAAATTTTAAATAAAACTTTATAAAAAGATTTAAACTTATGAAAATATCAAATTTTAATAAAAAATTAATTTATTTATCATTAACTTATTTATTATTTTTATTTAGAAATTTTTCTAATTTGAAATGCGATGATTTCAATAATTTTAACTTTGATGAAATATCATTTGATGATTTAGAAAAAATTGAAACAAAAGGAAATGGTGAAGATTTAAAAAAAAGTATTGTTAACGTAATTGAAAAAATCGAAACACCATTATGGAAAAAAACAAAACAACCTAAAGGTCGAGATATCTTATATCTACTTCCTCATAAACTTACCGCAATAGAATATGGTGGATTTATTGTTAACATATTTTTTAACTACACAAATAAAATGTGCTTTTCGCCAAATGAAACTTTAAAACTTAGTGAAAACGAAGCCGCATTCCAAGCTCTAATAGAAGAATTAAATAACACTGTATCAAACAAACAATCTTCCAGTTTAATTCCTTTATTTAAAAAATTAACAATCCAAGAAAGAAAAGCTGGTACTTTATTACAAGCAGGATTCATAACCGGAGCCTATACTTTTCAACTCAATACTTCATTACAAATCTCTGAAAGAAATTTTTGGTTAAATAAAAAAGACAGAGACCAAATAAAAAATATGTTTGAAAGCTCAGGAAGCCTTTTTGACGAAAAAGAGCTCTACAAAATAAAATATGGATTAGGCAATACAAGGATAAAAATTGGAATGAATACTTTAAATACTAGTAGTATTCAACTAGATATAGGAATAGAAACAATACTTCCAACAAGCCAAGTATCGTATATAAAAGATAAAGATAAAATTAATCTAGAAGATTTAGAAAATTCTGTAACTTATCTATTAAACAGCATTAGAGATAATCTTATAAATCCTAATCTTGGAAATAATGGTCATTATGGAATTGGATGCTACATTGAAACAAAAATATCATTATTTCATAATTTAATTACCTTATGGAATAGAATCTCTTTTGATAATTTGTTTAGCTCAAAAGAAGATCGGCTAATTCTTTCAAAACAAACACTCCCAAAACCAATTGACTTACCATATAATTTTTTAAAAAATAATTTTACTAAAATAATAAAGCAATATATATTCCCTCCTCCTTACACATTAGATGTTAAACCTGGAGGAATAATAAATTTTGTATTAAATACAACATTTAATATTAATAAAAAATGGTCAATAGGAATAGGTTATGATTTTTATTCTCAACAAAAAGAATGTTTCGATAAAATTTACAATTTTGACGATGATATAAATACATTAAGAATACAAGATGCTGCCTCAAATAATATTGTACAACATAAAATTTTTACGGAGACTAATTATATAAAAAAACAACATAGATGGAATCTTAATTTGGGATTTGGTGGAGACTATACAATCTCTGCTAAAGAAATTGGACATGATTGGACAATTTTTTTAAGAATCGGTGCATCTTTTTGAAAATAAACATAGTTTTTATTAACAATAAAGGAAAAAAATGAAATTAAAAAAACAATATTTATTAACTTTACTAATCACAATCTTTCTTTCTAACCAGTTATACTCAAAAACTGAAGAAAACAATAAAAATAAAACAAAAAATATAAACACCACACAAAAATCTTCTGAGAAAAAAATTGAAAAAAAATACGTTATCTTGGATAAAGAAAATTTAGATTTTTTAAATTATTTCTTTTCGAAATTTCCAAAATACACTATAAAAATGAAAGCAACAGAAAATGAAACAAAAAAAATTCTTGAAAAAATAAAAGATTTTAACAATAAAAAAGAAAATGAAAAAAATAATCAACCAAAAAATTCATCTGAAAGTAAGAATCCAAAATCCTCACAAGAATGCATAGATCAACTTTTAAAAAACTCAGAACAATTTTTCGCTCCACTTCACTCATTTAGAAAATGGACAATAACGTCATCCATAACTTTGACAACACTAACTGAAATTATCTTTTCTCAAAATTTAGAATATCTAAAATTAGAAGACCTCAATTTATCTGATGATAAAAACTACTCACCACTACTAATTCAATTTTTTAATCAAGATGACTCAAAAGAATTTTTCAAAAAAATCATCACTAATGAAAAAATCTGTCTTCAAATATGCTACGAATTTTTAACGATTATCGGAGTATTATGGCAAAGCTTAACAGAAGAAACTCTTAAGGTCGCAAAAGATTGGTACAACCAAAATACATCCAAAAATAAAAAATCTTAAACATCGAGGATAAAAATGGGGGAAACTGTAGAACTTATTGGAATACTAGAAAAAAAAATCTACAAAAATTCTGATAACGGTTTTTCTGTTTTTTCTCTAAAAATTAATTCAAAAAAAACAGTTATCATTCAAGGTTATTTGCCAGAAATTCAACAAGGACAACAAGTAACATTAAAAGGAAAATGGGTTTTCCATCCAAAATTTGGTCAACAATTTCAAACAGAAGAATGTTCTGCACAACTACCATCAAATATAATTGGAATAAAAAAATATCTCTCTTCAGGTCTTATAAAGGGAATAGGACCAAAATTTGCAAAAAGGTTAGTTGATAAATTTGGTGAAAAAACTTTAGAAATAATAGATAAAAACCCTGACAATCTTTTTAGTGTTGGTGGCATTGGACCACAAAGAGTTCAAGCTATAAAAAAAGCTTGGCAAGATCAAAAAGAAATTTCTCAAGTAATGATTTTTCTAAAATCAAAAGATGTTGGAACATCTTTTGCTGTAAAAATTTACAAAAAATATGGTCCCAATTCAATTGATATGATGCAAGAAAATCCATACAGATTAGTTGAAGACGTTTGGGGAATAGGATTTAAAACAGCAGATCAAATTGCAATAAAACTAGGAATAGAAAAAAATTCAATTAAAAGAATAAAATCAGGAATATTACATTGTATTAATCAATCAACAAATGAAGGACATTTGTATTTACAAATAAAAAAAGCAAAAGAAACTGTAATAAAAATTTTAGAATTAGAACAAAACAATGAATCAGATGGTTTACTAAAACAAGCGTTAAACGAACTTTACCATAGCAATAAAATAAAACTTATAACCAACAATGAACAACATTTTATAACTCTCCCACAATTCTATTTTTCAGAAAAAGGAATTGCTAATAAAATTTTAAAATTGATAGAAAAAAAACATCCATTTAATTTTGATATCGAAAAAATTTACAATAAAATACGAGTATCCACAAATAATGAAATTGTTTTAAATGAAGATCAACAAAAAGGAATCATATCATGCCTTCAAAATAAAGTAACAATAATTACCGGTGGACCAGGAACAGGAAAAACAACACTATTAAAAAAACTTTTAGATATTCTTCAAGATTACAAAATTAAGTTCAAACTTGCAGCTCCAACAGGAAAAGCATCAAAAAGAATGTTTGAAGGAACCGGACGAAACGCACAAACACTCCACAGACTTTTAGAATTTAATCCATCAATTATGGGTTTTACAAAAAATGAACAAAATGCATTAGATCTAGATTTTTTAATTGTAGATGAAGCATCCATGATTGATGTTTTTTTAATGCTCTCCATGCTCAAAGCATTACCACAAAAAGCACACTTAATTCTGCTTGGAGATGTTGATCAATTACCTTCTGTTGGAGCAGGAAATGCTTTAAATGATCTTATAAATTCTAAAAAAATTATAACTGTCAAACTCACATATATATTTCGACAAGCTCAAAATAGTTTAATCATCGTAAATGCTCACAAAGTCAACAGAGGAGAATTTCCCATATCCGCCCTGCAAGGATCAAAAAAGGATTTTGTATATCTTAAAGAAAACGAACCAGAAAACATATTTCCAATTCTACACAAAATTTATAAATATAAACTTGCAAAAATTGGAATCTTACCTAGTAATTCTATAGTCTTAACTCCAATGAATCGCGGAATAGCAGGAGTCAATAGAATAAACCAAGAACTTCAAATGATATTAAATCCACAAAGCCCAAAATTAAAACAGATTCAGAGATTTGGTCAAATATATAGGGAAGGTGACAGGATAATGCAGATTCGCAATAATTATGACAAATTTGTATTCAATGGAGATATTGGAACAATATATAAAATAGATGAAATTGACCAAAAAATTTTAATTTCTTTTGGTGAAAAAATTTTGGAATACGATTTTGCTGAATTAGATGAATTGATTCTTTCATATGCAATCTCAATACACAAAAGCCAAGGATCAGAGTTTTCGTCAGTTATAATTCCAATTTTTATGCAACACTTTATATTATTGCAACGCAATTTAATCTATACGGCAATTACAAGAGCAAAAAAATTATGTATTTTAATTGGTCAACCAAAAGCAATATCAATTGGAATTAAAAATAATAAAAATGTAAAAAGAAATACTTTTTTAAAAGAATTTTTAACAACAGACCTTGAAGCAAGATAAATTTTAATATTTTCATAAAAGGACAATAAGTGAAACTTAATACAAAACGTATAATAATAGCATTAACTTTTATAGCCGCAATATTAATCGCAAATTTTTCTTCAATTTCAAATTATCTAACATTTCAAAACTTTAAACTCCATACCACACACTTGATAAAAATAGTCAATAATAATTATGCAACTTCAGCTTGTATTTACACACTACTGTACTTTGTTGCATCAATTCTTATGCTTCCTGTAATAGCTATTCTTTTAATTGCAGGAGGATTTTTATTTGGAATAATTTCAACATGTATATATGTAAACGTAGGTTGTACTTTAGGAGCCACTATATCTTTTCTAATATCTAGATATATTCTCGGAAATAAAATTCAAGAAAAATACAAAAATAAATTGGAAAAATTTAATAAAAATTTTAAAGAAAATGGAGCATTCTTTCTTTTAGCAATCAGATTTATACCTATCTTACCATTTTTTCTGCCTAATCTTTTGGCTGGTCTTACAAATTTAAGATTACTAACTTTTGTATGGACAACATCTTTAGGCATAATTCCAGCATCAATAGTTTATGCCTTTGCAGGAAATCAATTACACCTAATTAACAATCCTTACGATATAATTTCATATAAAATATTACTTATTTTTTTGTTACTAATATTTCTAGCAACATTACCAATATTTTTTAATAAAATTAGAAATAAGAATTAACTCTATTTTATTTTATAAAAAGTAGGAAGCTCGCTACAATAAAAAGACTCAATAAAAGAAACCCCTAAATCTTTAAGTAATTTTAAATCACATTTATTATTTTTAGCTTTATCATTTTGTAACTTATTAATATCATTATCAAATGAAATAACATTGCCATGTGAACTATAATTTACAAAATTAAGCCTTTTAATATCTATAATCTTTTTAGTTTTTAATATTTCTATAATAGATTTCCACAATTTTATAAAACCTTTTTCATAAGAAAAATTTTTATAGTTTTTAAATGTTCCATCTTTCCTTAATAAATCTTCAATACCCAAGTCCAAAAATTTTCTTCTCTCTTTTTCACCTTCAATAATCTCTTTAAATTCTCCTTGTTCCACTGTTGATTTATAAAAAACTTTTTCATTCATAGCACCGTACCATAAAGTCATTACATTAAACATAACATTATATGCAAGCATCTGTTCTTTATCCGGTAAAAATTTTTCTAAAATTTCTATTGTATAAGGAATTTTACCTTTTTTATCTCTATATATATTTCCTTTTTCTGCAAGACTAAAAAATTTATTATACGTTTCCATTAAAGGATAATAAAAATCAACAGATTTCATTACTTTATTAAACAATTTTTTATCTTTTTTAAATATTTGCGCAAGCTGATACTCAAGAAAAAAATCTTTGTTAAAATATTTATCACTCCAAAGATTATCTTTCTTATTTTCGTTAAATATTTTCTTTAAATCTTGGGATACATTTTTATTCTTCTCATCAAGCCCAAGTCTCAAAAGCATAAGTTTGTAAGTTCCAATATTATAAAAAGAATAATAATCACAATTATTTATTTCGTAACAAGATAAGCTACCACCAAAATTATTTTTATCAGCGTGATATTTACACGTTTTTTTATGTTTAACCAAAGTCAAATGAGGAGATGAAAAATCCATACCTACAAGTTTAAACCCTAACACACCTGTACTGTAATTTTCTTGTTTATCAAAAAATTCCTCATATAATTTTGTTTCAGGAATCTCTTTATAATCTCCAAACTCACCTTTTTTTCCTCTAACATATTTATAATATTTCTCATCTTTTTTTTGAACAACAGGTAAATATCTAAATTTATTTGGTATAACATCTAGGTCTCTTGCTTTAACTTCCCCTTCATAAAATGTTGTATTCGCTGTAGCTCTCCTGTCATTCAAAAAAGTTGGAAAAAATGCAAAAGAAAGCAAAGGAAATTTTAATAATGTAGAATCATCTGCAAAAATAGAATTTCCATCTTTAGTATAAACATGTGGGAAAAGAGGCCCTTTTTCTATGCATTTATTAATAAAATTTTTAACATTTTTATACTTATCTAGCATCATCTCACGAAAAGAATTATGAAAAATTTTATTATAAAAGTATCCTTCTCCAAACCAAGTTCTCCTATCTACAAACTTATTTTCAGGAATTTGACTAATATCATCATAATCTTTTAATAAACGATTTAAAATATTAAGATTAAGCATTGGCAAAAAAACACAACCTTCTCCAACCTGTTGAGCAAAACTGTATTTTGCCTGCGAAAAACTTTTTGTATTTATAGAAAAAGAAAAAATAAAAATTGATAAAATAATAAAATTTAGTTTATTTTTTATGATATCCTTCATTCATCCCCCTCAAATAAAAATTCATATAATTTTTTATTTATTTTTAACTTACATAAAAGATATTATAATTGTCAATAATATGCAATTATTTAAACAAAAAAATTATTTTCAATTATCAGAAATTCCTAACTCTCCAAAATTTTCACAAAGTATTTTTATATCGCTAAAAGAAACTTCTCCATTATCATTTTTACGTTTTACGAATGGATAAATAAATTTCCATATCCTAATAGCTTTATCATTTGATACTATTGCTAAAATATCATTTGAATTCCACGCCAAACAATTAACCCAACCCGTATAACCTTTTAAAACGTTTATATAATTACCACTTTTAATATTCCATATCCTAACAGTTTTATCATTTGATACTATTGCTAAAATATTTGAATTATTTGGGTTCCACGCCAAACAATTAACCCAACCTGTATAATCTTTTAAAACTTTTATACAATTACCACTTTTAACATTCCATATCCTAACAGTTTCATCACTTGACCCTGTTGCTAAAATATCATTTGGATTCCACGCCAAACAATTAACCCAATATGTATGACCTTCTAAAACTTTTATACAATTACCACTTTCAACATTCCATATCCTAACAGTTTTATCACTTGACCCTGTTGCTAAAATATTTGCATCATTTGGATTCCACGCCAAACAACTAACCCAATCTGTATGACCTTTTAAAACTTTTATACAATTATCACTTGTAACATTCCATATCCTAACAGTTTTATCATCTAATCCTGTTGCTAATATATTTGCATTATTTGGATTCCGCGCCAAACAATTAACCCAACCTATATGACCTTTTAAAACATTTATAAAATTACTACTTTTAACATCCCATATCCTAATAGTTTTATCACTTGACCCTGTTGCTAAAATATTTGCATCATTTAAATTCCACGCCAAACAACTAATCCTATCTGTATGACCTCCTAAAACTTTTATACAATTACCACTTTTAACATTCCATATCCTAACAGTTCCATCATATGACCCTGTTGCTAAAATATTTGCATTATTTGGATTCCACACCAAATATCTAATCTCATTCGTATGACCTTTTAAAATGTTTATACAATTACCACTTTTAACATTCCATATCCTAACAGTTTCATCACTTGACCCTGTTGCTAAAATATTTGCATCATTTGGATTCCACTCCAAACAATTAACTCGACCTGTATAATCTTTTAACTCACAAATATTTACACTTTTCATACAAAAAATTTCTGATGCAAAAACTGATAACAAAACCAACATCAAAAATATTTTTATCTTATTCCAAACCATTTTTATCATTATTTTACCTCTAGAACTAAACAAAAAAATTATTTTCAATTATCAGAAATTCCTAACTTTTCAAAATTTTCACAAAGTATTTTTATATCGCTAAAAGAAACTTCTCCATTACTATTTTCACGTTTTACGAATGGATAAATAAATTTCCATATCCTAACAGTTCCATTATATGACCCTGTTGCTAAAATATTTGCATCATTTGAATTCCACGCCAAACATTTAACCCAACCTGTATTACCTTCTAAAACTTTTATACAATTATCACTTGTAACATTCCATATCCTAACAGTTCCATCATATGACCCTGTTGCTAAAATATTTGCATCATTTGGATTCCACGCCAAACATTTAACCCAATCTGTATGACCTCCTAAAACTTTTATACAATTACCACTTTTAACATTCCATATCCCAATAGTTCTATCACTTGACCCTGTTGCTAAAATATTTGCATCATTTAGATTCCACGCCAAACATTTAACCCAACCTGTATGACCTTTTAAAACTTTTATACATATACCTCTTTTAACATTCCATATCCTAACAATTTTATCATCTGATCCTGTTGCTAAAATATTTTCATCATTTGGATTCCACGCCAAACAATTAACCCAATATGTATGATCTCCTAAAACATTTATACAATTACCACTTTTAACATTCCATATCCTAACAGTTCCATCATATGATTCTGTTGCTAAAATATTTTCATCATTTGGATTCCACGCCAAACAATTAACCCAACCCGTATGACCTTTTAAAACATTTATACAATTACCACTTTCAACATTCCATATCCTAACAGTTTTATCACTTGACCCTGTTGCTAAAATATTTGCATCATTTGAATTCCACGCCAAACAACTAATCCTATCTGTATGATCTCCTAAAACTTTTATACAATTATCACTTGTAACATTCCATATCCTAACAGTTCCATCATATGACCCTGTTGCTAAAATATTTGCATCATTTGGATTCCACGCCAAACATTCAATCCAACTTGTATGACTTTTTAAAACATTTATACAATTACCACTTTTAACATTCCATATCCTAACAGTTTTATCATCTGATCCTGTTGCTAAAATATTTGCATCATTTAAATTCCACGCCAAACATCTAACATAACCTACATGACCTCTTAACTCACAAATATTTACACTTTTCATACAAAAAATTTCTGATGCAAAAACTGATAACAAAACCAATATCAAAAATATTTTTACCTTATTCAAAACCATTTTTATCATTATTTTACCCCTAGAACTAAACAAAAAAAATATTTTCAATTATCAGAAATTCCTAACTTTTCAAAATTTTCACAAAGTATTTTTATATCGCTAAAAGAAACTTCTCTATTATCATTTTCACGTTTTACGAATGGATAAATAAATTTCCATATCCTAACAGTTTTATCATCTGATCCTGTTGCTAAAATATTTGCATCATTTGAATTCCACGCCAAACATCTAATCCAACCTGTATAATCTTCTAAAATATTTATACAATTACCACTTTTAACATTCCATATCCTAACAGTTCTATCATCTGATCCTGTTGCTAAAATATTTGCATCATTTGGATTCCACGCCAAATATCTAATCCAATCTGTATGACCTTTTAAAACTTTTATACATATACCTCTTTTAATATTCCATATCCTAACAATTCCTTCCTTTGATCCTGTTGCTAATATATTTACATCATTTGAATTCCACGCCAAATATCTAACCCAATCTGTATGACCTTTTAAAACTTTTATACATATACCTCTTTTAATATTCCATATCCTAACAATTCCTTCCTTTGATCCTGTTGCTAATATATTTGCATTATTTGAATTCCACCCCAAACAACTAACCCAATCTTCTAAAATATTTATACAATTACCACTTTTAACATTCCACATCCTAACAGTTCCATCATATGATCTTGTTGCTAAAATATTTGCATCATTTGGATTCCACGCCAAACAACTAACCCAATCTTCTAAAATATTTATACAATTACCACTTTTAACATTCCATATCCTAACAGTTCCATCATATGATCCTGTTGCTAAAATATTTGCATCATTTAAATTCCATACCAAACATCTAATCCAATCTGTATGACCCTTTAAAACATTTATATATATACCTCTTTTAACATTCCATATCCTAACAGTTCTATCATCTGATCCTATTGCTAAAATATTTGCATCATTTAGATTCCACGCCAAACAACTAACCCAATATGCACGATCTCTTAATTCACAAATATTTACACTTTTCATACAAAAAATTTCTGATACAAAAACTGATAACAAAACCAATATCAAAAATATTTTGTACCAAATTAAAAAGATAAGCCCTTTCTTCATAAAAAATCCTTCTCTATATTAAAATGATTTTAAAAACTTTATCTAAATTACAATTCTTTATTACTAACAATAAGTGTTACAGGCCCATCATTTACAAGTTCAATCTGCATGTAAGCCCCAAAAATACCTTCTTTAATTTTTGAATATTGTCTTTTAAAATTTTGAAGAAAATTTTGATAAAAAATCTTTGCTTGACTAGACGACATTGTCTTATTAAAAGAAGGACGATGGCCTTTTTTGCAATCTGCATAAAGAGTAAATTGAGAAACCAAAAGAATTTCAAGATCTAAATCTTTAACACTTTTATCTATAAAACTTTTTTCTCCATCAAAAATTCTAAGATTTAAAATTTTTCTAATAAGATACTCAGAATCTTTATCTGTATCATCTTTTTTTATTCCAACAAAAACTAAAAGTCCTTTTTGAATACTTGATATTAATTTTTCATTAACATAAACAGAAGCTTTGTTAACTCTTTGTATTAAAGCTCGCATAATTTTAATTAAAAATACTTTTTTGTGTTTTTATATCAAATCATTTTTTAATATTTTTCAAATACATTGATAAATAATTCAATTTTTTATCCTGTTCTTCAAATTCAAAATTATATCTCGAAAAACTTATCCTTAAATCTTTTCTTGTCTTTTTAATGTACTTTTTTATTCCATGAATTTTCAAGTTCAAATGAACCTTATAATCTCCATCTACACCTTTGAAAACTCGAATATTTTTAGGGGGCCCATCAGAGACTATACTTTTATAAAATGATAATTCATATTCAACATCTTCAACAAAATGATTTAATAATTTCTTATAATTTTCAAATCCAACCTCTGACTTCTTTGTTATTTCCTCATCAACCTTTATTACACCCTTATTTTTTAAACCATCCACTTTTTTATTAACCTGCTCAAGTTTTTCAGAAAACAGATTATTTGTTAATTCTATCTCTTTTTTTAATTTCACAAGATCATTAATAATAAACTTAAACTTAACCTTAAATTCATCTCCAATCTTACCAAGCAAAATCTCTTTTGTGTTCTGCTCAAAAAACTTTTTTAAAGAATCATTATCAATCTTTGAATTTTGATTTTTATCTTGAATCTTTTTTTTATCTCGCATCAAATTTTCCACATCAAAACCTTCTCAAAAATATTAGTTAATTAAAAATGGTTTTTTAATTTTACTAACTTTAAAAAAAACATCAAAAAACAATTTTTAAAAGATTACATTGACTTTATCAAAAAATTATGCCTCACTCACTTTATAATTGCTAATTAGACATAGAAATTTTTATAAAATTTCTAATTATACTTTTAGATATCTAGGTTTTTTAACTTCAGATCCTAAAAATTTTAATATTTCTTTTTACTACAAATAGTAATGTCTTTTAGTGACAACTTTTACAAAAACTATACTTAAAACCTGCAATTTTTTGATATTCAAGAAAGTTACTAACAATTTTGTTAGTAACTCATCAAAATTTTAATGTAAAAATTGTTCCACTAATCACTACAACAGAATGTATGATTTTCAAACAACAAAAAAGATGGCCTAGAAATCACACATTTAGACAATTTAACATAATAACAACAGAAGCGACGTAATGTAAAGTTTTTAAAAATTTCATTGACTAGATATTATGAAAAAATATAATAACTTAAGTTACTACCTAAAGTTTAATTAAAATGTACAACTAATTATGATTCCTAAAATATATCCTATCACTTGTAATACAAATAACATTGGCCCAGGATCTACTTTTGTAGCAATTAAAGGCTATAAAAAAAATGGAAATAAATATATTAAAAAAGCAATACAACTTGGTGCAACAAAGATAATCAGCGAAGAAAGAATTAAAAATAAAATTAAAAAAATAGAATATATTAAAGTAAAAAATTCAAGAAAAGCTCTTGCAATCTATTGCTCAAAAACATTATCAAATCCATCCTCAAAACTTAAAATCATAGGAATAACTGGAACAAAAGGAAAAACAACAACTGTTCATCTCATCGAACATATCTTAAAAAAATCCGGTTACAAAACTGCCCTTCTTGGAACAATAAAAAATAAAATTCTTAATAACCAAATAACTTCTCAAAATACAACTCCACAAAGCGATTATTTACATATGTTTTTTGATGTGTGTGTTAAATCAGGAGTTGAATATGTTGTCATGGAAGTCTCTTCTCATGCATTAAGTCTTTATAGAACATATGGAATAAAATTTGATTCTGTGGGATTTACAAATCTAGATTCAGAACACTTAGATTTTTACAAAAATATGCAAAACTATTTTATGGCAAAATACAAAATATTTGAACAAGTAAAAAACAACAGTCCAATAATACTAAATACAAATTCTGAATGGGGTAAAAAATTATACGAGAAATTAAAAAAATATAAAAAATATGCAAAAACAAAAATTATTAAATTTAATCAAAATGATTTAATTAAAATTGATAACAAAAAAATGTTTGGCCAACATAATTTATACAACATAACTATGGCATTTTTAATATGCAAAAATCTTGGAATAAAAGAAAAAACTATAAAAAAATCGATAGAAAATTTTGAAGGAGTTGAAGGAAGACTCCAAATGCACATTCTAAAAAAAGGAGCTAAAGCATTTGTAGATTTTGCCCATAATCCATCCTCAATGGAGGCTGTTTTAAAAACTTTGAGAACAAAAACTCAATACCTTATAGTTGTTTTTGGATGTGGCGGAAATAAGGACAAAATTAAAAGACCTATAATGGGCAAAATAGCTTCAGAATATGCAGATAAAATTATCATCACAAACGATAATCCTAGATTTGAAAATCCTAAACAAATTGCAAAAGAAATTATTAATGGTATAAGCAATAAAAATATAAAAAAATGCCTCGTTCAACTTAACAGAAAAAAGGCAATTGAAAAAGCTGCACAAATCTCTAAAAAACAATCGGTGATTGCAATTTTAGGCAAAGGTCACGAAAATCACTATATCATTAAAAACAAACAATTTTATTTAAATGATTTTGAACAGATAAGAAAATATTAAAAAATGAATACTAATTTTTTACCAATTCTTTAAATTTCAAAATAGGCCAACCTCTTTTTTTAGCAATCTTTTTTAATTTTCTTGAAATTGGATTGACCACAACAGGCCTTTCAACTTTTTCTAGTAAACAAATATCATTGTAACTATTCGCAAAAAATATTGCATCTTTTAATGAACCACCAAATTTTTTCTTAATTAAATCTTTTACTAGATGATATTTTCCTTTACCAGAACACGGTTCTCCAATAAGATTGCCAGTAATACATCCATCTCTCATTTCAATATTAGAAGTACAAAGATAATCAAATGAATATTCCTTACAAAAACCTGTATAAAGTTCTCGCATACAAACATCAGTAAGAATTGTTACTACACCATTATTTTTGCATGCTTCAAAAAACTTTTTTGCTTTTACAAAAATATAATTCTTACAATCCTCCTCCCAAACCTTTCTACAAGCATTTTTTAATTCTTGTTCTTTTGTCCCTTTAAAATAGGATAAAAAATCCAAAAAAGCCTTTTTTGTATCAAGAGTACCAAACAAAAAAGATACTCCTAATTTTGCAAGAGTACAGGAATAAGAAATTTTTTTCCAAAAAGAAAACGATTTTTTTTCCTTATCATAATAAGAAGATAAAAGATCATTAACACTTTTTTCCCAAAAAGAACAACTTATATCAAAAATTGCATATTTATATTTTTTATTTTTTATCTCTTTTAATATTGTACTAAACTGATCGTTTTTTATTGATGGTTTAAAAAATAAATTTTTATGCAAAAATAACAAAAAAACTAATAAAAAAAAAACTAAATATTTTTTCATAAACCTACGCCTCCTCCTGCACTAATGCATCCACCAAAGCCTTGGCATAGGAAAAGCTTCGATCCATAAATAAAACTTTTTATTTTATCAAGGCATCCCTAAAAAAATCTAATTCATCTAAAACTTTACCTGCTCCAAAAACAACAGAAAGTAATGGATTATCTGCTACCGTTACAGGCAATCCTGTTTCTTTTGAAATTAATTCATCAAGATTTTTTAACAAAGCCCCTCCTCCAGCCATCATAATTCCCCTATCGACAAGATCAGAAGAAAGTTCTGGTGGAGCATTTTCAAGAGCAGAATGAACAGCATCGATAATTATAGAAATAGGTTCTGTCAATGATTCAAAAACTTCAGCATCAGAGAGAAGAACTGTTTTTGGAACACCTGTAATAAGATCCCTGCCTTTAACCTCTTCTTTTGCTGATTCATCTGTCAACATTGCAGTCCCTATCTTAATTTTAATATCTTCAGCAGTTCTTTCACCAATTAACAAATTATATTTACGTTTTACATATTGTACAATTGCACGATCCATTTCATCACCACCAATACGAACTGATTTACAATAGACTACATCTTTTAATGAAATTATTGCAACTTCAGTTGTTCCTCCTCCAATATCAACTATCATATTCCCTGTAGGTTCTTCAACTGGCAATCCTGCTCCTATAGCTGCTGCCATAGGTTCCATAATTGTATAAATCTCTCTAGCTCCCGCCTGTTTTGCAGAATCTTCTACAGCTCTTTTTTCTACTTGTGTAATACCGGAAGGAACTCCAATTATCATTCTTGGCCTAACCAAAGTTCTTCTATTATTATGAACTTCACGAATAAAATACCGCAGCATACTTTCTGTTAATTCAAAATTTGCAATAACACCATCCCGCATCGGTCTACATGCAACAATACTTTCTGGTGTTTTACCAAGCATAGATTTAGCTTTGTTTCCTGCTGCCAAAACCTCATTTGTAGAATTTTTTACCGCAACAACAGAGGGTTGATCTAAAATAACTCCCTGATCACGAACATAAATTACGGTATTAGCAGTTCCAAGATCTATAGCCATATCATTAGAAAAAAAACCAAACAATTTTGAGGCAGGCCAAAATTTCATTAAAATTCCCTTTTTTTAAAAATGTAACTCAACTCCCAAAGTAAACTGATGAGTTTTACACGAGCCACTTCCATTCATTTGATAATCAAAAGCAGAATAAATAACTGGATCTAAAACCCAATTATTTCCCGCCTCTTTTGAGTCGTAAGAAAATTGCAATGTAATGTAATGCACACGCCATCTAGTCAAATTCTCCTTTTCAAAAATATTTTTTGAAATATCCTCTGCCGTAATCTCTTTTCCACCTATTTCAAAACCGGGTTCTTGATTTAAATAACTTTTAACATCAGGATTAATACGTGTATCATTCCATTTATCATTGTTATGCCTTAAATAAGTGTAACGAAAATGAAAATTAATTCCATCAGTCAGATTTTGCGCTTCAAGATAAGGTGATATTTTAAATGTCATTCCAGGATTAATTTTTACCTGCGTAATAAGCGCACTAAAAAGTGCCGGTTCTTTATAAATCGGTAAGCGAAACCTACGACTATTTTCAAACTGATATGCAGCTCCAATCATTAATCCAATTTTCCAATCCTGCTTTAACTCAAATTCTGAAACAACATCAAAATAAATACCCCAATGTCCATTTCCCATAAAAGAAATTGATGAAGGATAATTAATATCAGAATTTGAACCAATTGGAATAACTACACCAGTTTGTAAATTAAAATCTATATTGCTAATCTTTAATTCATGATCCCATGATTTACTAAATCTAAAATGTAAATCTAAATCCCCAAAACCGGCTTGATTCCAATCATTTCCCCTCAAACCTAATTTATCGTGAACATTTCTTCTTATTCTATCAATTTGAACCAATTCACCATCTCGTAAATTTTTCAGTTCATCTGCAGAATCACCTTGAACAAAATCAAACCTATCTGAAGTATTAACATACATAATAGGAATAAATGCTCCAATAGAAAAACCATACCAATTTAAATCTTGCTGATAATTTAAAATAAAACCCCTTGCTTTTATTTTTCCACCAACATTAAATTTAATAGATTTATCTAACCAATCATCATTAGGACCTCTTTCCTCTGTTATAGGATTCACAAATTCAGCACCACTAACCATTTCCAAACTTTTTATAACATCTCGTAAATCATACTTTCCCCACAATTCAGGAATACCAGTATTTCCACCACCTCTTTTAAACGCCGCAGAGGCCTTTGTAAAAAATAAAGAAGGTGAAATGTGAGATCTTCCTTTTATTACATATTCTTCTGGTCTTTCTAAAAAAGGAAAATATCTACTTGTATTATGCGTCCCAAATAAATGAAAATTTGTCAAAAAAGTAACAATACCCCATAAAAACAGAATACTTCTTAAAATAAAAGATGAATTTTTCATAATGTACACCACCAAACACTTTAAAATATAGGTAAATATTAAGACTTGAGCTTACTTTAATTTATATTTTCGTCAAGATATAACAACTTATCAATGTTGGAAAAAAATAACAATTAGGCTATCATAAAATTAGTAAACATTATTACAAAATAAAAATAGGAAATACAAAATGGAAAAGGATATTCTTTTTGTATCAAATTGGAAAATGAATCTCAACTGTGATGAAGAACTTGATTTTGCAAGTTCAAATTACGACAAATTTATTGAATTTGCTGAAAAAAACAAAAATACAATTATTTTATGTCCATCATTTTTAAATCTTTATCCTTTAATAAAAATATTTAAAGAAACAAAAATAAAAATCGGAGCACAAGATTGCAGCAAACACAGCAAAGGATCATTTACAAGTCAAATTTGTGCAGAAAGCCTAAGTCTTCTTGGCTGTAAATACTGTATTATTGGACATAGTGAAAGTATAAAAGAAAATAAATATACAACAGATGACATACTACAAAAATTCAGCCAATTAATCAATTACAAGATATCACCAATTGTTTGCATTGGTGAAAGCATAAAAGAATACGAAAATGGAACTACTATTGATATAATTATAAAAAAACTCGAGAAATTTTTTAACATAATAAATTCCAACATAATAATTCCAGAATACTTGCCTGTATGCCTAGCATATGAGCCATTATGGGCAATAGGAACTGGTAAAACGCCTACACAAGACCAGTTAGAAACAACGTTTGCCTATATTTTCGAAAAAACACAAAAATTTTGTCCACAAGTTAAATGGAAACTTTTGTACGGTGGAAGTGTAAATTCAAAAAACATCAAAAAAATGAAAGAGATTAAAAATATAAATGGTTTTCTTATAGGTAGTGCAAGTTTAAATTTTCAAGAGTTTGAAAAAATAGTAGAATTATAAAAATAACTATGAAAAACACTTACTTTTGGTAAGTTAAATATATAGAAAAAATAATGAAAGGAAACAATGTTTGCATTTCTTATGACATTTTTCGTAATTTTATGCCTCTTTCTAGCATTAGCTATTCTAATTCAACAAGGAAAAGGTGATATGGGACTTGGTGGTTTAGGTGGTGGTGGTCAAATGCTTTTTGGAGGAAGTGGTGGTCAGGAATTGTTCGAAAAAATAACATGGATAATGGGCGCATTATTTATTTTAGGAGCATTATGTCTCACAATTCTAAAAACCAAACAAATACAAGAATCACGTATCAGTAAATACGCAACTTTTCAACAGCAAAAAAATAAATCAATTCCTAAACTTCCCGAAAAAAAAGAAAGTACACAAAAAGGAACCAAAAAAAAACCAGTGTAGGATGAAAAATGGTATTCGATGTCCTAAATTTTGTCGGTAAAATATCAATAAATACTTGTAATCGAGTAGGAAATATCGGACTATTCTTTCAAGACGCAATTGTAGCTCTTTTTTCCACAAAACCAAAACTCAAAAAAATAATATATCAAATGTATTTTGTTGGAGTTAGTTCATTAACTGTTATAGTATTGATCGGTATAACAGTAGGAGCAGTTCTTGCCGTACAAAGTTATGAAGGTTTACACAGATTTAGTGCCGAAAGATTTATAGGACCTATAATATTTATCTCGATGACCAGAGAATTTGGTCCTGTTTTAACTGCCATTATGGTAATCGGACGAGCAGGTTCTGCAATGACTGCAGAAATAGGAACTATGAAAATTACAGAGCAAATAGATGCACTACAAACCTTACGTATAGATGTTCAACAATATCTAATTGTTCCTCGTATAGTTGGATCAACAATTATTCTACCATTTCTTTCAATCTTCTGTTCCCTTTGCGGAATATTAGCTGGATTTTTTATGTCTGTACATGTTCTTGGTATTAATCCAGAAATGTATATGGAGTCTGTTAGGGAAAATGTTATGCTTTCTGATATAACAAATGGATTGATTAAAGCAATATTTTTTGGAGTTTTGTTATCATTAATATGCACTTACAAAGGCTTCATAACAAGAGGTGGAGCAAAAGGTGTTGGTATTGCAACAACTCAAAGTGTTGTAATGGCTAATGTAACAATATTTGTAGCTGACTACATACTTACATCACTTATGTTTTAAAAGTTTTTCAAATGATAGAAATAAAAAATTTAACAAAAGCTTTTGATACCAAAAAGATAACCGACAATCTAAATCTCACTATAAAAGAAAATGATTTTATGGTAGTGATAGGAAGATCCGGTGTCGGAAAATCTGTTCTATTAAAACAAGTAATAGGATTAATAAAACCTGATTCTGGTAAAATAATGATAGATAAACAAAACATAGGAAAATTAGACAAAAAAGAACTAGAACAGGTATATAAAAAATGTGGTTACGTTTTTCAGTTTGCAGCTCTTTTAGATTCATTAAATGTTTTTGAAAATATTGGTATCACATTATTAGAAAATGGAGTTTCATCTGAAAATGTACGTCCTTTGGTAATGGAAAAAATAAGAAGCGTTGGATTAAGTAAAGATGTGTTAAAAAAATACCCTGCTGAACTTTCTGGTGGAATGAAAAAAAGAGTTGGTCTTGCAAGAACATTAATGCTATCACCAAAAATCATAATGTATGATGAACCAACAACAGGTCTTGATCCAATAACAGTAAAACTTATCCACGAACTAATTCAAAAAACACATACAAATTTAAATGCCACAACCCTTGTCATATCCCACGACGTAGAAGTATTTAAATATGCAAAAACAGTTTCAATGTTACATGATGGAAAAATAATTTATACAGGACCGGCAAAAACAATATGGGAATGTGATAATCCATACATCTATCAATTCATAAGAGGACTAGGAGAAGGACCAATAAAAGCAATAATTTAAGGGAAACAAAAACATGAACAGCTCACCACTTCTTCTAATAGTCGATGATGAAACAACAATATTAAAAACACTTAAAGAAGCCCTTGAAGATGAAAATTATCGTGTTGCAACATTGTCCGATGGTCAAAAAACAATAGATTTGATTGGAAAATTGATTCCTGACCTTGTTTTACTTGATATTTTTATGCCAAATTGTAACGGTATAGAACTAATGCAAAAAATCAAAAAGGAGTATCCAAATCAAAAAATTATAATAATTTCTGGATTTGGAAATATTCCAATCGCTATCAAAGCTATAAAAAAAGGTGCAATTGATTTTATAGAAAAACCTCTTAATTTGGACGAAATTCTTTCAAAAATAAAATTTATACAAAAATTTGATCAACAAAAAAATTTTCATACCCAAAAACAAAAAAAAATCGAATCTTTACAAAATTATGGAATCATAGGCCAAAGTTATCTTTTTTTAGAACTTATCCAACAAATTAAGCATATTTCAAAACTACAACTACCTTTGTTAATTTATGGACAACACGGCACAGGTAAAACTTTGATATCAAAATACATTCACCAAATAAATGATTTTCCCAAAAATCAATTTTCAATTATCAATTGTTCTACTTTAAATTATTCAGAAGAAATAAAATTGATTGAAAAAGAATTTTTAGAGAAAAAAACTGGAACAATTTTTATAAAAAACATAGACCAATTATCTACAAATGGACAAAAAAAACTTTTATCTAAATTAGAAAAATATAATAAAGAAAAAATAAAAGTTATTATTTCTTCTTGTGTCTCTCTTTTTAATCTTTTAAAATCAAAAAATTTTAATGCTAATCTTTTTCATAAATTAAATACAACACCTATAGAAATTCCAACTCTAAATAAAAGAAGATATGATATCCCTCTTTTGGTAGATTATTATCTGAAAAAAGCAAATCAAAAATACAAAAAATCATTACAATTTACAAGCAAAAGCATACGAACATTACGAAACATTACCTGGCAAGAAAATATCACTGAACTTATTGCGTTTATTGAAAAAGTAGTATCCTCTTGCCTTTTCAAAGATATAGTTATAACTACACAAGATCTAAATCATCATCTTTCTCAAAAAAATACTCTTTTCATAGAAGAACAGTCATTTTTATATTTCAATTCACTCCAGGAAGCAACAAGTGAATTTGAAAAAAAATTTCTTATATACTCTTTGAAAAAAAATAGATATGACTTAGAACAAGTTTGTGATCAATTAAACTTAACTACTGTTCAATTACGTGATAAAATGCTAAAGTTTAATATCGAATTTAAAATTTAAAATAAGCAATGGGAAATGTATGGAAAATAATTCAACACAAGAAATCATACAAGCAGTAAAAGAAAAAGGATTCCGTTTTCAATCTTTAAAAAATGAAATTAAAAAGTGTATAGTTGGACAAGATCATATTATTGATCGGATCTTTGTTGGGCTTTTATGCAATGGACATATTCTTCTTGAAGGAGTTCCTGGCCTTGCAAAAACAACACTTATTAAAACTCTGGCGCAAACATTAGGTCTTGAGTACAAACGAATACAATTTACTCCAGATTTATTGCCAGCAGATTTAATTGGTACACTTATATACAACCCAAAAAATCATGAATTTCAAACAAAAAAAGGACCACTTTTTGCAAATTTAATTTTAGCCGACGAAATAAATCGTGCACCTGCAAAGGTTCAATCTGCTCTTTTACAATCTATGCAAGAACATCAGGTGACAATTGGAGATAACACTCACAAACTAGATGAACCTTTTTTCGTTATGGCAACACAAAATCCTATAGAACAAGAAGGAACATACCGTCTACCAGAAGCTCAAGTAGATCGTTTTATGTTTAAATTATTGATAACATATCCTACATATAATGAAGAAAAAGATATAATTGGAAAGGTTTTTAATCCAACCCCAATATATAAAGTATTAGAAAAAGGAGAAATAACAGAGAGCCAAGAACTTATAAATCATATATATATAGACGACAAAGTTGTTGAATATATTCTTAATATAGTTTTTGCTACACGATTTCCAAATCAGTTTGAATTAGAAGAGTTAGAAAATCTAATAGAATATGGAGCATCTCCAAGGGCAACACTAGCAATTCATCATGCAGCAAAAGCAAATGCCTTTTTAAGAAAGAGACATTTTGTAATCCCAGATGATATCAAACTGGTTGTTCCAGATATTTTAAGACACAGAATTCTTATGACATATCAAGCTGAGGCAGAAAATATAACAAGCGATCAAATTATACAAAAAATACTTAGAACTATACCTTCTCCTTAAGTTGAGGAAAAAGCTACCCTTAAACATTTTACTTGACATAAGATATGACACAAAATTATCTTTGTAGTCTACAAAAAGGTGATTTGGTATGAAGCCATTATTATGGATTTTAAATAGTTCACTTATTGCAATTTTTACTATTATCATGCTTATAAACTCAATATTAAAACAAAAAACACCAACTATTCGCATGAAACCAATTGCAATAGAAAAATTAGAAAAAAAAAAAGTAAGATATGCCATAAATATAGAAAAAATATTTAAACAAGATATCTTTGATACTTTCATCGAAATAGAAAAAAAACCAACCAAACAAAGTTTTGTCACACCAATTCCTTCTCCAAAAACACCAACAATCGCGCCTCCCCCTGAACCAAAAAAATATGAATTTATTCCACATCTCAATATCACTTTAAAAGGAATAATTTTTTCACCAAACCAGGTTGAAAGCATTGTAATGATTGAAGATGAAACAAAAAAAGAAAAAATCTATCATCTTTCAGATAAAATAAAAGATGCACAAATATTAAAAATTACAAGAAATAATATCGTAGCTTTACGAGCAAATGGTCAACAAGAAATATTCTATTTAAGAAAAAATGAAGAAGAATTAGAAAAATTAGATAAAAATATATGGCAATATACCATAAAAAAAATCAACGATGAAAACTACCAAATAGATCTACAAAGATTTACAAATCAAATACAATCACTAGGAAATTTAATGGGATCCTTAAATCTTGTAACTGCATATCAAAAAGGAAACCCTATAGGAATTAGAGTTGGGCAATTAAAAGAAAATGGAATAGGACCCGCTTTAGGATTAAAACAAAATGATATAATAATAAAAATAAATGGAATTGATACCGCAAATACAAAAAATAGAACAAAAATTTATGATATCGTATTTGAAATGCAAAAAGGTGAAACTCTTAAAACTTTATTAAAAAGAAATAATCAAAATATAATTTTAAACTATAAACTTTCAAAAATCGAAAAACCCATAAAACAATTTTTACCTTTTACAAATAAAGGGGAAACTTCACAAGAATTTAAAATGAGTCCACAACAAAAAAGAACAAAAAATATACGAGATTTTAAAAAATTTCACGTAATACCTGAAGACCGAAAGCAAATGCTCACTGATATAAGAAAAAGATTACTTAACAACATGAAACTACGAGCAAAAAACAGGAGGGTAAGATAGGGGTAACTTATGAAAAAAATAATTAAATTAATCTTATTTTTTCAAATATTTTCTCCAATTATAATATCAAAAATTAATAATCCAACTTCTTTAAATAAAATATCAACAAAAAAAATCCCAGCAAAAATAGAGACCAAAAATATTTATCTAAATTTTGAAAATGCAGAGCTTTCAAATTTTATAAATTACATTGGAGACTTAAAAAAATTAAATCTTATTCCTCATGCCACAGTTGCTGGAAGTAAAATCTCTCTCACAATTCGTGAACCATTATCAATAGAAGGAGCTTGGAAAGTATTTTTGACTGTTATTGAAATGGCAGGGTTTAGTATAATTAAACGTGGGAACGTTAATGTTGTAATTAAAAAAGATAAAAAAAACATATCTAGGCAACCTTTAAAATCATATATCAATATTCCAATAAAAGATCTTCCTGATAGCGATATAAATATCAGATATGTTACCTTTTTAAAAAATATAAATGTTTCAAATCAAAACGTTCAAAATTTATTAAAAAGCATGTTAAGCACAGATCAAAGCATTTCTGTACAACTTTATCCAAAAGTTAATGGTATGATAATTACCGATAAATCATACAATATTAAATCTGCCATGAAAGTTATAATGGAACTTGATCAAATAGGTTTGCAAGAAACTGTTGTTGTAATGAGACTTAAAAAAGCAAATGCTTCCGATGTAAAAAACTTACTGATTCAATTCATACCACAACCACTAGATCCACTTTCAAGAATAATGGGAAGAGCAGAAAAAAAATCACGCTATTTTGCATCAGCCACCAAAATCATCGCTGAAACACGAACAAATTCATTAATTTTAATGGGACCAAAACAAGCAATTAAAAAAATTGAAGATTTTATTACGCAAAACATTGATACCGAATTAAAGGATGTTGAATCTCCTATTCATATTTATGATTTACAAAATACAGATGCAACATCTATAACAAATCTACTTAATGACATACTATCCCAAATCAACGAAAAAGTATCTAAAGATCAAAGTAAGAAATATGGGGCTGTTCGTGGTGGTGTAAGATATTTTAAACCTATGACTATAAAAGAAGATACTGAAGGAAATAGATTAGTAGTAGCGGCAACAGATAAACAAGATTGGAAACTTCTAAAACAAACAATTAAAGATCTTGATAAACCTCAACCACAAGTTGCAGTAGAAACATTAATAGTAAGTGTAAAATTAGATAGAAATAGAACATTAGGAGGGGCAATAAGAAATAAAAATGAAGGACAAATTGGTAAAGGTATTAATTTTCAATCACCAAGAGAAGGCGGAGTAGCAGGAATACCTTCTGGCAGTGAAAGTTTTGTTAGTATTCTTGGAAATATGGCTGAAGGTATATCAGCCGGACTTGGTTCAACAATTTTAACTCTAGGAAAAAATGGAAATATTTGGGGAATTTTTAAAGCATTACAAACAATAACTCATACACGACTTTTATCACAACCATTTTTTACAGTTGCAAATAATCATCAAGCTAACATAACAATAGGTGAAACTATTTATATTACAAAAGAATCTACAGAAAGCGGTTTTTCCGGTAAGGAAGCTGCTAGTGCTAATACCAATATAACAATTACACCTCAAATTAATCTTGATGGCATTATGAGATTAACAATAGATGTTAAATTTAATGAATTTAAAGACGCTTCAGGAGCACAAGATGCAAAAACCCTAAAAACAGATGTTACAGTTGCAGATGGACAAGTTCTAATTCTTGGAGGTTTTGTAACAAATACAATAGAAGAAAATTCATCTAAAACTCCAATTCTTGGAGATATTCCAATTTTAGGATGGATATTTAAACAAAAAACTAAAAGTACCTCAAAAGAACATGTCTTTATTTTAATATCCCCAACAATAATAAAACCTAGAACAACGCCTGGTACTGGTCTTTACACAAGAATGAAACTTCATAATGCAAAAAAGGATGTAAAAAATGTATCTGAAATTGGTTCAAAAAGAGATCCTATTCAAAACTGGTTCTTTGACCCCAAAAAAGAGGATTACTCACACAAAGTTTCTGATTTTGCAACAGCAAAATTTCAACCAACAACAGCCGACATAAAATATGATCCATACTACAGAATTATTGATGAAGAAGAAAAAAAAGAAAAAAAAATATTTAAAAAAATAACGGCAGAAAAACAACTTGCTCAAAAAAGAAAAAAGCTAAAACAATTAATATCTGCTAAACCAATAGTAAAAGAAAAATCAAAAAGAAATAAGATTAAAAAATTATTATCTACACCTACTAATTCTATATCTACTAATGTTGCAAAAAACACAATTAACAATAAAAAAAATAAATCACTTTTAAAAAATTTTAATTATGAGAATCTAGGTCACCTCAAAAAACGCAAGTCAAATAAACTTAAACTGAAAAAAAGGAGCCTTGCGTGATAAAAAATATTTTTTTACCTGAAAAAATAGGAAATTTTAGAATCTACTCTCAAAAAATATTAGGAATATATGTACTAGAAAAAAGTGTTACTTGTGCACAAGTACATGTGAAAAGAAACAAAAACATAATTGAAAAACTTATAGAAGAAAAAATAGAAGAAGGTACGCCAGAAACTTATATTGAACGCACAGCCCAAACAATCCAAAAAATACTATCTAAAGTAGATAAATATGATTTAATCAGAGTGTGCATTCCAGCTTCATTAATTGTTTTTAAAGAACTAGAAGTTCCATTCAAAGATACCTCTAAAATTAGAATGATTCTCGATTACGAAATAGAATCCATGCTTCCATTCCCAATAGAAGAAGCTGTTGTAGATTTTATTATAACAAAACAATCAGGAAAAAATGGCCCAACTAAAATCCTTGCGGCAGCAATAAGAAACTCAGACTTGGAAAACATCTTAAAAATTTATCATGAAGCAAAAATTGAGCCTAATCATATTTCAATAGATCTTTTTGCGATCTATAGCCTATATCAACAAATACCAGAATATAAAAACATAAAAAATGTAAGTGTCATAATTGATTTAGGATCAAATACAACACATATTGCATTTTTACAAGATGGTGCACTAAGGCTTACACGTATAATTCCTAGAGGAATCCAAAACATTGCACAAAAAATAAGCAATGACGTTAATATACATATCGAAGACATCAAAAAAAATATTTTGGATAATGGCTTACAAACAAAAAAAGATAAAGTATATGAAAAACATTTTATAAGTTTTTTCCATGATATTCAATTCACTCTAAATTCATTTCTTTTAAAATTAAATATTTCTAAAGGAATAAACAAAATACTTTTCACTGGTAAATATTCTTATTTAAAAGATTTAAGCAAATTTTGTAACAACCTATTTCAAATTTCATGCGAAGTTTTTTCATGTGAAAAGCTTTTTGAAAATCAATACTTCAAAAATAAAGTTAAAACAATTCAATTTGCCAATTGGTCTCCTTATCTTTTCGCGTTAGGAACAGCATTACCATCTTCTGAACAATACTATTTTGACCTAAGAAAAAAGATTTTTTTATACCCATATCAAAAATTGATCAAAAAACAATTGATAACGTCTTTAATAATAATTTTTATAATGTTTACAACAATTGTTACTGGTGGATATCTGCAAACAAAAAAACTTTCTAACAAAATAAAAAAAATAGAAGAAAAAGAAATAAAAAAATTAAAAAAAGTATTTCCAAAAGAATTCAGATTCCGAAAAAAAATAACCCTACCATGGCTTATCAAAGAGGTAGAAAATCTAATTAAAGAACGATTAGAAATTTGGGCCCCATTTGAAATAAAGCCTTTAGATACTAATATGTTAGTAATCCTTCAAGAATTAACTAATATAATTGATAAAAGACAATTCGACGTTATGGTGGAAACAGTTTCAATTGTAGAAAAAAAGGAAATCCCAAAAATAGAAGTCGTTGGTTTCTTTAGATCAAAAACAGGAAGTGACCATTATACATATTTTGCAGAACTAGAAAAAAAATTTAATGAATCAAAAATTTTAAAACCTTGGGATGAAAAAGATGGTATAGAACCAAGTCTTGTAGAAGATAAAGGAATTAGATTCACTGCAATATTAAAATTAGTAGAAGAAGAAACATGAAAGTTTTAAACCAATTAACAGATTATATTCAAAATCTAAAAGAAAAAGATTTTAAAAAATATTTAACAATTTTCTTGATTGTCACTGTGTTTTTAGCTGTTGGAACAACTTATTATTTTTATGATAAAAATAATAAGCTAATTTTGCAAATAAAAAAACTAGATGGACTAATTAAACAAACAATCAAATTAATAAAAGAACATAAAACAATAAAAGGAAAAGAAAAACAACTTGAAAAACTTTTGGAAAAAAATAAAGATTTTGACATCAGAAGTTTTTTTGAATCTTTTTGTAAAGAAAAACATATAACACCAGAGCCTGCCTGGGATACAACAACCATTCCTTTAGAAAGTGACAAATTCGATGAAATAGAGCTTACTGCAACACTTAAAAATTTAACTACACAAAAATTGGTGGAAATTATTCAATCACTCAACAAAAAAGAAATCATTTATATAAAAGAAATAACAATAACAAATGAAAAAAATAAAACAATTACTATTGATATAACTCTTGCAGCTAAAAAATATAAAAAGGGTATATAAAAATAATGGGGACAAACAAATGATACAAGGGGTAAATAAAAAAACATTAAAAATAATTTTAACGGCTATCATAATAAATTTACTTTTTATATCTACTTACTTTTGTAAAAATATTAAAAAAAACGATTTTATCAAAAATGAAAACGAGGTAACAAAAGCTAATATCTATTTAAATTTTGAACAAGCCAGTCTTTTAGGAGTTGTTAACTATCTGGCTGAACAAAAAAAAATCAATCTTATTCCTGGAAACAACATAATTAAACAAAAACTAGCTTCTGCAAAAGTGACTCTTTCAATTCGTAAACCATTGACATTAGAACAAGCATGGGATGTTCTATTAACTCTTCTTGAAATAAATAATTTTACTATAATAAATGTTGATAATGTTTATAGAATTGCAATAAGACCAACAAGAAATAAAGAACCTCTTCCACTCTATTCATCTGGAACAGGAACTCAACCAGAAGACCTTCCTGATAGTGATCTTGTCGTTCGTTATATTTATTTTTTACAAAACATATGTGTTGACAACATTCATTCACTTCTTCGTGGAATGTTAGAGGGAATTGTTCAAATAAATAAAGATCTCGACGCTCTAATAATTACAGATAAATGCATCAATATTAAATCTGCATTTAAAATTATAAAAGAACTTGATATGGGTGGACTTAGAGAATCAATAAAAATGATCACACTAAAACACGTAGATGCAGATTATATAGAAAAAATATTTAATGAACTTATCCCAAAAGAGAATAAAAATAAAATCCGTTTTATAAAGTCTCCAGTTGAAGGAAAAGCGGCAACAATTTTTTCTCCAGATACTAAAATAATTAGATATGACCCAAAAAATGCTCTAATTCTTTTAGGATTAGAAAAAAACTTAAACAAGATATTAGAATTTATATTCAAATATCTTGATATTCCATTAACCGACGCTGAATCAATGTTACACATAAAAGAAATAAAATATGCAAAAGCAGATAATATTAAAAAAATATTAGACAAAATAGCAACTCCACCAGCGGGAATACCTAAAACTTCACAATTTAAATTTTTTGATGATGTCGCTATTGTTGCTGATTTAATAACTGAGAAAGAAGAAAATAGTGTAAAATATGCCGGTGGAGGAAACAAGCTAATTGTCGCATGCAATAAAGAAGAATGGAAAAGACTTGAAAAACTTATTAACAAATTAGATAAACCTCAACCTCAAGTTGCTTTTGAAGTTTTAATTATTGATCTAACAATAAAAAACACTAACAATTTAAAAACTCAATTTAAACCTAAACAACAAGGGCTTTTGGGAAAGGGCACAGAAATGATATTTAATAATCTTTCAACAACTCCACTTAATATGGACACCTTCACAATTCCTAAAAACTCAACCGCTCCACCATCAACTCTAACTTTTGGAAAATATGATGTGGCAGCAGAAAAAAATAATCTTTGGGGTGTTATTCAATCTTATGTAACCCAAGATAATTCTAATCTAATTGCACAACCCTACATGGTTGTAAATAATCATAAAAATTGTACCTTAGATTTTCATTCCCAAAGATGGGTAGATGGATTATTAGATAAAACAGTTGGAACAGAGCTTGCTAAGAAAAAAACAAAAGTAGAAGCACATAAAAAAGTAATTTTAACTCCACATGTAAACAAAGAAGGACTTATAAATTTAGAAATAAAACTAGAAGTCTCTTCTTTTAAAGAAACCGAATCTGATAGCGGAACAAAATTAAACAGAGAATTAACAACACGTGTAACCATTTGCACAGGAGAAGTTTTAGTTCTAGGTGGTCTTACACAAAAGTATTTAAAGGAAGAAGACTACAAAATACCACTTTTAGGAGATATCCCTATTTTAGGCAATATTTTTCGCGGAAAAAATAAACTAAACAGAAAAACCAATCTTTATATTTTTATACGACCAAGCATAATTAAACCCCGACCAGGAGGTGTTCCAGACGAATATACCCAACTAAAATTAATTTATGCAAAACACGAAATGATAGCAGCTGATTCTTATCCAAGAGAAAAAGATCCTATTCAAAGATGGTTTTTTCAACCAACAACACAAACAATTAAAAAAAGAGTTGCTGATGCAAAATCAGGAAGATATAGGCCTCTTGATAATTATGCAACTCGATTTAATCAACCACAATCTGCAGACGTAAAACATGATCCTTACTACAGAGTCTCAAAAGCAATAAAAAAAGAAAAAGAAAAAAGAAAACTTAAACAAAGAAAAAACAATAATAAATGAGAAAACGATTATTTGTAGCAATTCTTCTAGATGATAAAACTAAAGAAAAACTAGAAAACTACAAAAATAATTTAAATCTCAATCAAAAAAATAACATCCAATGGATCCCAAAAGAAAATCTACACATAACAATCTATTTTTTAGAAAGTATTGAAGAAAAATTAATTCCAGAAATAATAAACAAAATAAATCAAGTAATCTCAAAAACAAAACCATTTTCTCTCAAATTCGAAAAAATTATTCTTGCTCCACCAAAAAAGGAACCACATATGATTTGGGCACAATTTGAAAAAAATAAAAATTATGATCAATTATTTTTCGACTTAAACAACTTTCTACAAAAATTTTTAATCAAAAAAACACAAATCAATTACAAAGAAAATATTCCCCATGTCACTATGGCACGATTTAAAAACAAAACAAAAATCAATGATAATGATATAAAACAAATAAACTTACCTGATTTGAATATAAATTGCATAAATTTAATGGAATCACAATTAAACGTTAACGGAGCAATTTATTCAACTATCAATACTTTTTTTTAAAATAAAATAAAAAACAAAAATGAGGTAATCATGAGAACTCATAGTTTTCTTCCTCACGTAGCAGATGTCAGATTAAAAATTGAGGCTGATAATCTTGAAGAACTTTTTACCGCAGCCCTAGAAGGAATGGCAAATCTTATAAAAAGCAAAAGTTGCCTAATTGGAAAAGAAAAAATAGCAGAAAACTTTAAAGAAAAAATAGAGATTTCATCAATTGATATTACAGCACTACTCATAGACTTTTTATCAGAAGTTTTGACGTATAGCCAAGTCAACAAGGCAGTTTATTGCAAAGTAAAATTTGAAAAACTTGAAAATAATTTTTTAAACGCAACAATTTTTGGGGAAAAAATAGAATCCTTCGACGAAGACATCAAAGCTGTAACTTATCATGAAGCTGAAATTAAAAAAAATGAAAAAGGAAATCTAGAAACAATTATAATTTTTGATATATAAATTTTTATTTTATACTTTTTTTAAAAGCGCAGATATCCAGTATTGATTTTTTCTTTCTGGCCTCAAATCTTTTGACTTCCACATTTTTAATATTTCCAAAGAAGGAAAAGATTCAATTAGTTTTTTCAAGCTTTTTTCATCATAATTATTAAACAATCTTCCATTCTCATACTTTTCATCTGAACCATATTTAAATGAAAGCTGCCAAATTCCACCCTTCTTCATCGCTTTGATAAACTTTTTGAAAATATCTTGTATCTCAAACCTTGAAACATGAAGAAGTGAAGCACTTGCAAAGATTCCATCGAATTGATCTTCATAATCCATTTCTTGAAATTTTAATTGATAAACTTTCTGTCCACAATATTTCGTAGCAATTCTGACCATCTCAACTGAAGCATCAAAAGCTGTTACTTTATATCCTTTTTCTAAAAAGATTTTCGTAAAATTACCTATACCACATCCTGCATCAAGAATATGTGTATTAGATGGAAGTAGTTTTAAAAATTCAGAATAAATAGAAGATATATCTAAATTAACTATTCGATCATAATAATTTTTAACATTTTTATCATACCATTTTATTGTCATAAATTTCCTTTTTGCACATAAAATTAAAGCATTATTAAATTATTTTATAGAAAGCTTTATGTTATGGTTAATATAATATAAAACAATACTACAAGTATTATACTCTAGTTACTAAGCATAAAGGATAAAAAAATGATATCAAAGGAATCTCTTAAAAAAATTTCTCCATTTTTATGGGAAATCCCAAAAAGTTTTCGTCCTGATATGCGAGTTCCTGCAAGAATATTTACATCTGAAAAAATGCTGGATGAAATTTTTAATGATCAATCGCTAGATCAACTTGTAAATGTCACAACACTTCCGGGAATAGTTGGCTATGCTTACGTTATGCCTGATGCACATGAAGGCTATGGCTTTCCTATTGGAGGTGTTGCAGCAACAAAATTTCCAGATGGCGTAATTTCTCCTGGTGGCATAGGTTATGATATCAACTGCGGAGTTCGTCTATTAAAATCAAACCTAAAAATTGATGATGTCAAAGAACATTTTGAAAGTCTAGCAAGAGAGATTTATCATTGGATTCCATCAGGTGTTGGAAAGGGAGGAAGACTTAAACTTTCTATAGAAGAATTAGACAAGGTTTTAAAAAAAGGTACAAAGTGGATGCTAGAAAACGATTACGCAACACAGCAAGATATCGATCACACAGAATCCTATGGTTGTCTAGAAAATGCTGATCCCTCTGTTATATCCTCCCGAGCCAAAAAAAGAGGTAGTGATCAACTTGGAACTCTTGGTGCAGGAAACCATTTTGCAGAAATTGATTTTGTAGAAGAAATTTATGATGAAGAAGCAGCAAAAGCATTTGGTCTTTTTAAAAATCAAATCACATTTTTAATCCATACTGGATCAAGAGGATTAGGTCATCAGGTTGCAACAGATTATATCAAAATAATGATGCAAGCAATGCCAAACTACAACATCCAACTTCCAGATAGAGAACTTGCATGTGTACCATTAAACAGCCCTGAAGGTGAAAATTATTTTAACGCCATGGCCGCTGCTGCAAATTTTGCTTGGGCAAACAGACAAATGATAACTTGGCAAATACGTCAAGCATGGAAAAAAGAAATGGGAAATACTGGAGGAGAACTTTCTCTTTTATATGATGTTGCACATAATATAGCAAAAGTAGAAACACATGATATTGAAGGAAAAAAATTAAAAGTTATAGTACATAGAAAAGGCGCAACTAGAGCATTTCCTCCTGGACATGATGAATTATCTGATGAATTCAAACCTATAGGACAACCAGTTTTAATTCCAGGAAGTATGGGAACATCATCCTACGTCTTATGTGGTACAAAAGAAGGAATGAAAACATCATTAGGATCAACATGTCACGGAGCAGGAAGACGAATGTCTAGACGAGCAGCAAAAAAAGCAGTTCACGGAAAAACATTAAAAAAGGAATTAGAAGAAAGGGGAATTTTAATACGCGTAGGCTCAATTCCAGGTCTCGCAGAAGAAGCTCCTCAAGCATATAAAGATGTTGACGATGTTGTAAAAGTTGTTCATGAAGCAAAAATTGCCAAAAAAGTTGCTCGGTTAAGACCTTGTGTTGTGATTAAAGGATAAACAATATACTACAAAGTATTACATTATACATTTTAATAAAATTCAATATTTAGAACTTATACAAAAGTTATCTTTTATTTAAATTTGATGTTTAAAATAATGTATTAACAAAAAAGAAAATTAAGCAATGCGCTCATCCTGAGCTTGTCGAAGAATACAGCGCTTCATTCTTCGACAAGCTCAGAATGAGCGTATTGCAAATTTGTTTGAATTTTCGTATAAATTCTTAATCAAAAACAATTATGAATAAAATATTAACTGTAGACTTTTTTAATAGACCAACATTAAAAGTTGCCAAAGATATATTAGGTAAATATTTAATAAAAAAACTAGAAGACAAAAAAATCTCTTTAATAATAACAGAAGTTGAAGCATATGACGGAGAAAACGATTTAGCTTGTCATGGTAGACTTGGAAAAACAAAACGAACAGAACCAATGTTTGGAAATCCTGGTTATTTTTATGTTTATCTAATTTATGGAATGTACTGGATGCTAAATATTGTAACAGGATCAAAAAATTATCCCGCAGCAATTCTTATTAGAGGAACCAATGAAATTAGTGGACCTGGACGATTAACAAAAAAACTAAATATTGATAAAAAATTTAATAAAAAAATTGCTAATCCAAAAACAGGACTCTGGTTTGAAGATCGAGGAGTAAAAATTACTCAAAAAAATATTCTTAGAACTCCAAGAATCGGAGTAAAATATGCAGGCCCTATTTGGGGAAAAAAACCATACAGATTTGTGTTGAAATCATTATAAAACTCACTCTACTTCTTCAGCATACTCTCAATTTCCAATAATCGATTATATTTTGCAACCCTCTCTCCTCTAACAGGAGCTCCAGCTTTAAACTGCCCAGCAGCCGTTCCTACAACCAAGTCAGAAATAAAATCATCATTAGTTTCACCTGAACGATGTGAAATAACAGTTTTATAGCTATTATCCTGACAAATTTTAATTGACTCTAAAGTTTCAGTTACAGTTCCAATCTGATTAGGTTTAATAAGTGATGCATTTGCAACACCAAATCCTATTCCTTTTCCTATCCGCGATTTATTTGTAACAAAAATATCATCCCCAACAAGTTGAACCTTTGAACCCAAACTTTCGGTCATATTTTTCCACCCATCCCAATCCTGCTGATCAAGTCCATCTTCAATAGAATAAATTGGATATGAAGCCACAAGTTCTTCATATAATTTTATCATCTGATTGCTATTCAATTTTTTATTTGCCAACAAATACATTTTTTCATTATTGTCATAAAATTCTGACGCTGCTACATCAAGACAAAATACAATATCTTTTCCTGGAACAAAACCTGCATCCTTAACTGCTTTTATTAAAAAATCTAATGCTTTTCTCTCCCCAGAATCTTTATCACTACCAAGATTTGGAGCAAAACCACCTTCATCACCAACACCAACAAAAAAACCAGAATCGTGCAAATTTTTTTTAAGAACATTATACACCATAACAACCATTTCAAGATGTTTTGCAAAACTTTTTTGTTCTGATGGCATTATCATAAACTCTTGAAATGATAAATTATTATCAGCGTGTACCCCGCCATTCAAAACATTAAACATAACTTTTGGAATCATAAATTCTTCAGTCTTAAAAGTCTTACCAACCAACTCGTAAAGAGGAACATTCAAAGATAATGATTGAGCCCTACAAATAGCCATGCTTACTGATAAAATTGCATTAGCGCCTAATTTTGATTTATTTTCTGTACCATCCAATTCTAACAATATCTTATCTGCCTTAATAAAATCAGGTTCTGTATTTTCAAATTTACGTGCAATAGTTTTTTCAATGTTAGAAATAGCCTTTAAAACTCCTTTCCCTAAATATCTCTTTGGATCATTATCTCGCAACTCTAACGCCTCATATTTACCAACAGATGCCCCAGATGGAACACTCGCTTTTACAATCGTTCCATTTTCTAACAAAATATTACATTCAATTGTTGGCCATCCCCTCGAATCTAATATCTCTCTACCAAACATTTTTTTAATTTTCATAATTTTTCCTCTTCTACATAGCTCCATCACAAAATTAAAATTAACTTTTTTGTTTTTTTAAGCTATTTTTAATCAAATTAACAATTCATTAATTTTATTAACTATTAAATTAAATTGAAAGAAACATTTATGATTACTTTTTTATCTTCAATTTTACAAGCAACAAGCATAAATCCAATCGCAGGAAAATTTCCAGCCAAAACTACAAATATAATCGGAATGTTTGGACAATTTCTTCCTTTTATTTTAATCGCTTTAATATTTTATTTCTTTATAATAAGGCCACAAAGTAAACAACGTCAAATGTTACAACAAATGATCTACAATTTAAAACCAGGCAACAGAATAATTACAAAAGGTGGAATTATTGGAACCATTAAAAACATACAAAATAATTCTTTTATTTTAGAACTACATGATGGCACAAAAATAGAAATCCTAAAAAGCGCTGTAATTTCAATGCTTAATGAGCAAAAATAACCTACCTCTTCTTTTTTTTCCAATAATAAGTTTAATTTTAGGAATAAACTGGCAAAAACTTTATTGTTGCAATATCTATCTAATATTTTTAACTATTCTTACAATTTTGTTCACTATTCTTATTTCCAATCAAAAAACAATAAATCTACGATCTCTTCAAATTTTAACACTTCCAATATTTTTCTTTAGCGGTGCCTTCTTATTTCAATGCCAAAAAAATAAACATCAATTTTTATCAGAAAAATTAAAAAAAATAAAAATTGATATTATCGCCAAAGTCAAAGATAAACAAGAAACAGACGAAAAAATTAAAGAAATATTAAAAATAAAAGTAAAACAAATAAAATACAACAAACAACAAATATACCAAAAAACAAACTTTGATATTATTTGTTATATCAAAACATCAACAAATACAAACATAGGCGATACAATAGAATTAAAAAACATCAGCCCTACAATTCCTATCACAAAACTAAACATATCTGGTAATCCTATGTTTAAAGATTATTTAACTAAAGAAAATATTATTGCATCAATTTTTACAAAAAAATTAATATATAAAAAAATATATTCTGAAAAATATTCTTTAAAAAAATGGCTTTGGAATAAAAAAAATACACTTTTTAAAAATTTAAAAACAAAACTTCTTCCAATTAGCACCTCCTATTTTTGTTCAATATTTCTTGGCAATAAAAAAGAAAAATCATTTTCTGATTTAAAAACTATGTTTAGCCATTGGGGAATCTGCCATTATCTTGCACGTTCTGGACTACATATCATTCTTTTTATTCTAATCTGGAAATTTCTTCTTAGCCTACTTCCTCTTCATATATATTTGAAAAAAATAATCGTAATTATATTATGCCTATTTTTTCTAATATTCAGCTGGACAAGCATCTCTTTTTTGCGAGCATTTTATATATTTTTGTTATATGAGATAGGAAAAATTTTTAACCAACAAACAACTTTTTTACATCTTCTTTCTATTGTATGCTTAACAATCTTGCTTTTAAATCCAATTCAAATATTTTTTTTAGACTTTCAATTAAGCTTTGTGTTAACTTTTTGTCTGGGATGGCTTGCTCAAATATCCAACTCAAAATAAAATAATTAATTAAATAACTAGAAAAGGAGAATATCCATGGAAATAAATAATCAAAAAAGAATACTCTCATTATGCTTAACGACTTCTTTATTCTTTTTTAATCTTTTTGGCAAAATTGAACCAAAAACACAAAAAAATAATATACAACCAATAGTCGAGACACAAGAGACTAAAGTAAAACAAAAAGAATGGAACTTTATGGTCTACTTTGCCTCCAACAACGATTTATATCAATTTTCATTACTAAACATACACCAAATGCTAAAAATAGGTTCAAATAAAAATATCAACATATTAATTCAACAAGATACCTATGGCAAAAAAGGAATATTTCGTTTCTTTGTAGAAAAAAATAATTTAGTTTTAAAAGAAAAAATTCAAAACACTGAAGAAAGTACAAGCGGCACACCTAAAAGCCTCTTTAAGTTTGCAGAATGGTGTATAAAAAATTATCAAGCAAAACATCATGCCCTTATTCTTTGGAATCATGGATCAGGAATTGAGGATCCTTCAATATGGGGCAAAAAACTAACCAACAAAGCAAACAATCTTTACTCATTCAACCCTCAAATAAGTCTTTTAGAATTAAACAGAAAGTTTATAGACGATCGCGGAATAGCATTTAATACTATTTTTGAAACATATCTTACAAATCAAGACCTTAAAAATACTCTTCAAAAAATTTCAAGTCACCTTTTAAAAAACAAAAAAATCGATATTTTAGGAATGGATGCATGTAATATGGCAATGTTAGAAGTAGGATCAGAAATCAAAGACTATGTAAATTATATGGTAGGATCAGAAGAAGTTGAACCAGGAACAGGATGGGAATATAGTAAAGTATTAAAACCATTCAAATATAAAAGTCTCACCCCCTCTGAATTTGCAATACACATAGTAAAGGCTTACGGAAAAGAATATCAATATCAATATGCGGATACAACGCAATCTGCAATTTGCCTAAAACAACACCAAAAACTTGAAAAAAATATAAATAACATTTCAATTAACTTGTTAAACTTATTATCAGGAATAGATGAAAATGAAATAATAAAAAACATAAAAAAAATAAGAACAAACAAAAAATTAACAACAGAATTTGCAAATAAAAACTACATTGATATGCATCATTTTTATACCAGTCTACTTGAAACACTAAATAACATTAGCCAAGATATAAAAAATAAAAAAGAAACTGAATCATTAATAATTAATCTCCAGGAAGGAATAGATCTTATAGAAAAACAAATCATAGAAAATTCAACAAATATAAATCTTCCAAAAGCAAAAGGGTTGTCTTTTTACTTTCCAACCAAAAAAATACATAAATCCTACTACAAAACAACATTTGCACAAAACTGGTGGATAAATTTTTTAGAAGAATATATAAAAAAAACCAAGCCTAGCTTTTATTAATTCTAAAGATTGTTTTAAATAAATATTCATAGATAACAATAAAATAATAAGGTAAAATAATAATCGTATTACAATTATTATTTTACCTTATCAACTCTAAAAAATTTAAAAATAATTATAAATCAAACAATGAAAAAAACAAAAAACCAAATCTTGGCAAAAAACTTATCCGATTACCTGGATTATCTAAAAAACCAACCAAATGGATTTGTATACAACACCTCAAAAGAAAAAGATAAACAAACAAAAAAAGTAGAACTTGAAAAACTTTATAATAAATACAAAAACTGCCAAGAATGTCCACTAGCAAATCAAGGAAGAATACAGGTAGTTTTTGGCCAAGGAAACCCAAACGCAAAACTTATGTTTGTCGGAGAAGGCCCAGGCAAAAACGAAGATGCACAAGGCGTGCCTTTTGTAGGGAAAGCGGGGCATCTTTTAACAAAAATATTTAAAGCCATGAAGCTTGAAAGAAGCGACGTTTACATTTCCAACGTTGTAAAATGTCGACCTCCAAACAATAGAACCCCAATGCCAAATGAAAGCCAAAAATGTAAATCAATACTACTATTCAAAGAAATAGAAATAATAAAACCAAAAATCATTTGTACACTTGGCTCTAGTGCAACACAAGCCCTTTTAGGCGATCATATAAGAATTTCAAAAATCCGCGGTATTTTTTTCTCAATTAACAAATATCTTGTTATGCCAACTTTTCATCCTGCATATCTTTTGCGAAATCCAAATGCCAAAAAAGACGTTTGGCAGGATATGAAAAAAATCACAAAACGGCTTGAATAAGCCTTAATTTCTCTAAAAACTTCAAATAGCGATATATGATATTTTCTATATGCAAATAACTGTCTATTCGGATAAATTGTTGATAACATGTGGATAACCTGTTGATAACTTGTGGATAACTTTTTAAAAATGCCCCGAAAGCCCGACCAGCAAGGAACTTTTTTCGGAGCTCCGAAAAAAGTTCCTTGCTGGAGGAAATAATCAGGCAAAATCAAAAAGTTATCCACAAGTTATCAACAAGTTATCCACAGGTTATCAACAATTTTACAAAATCGAAACCAGCGCCCTACAAGTCAAATTCGAGCAAAAAGACGAAGTTATCCACAAAAAACACTCTCCCTTATTATTATTACTTATATATATATATTAATAATAATATATTAAATCTTAAATCTTAGAAAAAATATTTTTACATCATTATTTTTTGGTATAAAAATAAAAAACTTTATCAGATCTTCACTTTTTTTGTTTTTAATTTACACTGGAAGTGTAATTTTAGTCTTGTTTGTTTAAAAAATTAATTTTTCAAAAATCTCAAGGGTGGTTTAATTGTGAATCTTTCTGATGTTATTGAAAGCCTTGTTGAAGAACGAGGACTTGAAAAAGAAAAAGTCATCATTGTTGTTTGTGGTGGTGTTCTTGCTGCGTTTAAAAAGAAATTTCCAGATTTTAAATTGGATGCAGTTTTTAATCGAAAATCAGGTGAAGTAGAAGTTTTTATTGAAAAAGAAGTCGTTTCTTTAGTAAAAGACGATGAAAAAGAAATTTCTCTTAGAAAGGCTAAAGTTTTTGAACCTAAGACTAAAGTTGGTGATATTATAAGCGTTCCTTTTGATAAAAAAATTGGACGTATAGAAGTTTTGACAGCGAAGCAAGTTATTGCAAGTAGAATACAAGAGTTAGAACAATCCGTCATTTATGAGGAATATTTAAATAAAAAAGGAACAATCGTTAGTGGGGTTGTTCATAAAAAGGAAAGAGATGGAGTTGTTGTAAAAATTGGGGATGTTATGGCATTATTGCCTAACAATAATCTTATTCCGCGGGAATTTCCAAAAATTGGTCATCCTATAAGGGCTTTTTTGAAAGATGTTTTGCCTGTTGCTCGTGCAGATTATCAATTGATTTTGGATAGGGCTAGTGCAGAATTTGTTAAAGGACTAATAGAAGCAGAAATTCCAGAAGTTTTTGAGGGAATTGTTGAAATAAAAGATATTGTGAGAAGCCCTGGTTATAAAACAAAGGCAGTTGTTTTTTCTAATACTAAAGAAGTTGATCCTGTAGGAACATGTGTAGGAGTTGGTGGTTCTAGAATTAAGCCTATTTTGCGAGAACTTGGACAAGAAAAGATTGATTTGATTAAATCAACGGATTCTTTGGAGGATTTAATTAAAAATAGTCTTAAGCCTGCGGAAATTGATAAGGTTGAGGTTATTGATAATCATAAAGCAATTATTTGGTTGGCCGAAGATCAGCGTTCACTTGCGATAGGAAAGATGGGACAAAATATTATGTTGGCTTCTAGGTTGGCAGGCTTGGAAATTCAATTACAGGAGGTTTCTTTTGTTGATCCGGTTAAAGAGGATGAGGAAGAGGAGATTGAAGAAGAATAGTATTTTAAAAAGGATTGGTTGTTTATAGGAATTGTCTCTTTTGGAGGTAAGAAAGAAAAGTATGCGAGTATACGAAGTTGCCAAAGAAAAAGGCGTTTCTTCAAAAAAAATTCTTGATCTTTTAAAGAAGGCAGGTATAGAACTCTCTAGTCATATGTCAGTTGTTCCTGAAAAAGGAATAGGTTATCTTAAAAAGGAATTTGAAAAAGAGATAAAGGGAGTGGTGTCAAAAAAGGAGGCTTTTGAAGTTACTAAAAGAAAAGAAGCTATTGTTAAAAAGGAGAAAGCTGTAAAGCCTGTTGTGGTTACCAAAGAAACTAAAAAAATAACTCCAAAAGAGGGCAAGGTGCCGCTAAAGTCTTCTCAAAAGATAATAGAAAAGAAAAAAACCAAAGTTCACACAATGTTTACGCGGAAGAGTGGGCGCCATATTCATTCCGAGAAAGTAATTACTCAAATATCTGTTGAAAAAAATATTCCACTTTTTGAGGCTGCTGAGTTAATGGGAAAAACGTGTGGTGAATTAATTCTTGTTCTTTTAAAAAAGGGGATGGTGTGTAATAGGAATCATGTTTTATCTATAGATAAAATTTCTGATTTAGCGGAGCAGTTTGGGATTGAGGTTGTTAAAAAAGAAAAAGAAGAAGTAGATGTAGAAAGAAAAGAGATTATAGACCTTAAAAAAACCAAAGAAGGTGTAAATCGATGGCCAATAGTTGTTGTGCTTGGGCATGTTGATCATGGTAAAACAACGCTCTTAGATTTTTTACGAAAGATGAATACTGCGGCTAGAGAAAAAGGAGGAATCACCCAACATTTACGTGCTTATGAGGTTGATAGTTCTCATGGCAAAATTATTTTTTTTGATACTCCTGGTCATGAAGCCTTTTCTTATATGAGATTAAAAGGAACAAGGATAACTGATATTGCCGTTTTGATTGTTGCTGCTGATGACGGTGTAAAACCCCAAACTATTGAATCTATAAAACATGCAAAAAAAGCAGAGGTACCGATTATTGTTGCTATTAATAAAATAGACAAAATTGAAGGATCTGCTCCTTTGCAAACAGTAAAGAGACAGCTAGCTGAACATGATGTGGTTGTTGAAGATTGGGGTGGTGATGTTATTTGTGTTCCAATTTCCGCGAAAACTGGTCAAGGGATAGAAGAGCTTTTGGAAATGATTGTATTACAGTCTCAACTAATGGATCTTAAAGCTGATCTAAATCTTCCAGCCAAAGCTTTTGTGTTGGAATCAGAATTAGAAAAAGGTCATGGTTTAGTTGCTACGGTGGTTTGTCTTGAGGGAACTATTAAACAATCTGATTATTTTATTTGTGGATCTGTAACTGGTAGAGTTAGATTATTGATAAACAGTTTTGGTGAAAAAATTGCTCAAGCTGGTACATCCATTCCTGTAAAGGTTGTTGGGTTTGATTCATTTGTTGGTATTGGGGATTGGTTGACGGTTATTCCTCGTCAAGAGTATTTGCGAATAAAATCTAGAGGAGGTTTATTTATTGGTAAAGAACCGGTTTTTTTAGAAGAGGGAGAACTTGAACAAATAAAATTGGTTATTCGTACTGATACAAATGGAACAAAAGAGGCTGTTGAGGGTTCTATTTCAAAAATTTGTAAAAAAATTAAAAAAGGGGAACGGGGTTTTAAGTTAATTAGTAATTCACTTGGAACTATTTCAGAAAGTGATATTGAGCTTGCTAATACAACGGGTTCAATTATTTTAGGAATGCATGTAAAAGCAGAAAAAAATGCAGTTCTTCTTGCTAAGTCTAAAGGGGTAGTCATTAAGTCTTTTGATATTATTTACAAGATGGTTGAATATCTAGAAGATCTTTTAAAGAAAACCAAAAAGATTGAAGTTGTTTGGAAAAATGTTGGTAAAGCTGTTGTTAAAAAAGTATTTCGTATTAAGAAGATTGGGATTGTTGCTGGTTGTGATGTAAAAGAAGGACTTTGTTCAAGAAATAATAAAGTGATTTGTTTAAGGAATGGAGAAAAAATTGGAGAGGGTAAGATTATAAGTCTTCAAAGGGAAGGCAAAACAGTAAAAGAAGTTCATGCGGGTTATGAGTGTGGTTTTGTTTGTGATAAATTTGATGGATGGCAAGAGAACGACGTTGTAGAATGTTTTGTGCAGGAAAAAGAATCTTGATGTGCGAAAGAAAAAATTCTTTTTTAATATTATTCTTTGTTTTTTTGAAATCTTTTATAAAATTGGATTTTTAGTCGTTATTTTTTTTAAAAAAAAGTTTGGTAGCAGTAAGATTTTTCCATTTAGGGTTATTTCTGTTGGTAATCTTTCTGTTGGTGGGACCGGAAAGTCGGTTTTTGTTTTCTATCTTATCAATAATTTAAAGCGATTTAATTGTGCAGTTGTTTTGCGTGGATATAAAGGCCAAAATGAAAAAAATTTAAGTAGTTTTCTTGTATGTGATGGAAAAAATATTTTTTGTGAAGCTTTTTTTTGTGGTGATGAAGCATATATGTTTGCCTATATGTTGAATGTTCCTGTAGTTGTTGGTTCTAGTCGTTTAAAATCTTGTAATTTGCTTGAAAAATTTATTTTTAATGATGATAAAAAAATAGATGTTGTTGTGCTTGATGATGCATATCAAAATTTTCATGTAAAAAAAGATTGTCAAATTTTACTTTTAGATGCTAAGTTCCCATTTTCAAATGGCCATTGTTTGCCTGCTGGAAGACTAAGAGAAAAAAATTATTCTCGTGCTGATTTTATTATTTTAACTAGGGCAGATAGAGTAAATCTTGAAGTTTTAAATAAAATTAAGACTGAAATGTTATGTGATTTCGATCAGCAATCTATTTTTTTTGCAAAACATAAGATAGGCAATGTATCGCGTTTAAATTTACATAATATAGATCATGAAAAGATTAAAGGGAAAAAATTTTTTGTTGTTGCCGCGATAGCGTCTTTTGAGTATTTTGTAGAAAGTGTAAAAAAGTTAGGCGTATCACTTTTTGATGTTAAAGAATATCGAGATCATTATAATTATAAAATCAAAGATATTATATTTTGTCTTGAGGTAGTAAAAAATAATCAATTAGATGGTATAATAACTACGCAAAAAGATTGGGTAAAAATTTTTCCTGTGATAAGAAAAATGAGTGGTTGGGAAAATTTTCCATTTTATATTTTAGACGTATCATTTGAGTTTTTATCTAAAAAAGAGCATGATTTTTTTCTAAAGAAATTGGAAGAAAAATTAAAACAATAAAAAAGTAGTGTCAAAAAGGAGAAAATGAATGAGAGCTATTTTCATTCGGCACATATTTTTTATAATTTTTCCACTAATCTTGTCTTTTTATGTTTTTCCAATTTTGATTAAAACGGCTTTTAGATTTAATATTTTAGATGTTCCAGATGGAAAAATAAAAAATCATAAAAGAGCAATTCCTTATTTAGGTGGAGCTGGACTTTATATTCCTTTTATTGCCACCCTTTCTATTGCATATCCTTTTGAAAATAAAATTTTATGGTTTTTTTTAGGTGTGACTTTTTTATTTTTTCTTGGACTTGTAGATGATTTAAAAATATTGCATCCAGCTCAAAAATTATTTGGACAGATGCTCGCTGTTTTATGTTTTTTAAAAGGAGGTTTTTCTTTAAAGAATAATTTTTTGTCTGATTTTTTAAATATAGGAATGTCTTCGTTTTGGATGTTGTTAGTTATTAATGCATTTAATCTAGTAGATATAATGGATGGGCTTTCTTCTCTTTTGGCAATAATATCTTCTTTCTCATTTTTAATAATAGCTCTTTTGTTAAAACAATATGATATAAGTATTTTAATTTTAGCATTTTTGTCACCTCTTTTGGTTTTTTTTTATTACAACAAGCCCCCTGCTAAAATTTATTTAGGAGATTCGGGATCTTTATTTATTGGAGGTTTTTTGGCAGCTTTACCATTACTTTTTCCTTGGAGTAGTCAATCTTTTGATGCCTATTATACGGCTGTAATTATTTTAGGAATTCCTTTATTAGAAGTTTTTTCTCTTATTGTTATAAGGAGTTGGTTAAAAATTCCTTTTTATAAAGGAAGCCCTCATCATTTTGCGATTTTTTTAAAACATAAAGGATGGAGTGTTTTAAAGATTTTAATTTTTATTTTAATCATGTCTTTTTTTCTTTCTATTATAGCTATCTTTTTTTTGTTTGGATTTATTAATTTTTATACTTTGTTTTTTTTAGGTATCATATTTTTGGTTATTTGGTGTTATTTTATTTTTTCAAAAATTTGACTTATTTTTTCAATTTTTTTGTGACATTTTTTTTAAAAGAATGATTTCATTTATATAATCTGTTGGTGATTGTATTGGAGTTTCAAGGATTTTTGGTACATTTTTAAATCTTTTATCTGTCATTATCATTTGGAATGTTTTTAATTTAATTTTTCCTTTTCCAATATTAGCATGTTGATCTCGTCTGCAACCGCATTCTCCCTTTGAATCGTTGATATGAATAACTTTTAATAATTTTGTTCCAATAATTTTATCAAATTTTTTCATTACTATTTTATATTTATCAGGTGTTCTTATATCGTATCCTGCTGCAAATACGTGACATGTATCAAAACAAATACCAATTTTCTTTTTTGTTTTACATTTTGAACGGATAGATTTTAATTGTTCAAATGTATATCCAATATTTGTTCCTTGTCCTGCTGTTATTTCGAGTAGTAACATTGTAATTCCTTTTGTTTTTTTTAATATAAGATCTAAGTTTTTCGAAATTTTTTTTATTCCTTCTTTTTCTCCTGCGTCTTTATGGGCACCTGGATGTAGAACAAGATAAGGGATTGCAAGTTGTTCGCATCGTTCAATTTCTTGAGCTAGGGCTATTATAGATTTTTTTTCTACATTTTCATTTGTGGAACAAAGATTTATAAGATATGCGGCATGTGAGATTATTATTTTAACTATTGAATTTTGCAATGTTTTTTTAAAAAGATAGATTTCTTTTTTAGTTAGTTTTTTTTTTGTCCAGGATCGAGCGTTTTTAGTAAATATTTGAATTGCAGTGCAGCCAATCTTTTCTCCTTGTATAATTGCATTATGTAGTCCACCTGCTATTGACATATGGGCTCCTAATAAAACTTTTTCTTTTTTCATTTTTAATCTCCTTACTTGATATTTTTTTTATTTGATTGCAAGATACTTTGTTATATTATGGGATTGTTTTACATTAAATATCTATGAGGTTGATTATGATAGAAAAATTTAAGAATGAAAAACAAGAGAAGATTGATGGCGGAGTAAAAATTGATCAATTGATTAATTTTGTGAAAAAAGTATGGGGTCATGAGGAGTGGATTGTTAATAATCCAAAATATTGTGGTAAAAAACTTGTTTTAAAAAAAGGCTATAGATGTTCTATTCATAAACATGACATTAAGGATGAAACATTTTATATTTTATCAGGTAAAGTTTTAATAGAGACTGAATTTGAAGGAAAAAAAGAAATGAAGTTGATGACCCCTGGTGATGTATTACATATCAAGGTTGGAATGTGGCATCGTTTTACAGGTATAGAGGATTCGCAAATAATAGAATTTTCTACTTCTCATATGGATGAAGATTCGATCAGAAAAGAACTTAGTGGAAAAATTGATTTGAAGGATCTTGGATTTTGAAATGTTTTTTTTTAAAAGGATATTTTTTTATTTAATAGTTTTAGTTTTTTTTATATCTTGTGGGGCAGTCTTTTTTTTAATTCAGAAAAATTGGTTGATTGTGTATTTGAATGTAGATTTAAAGAAAAAAAAATATATTGTTAAAGGGGCAGAAAAATATACATCTTTGCGTAAAAAAGTACATTTATATTATTGGAAAGATGATAAATTTGAGAGTGAATTAATAGATTTTGTAGTATTTTCAAATAAGGCTGAAAATTTAAAACATCTTATTAATAATTGGCTTTCATTTTTACAGGAAGAAAGAATTTTAAGTAAAAAAGTTTGTCTTAATACAGTGTCTTTGTCTAAAGATGGTCAACAAGTTTACTTTTCTTTTGGACAGTCTCCATTTGAAAGAGAATGGTCAATATTTAAAAAATGGCATTTTGTAGAAAGTATGTTGAAAACTATTCGTGATATGGAAAATTCGATTCAGTATTTAGTTTTGTTGGTTGGAGGGCATTTGCTCGAAGACGATCATTTGAATTTTTCACAGCCATGGCCTATAAGTGGATTTTTAGATGATTATTAAATTTTATACTTTTTTATTTTTTAATATGTTTGCAGCTATTTTTTAGATGTTTTATAATTTGAATAGCTTTTTATTATTTAGGAGAGGTTGTATGAAAAAATTAATTTTATGGATAGTTGGAGTAATATTCTTATTAGTAAATATTTCTGGAAATATTTGTTTAAAATCTTTAGCTATTAATCAGATAGAAGATTTAACTAAGGCTTGTATTTTTTTGAAGAATGACCTCGAGGTTAAAAAAGTTAAAAAAGTTGATATTTGGAAAGATTTTTTTTCTTTAGTGTCATTTGTTTTACACAATCAAGATGCAAAAGAGATTATCCCTTTTTTTTCTGAATTGATTTATGAGTTTCTTAAAGAGATTAAAATAGAAACTTTGATGGTTAATTTTCCACAGAAAAAATTTGTTAATATTAAGAAGTTGGAAAAATTTGTTGATAAGAATGATTTCTATAGAATTCTAAAAGAAATTATTAATTCAAAAAACAGAGAAGATATAAATGATTTTCTAGAAGAAGTTTTTTTTATTTTTTCAATTTATTTTGAAAATGATGTTAAAGACGTTGTTGAGGTTATTCATTATTCATTATCTGAATATTTAGCAAATAAAAGAGTTGATGTAACAGGAAAGATTATTTATAAAGGAAAGAAAAAGAAAAAAAAGATAGCAGCTGCGATTTTTGGAGCCTTGGCAAATGCTTGTGTTCATTCTGCACAAATTGCAACATCTCAAAGTACGGAAGAAAAGCAGCAAGGTGTTTTAAATTTATTAGGAACAGTTTTTGGATTGGCATCACAAGTTGTAGTAATTAGTGCAAATGAAGAGAAGGGAATTATAATCGAGGATGATTATGATAAAATTTTGGATTTGACTGCTATGCTTGTAGAAAATGTTTGTGATTTAATTAAACATGACGGAATAAATGTTGGAAATGATATGAAAATTACATTATTAGTTCAGATAAGTAAATTGGATTCTGATTTAAAAAGAAGAGAGAGTATTTTAAATTATTTGGTATCACAGTCACTTGCTCAAAATATTTTGGATGAGGCTTTTTCTTATTTGAGGCAGTATTTGCATTATAAAGTTGATGATTTGATTGATTTTTTGAGAGATAATCTAATTTATTTAATTTTTGGAAATGAATACCATGGTGGTTATTATAGTCATGTTTTTGAAAAAGATAAGAATGTGAAAATATTAAACATTACGTGAATAAGATAAGAATATTTTTTTTCTGTATTTTTTTATTATTACTTTTTGTTTATCAGAATGGAGCAATTGATAAAATGGACAATAAAAATTTGATTAATGATAAAATAGCTAAAGATGCTGGTTTTTTGGGTAGTGATAGACGTCTTTATTATAATTTAGAAGGAAGGCTTGTTTGTGAGACTGTAGAATCTTTTGGTGGGATGTGTTTTTTGTATACAAATTTTTTTGGAAAATTGGTACGATATTTTTTAAATAAAAGATTTGCTTCAAAATTGTACGCTCTTTATCTGAATTCTTCATTTAGTAAAAATAAAATTTTATCTTTTATAAAAAAATATAATATTGATTCTAGTGAATTTGAGGAGAATGTTTCTGATTTTAAATCATTTAATGATTTTTTTATAAGAAAATTAAAGTCTGGAGTGAGGATAATCGATACAAATCCAAATATTGTTGTGAGTCCTGCAGATAGTAAACTTTTTGTAATTGAGAATATATCAAAAGATGTTGAGTTTTTTGTAAAGAATGAAAAATTTGATTTGGTAAAATTTTTAAAAAATGAAGAGCTTGCTAAAGAATATGAGGGTGGCTTAATGATGATGTTTCGTCTTGCCCCATATGATTATCATAGATTTCATTTTCCTTTTGATTGTGTAGTAGGTAAACCAAAAATTATAAGTGGAATTTTTGAATCTGTGCACCCTACTGTTTATAAATCTGGTGTTCAACCTTTGTTAGAAAATGAGCGACATGTTACTTTATTAAAAAGTGATAAGTTTTCAAATGTTGTTTTAGTTAGCATTGGAGCAATGTTTGTAGGTAAAATTATTGAAACACATCAATTTGATAAAAGTTATAAAAAAGGAGATGAGATTGGATATTTTGAATTTGGGGGATCAACTATAGTTTTGCTTTTTAAATTTGGTGTTGTTAAACCCAAAGAGATTTTTATTAAAAATTCGTTAAATGGATTTGAGACGCAAGTAAAGTTTGGGCAGACTATAACAGAATAAAACTTTGCGGAAAGTTTTGGTTCATAAATAATAGGAGGAGTTTATGGAAATTTTTCCTTCTTTAATTTCATCAGATATTCTTAATTTAGAAAAAACAATAAAGTTATTAGATCCACATTGTCATGGATATCACATTGATGTAATGGATGATCATTTTGTTCCAAATTTAACCTGGGGATCTTGCTTTGTAAATGCTATTTCAAAAGTTACAGATTTACCTTTACATGTTCATCTTATGGTTGATGATCCTATAAAATGGATAGATAGGCTTGATTTAAATCCATCTAATATTTTTATATTTCATATTGAGCCTTTTCTTTCATCTTTACAGGAGTGTAGAAATTTTATTAAAGATCTTAAAGTTAAAAATTGTCGGGTTGGTATTGCAATTAATCCTGATACTAAAGTTGAGAATATTTTTGATTTTTTAAATGATTTGGATCATGTTTTAATTATGTCAGTCAAACCAGGTTTTTCTGGCCAAAAATTTATGATTGAAGTTTTAAATAAAGTTGAACCTCTTTTGGAAAAAAGAAGAGATGAAGATTTGTCTTTTAGTTTAGGAATGGATGGTGGTATAGATAAAAGTAATATTGCAAGACTTGCAGATATTGGAGTTGAACAGGTTGGAATAGCGTCAGCGATTTTTGATCAAAAAGATTGGATAAAATCTTTAGGTGAACTTTATAATGTTTGAGTAAATTTGATCTATGAGTTTTTTATTTTTATACAATTAATTTTCAATTTTTGTATTAATATTTTCAAATAAAAATGTGATTTATAAAGGTATTAGAGTGACTAGTAAAAATAAATTTAGAGTTGGTGTTTTAATGGGTGGGAGATCTATTGAGCGAGAAGTTTCTTTTAATTCTGGAAGAACTATTTGTGATCATTTAGATGTAAGTAAATATGAAATTATTCCTATTTTTCAAACTCATTTTGGTGATCTTTATATTTTGCCATGGCATTTTTTACATCGTGGAAAGATTTCTGATTTTTTTGATCGTTTAGAAAAAGAAGCAAAAAAAATTGATTGGGATGATTTAAAAAAATATGTTGATTTTATTTATCTGGCTATTCATGGAAGATTTGCAGAAGATGGAACGGTTCAAGGATTTTTGGAAGTTTTGCAAATTCCATATTTAGGGTCGAAGGTTTTTTCTAGTGCTTTAGGTATGAATAAAATTATGCAAAAGAAATTTTTAAAGTCTTTTGAAATTGATATTCCAAAAGATATTGTAGTAAAAGGAAGCCAATTAAAAAATCTGTCTATTGAAGATGTTTTAATAAAATTATATAAAGAAAAAATTAATTTTCCATGTGTAGTAAAACCTGTGCATGAAGGCTCAAGTTTTGGGGTAAGTGTTGTTGAAAAAAAAGATGATTTGTTTGAAGCAATAAAAACAGCAGCATGTTGCGATTCGTCTCGAGTACAAAATGTTTTGATTGAAGAAAAAATTGAAGGTATGGAGTTTGTTGTTGTTAGTTTGCAAAACAACAAACCAAAAAATTTAGATGACTGGTTTTCTCTTTCTGTAACTCAAGTTAATATTGAAAAAGATTCAAAATTTTATGATTATATTCAAAAGTATATGCCTGGTAGGGCTACAAAAATTACTCCAGCGAGATGTAGTAAAAAATATTACGATAAAATTATTAAAACTTGTTTGGAGGTTACAAAAATATTAAATATGTCAACTATTTCTCGAATTGATGGATTTTTAACAAATGATGGAAGAGTCGTAATAGTTGATCCTAATTCTTTGACTGGGATGGCACCATCAACATTTTTATTTCACCAGGCAGCTGAAATTGGAATGAGTCATACTGATCTTATAAATTATTTGATTGATGTAGAGCTTTGTCAATATGGAATTCAAAATATTGTTTTGAATAACAGTGGTTTTAAAGGAAAAGTAAAAGTGGAAGAGCAAAAGATTAAAGTGGTTGTTTTGTTTGGTGGAAATACGAATGAGAAAGAGATTTCTTTAGAATCTGGAAGGAATATTTGTTATAAACTTTCTCCTCAAAAATATGAATTTATTCCAGTTTTTGTGAATAATAGCATGGAGCTTTTTAAGCTTTCTCAGAAATTATTGGTTCAAAATTCGACACGTGAAATTTCTAAAATGGTTACAGATGATCAAAAAATAAAATGGTCATCTTTACCAAAGATTTGTGATTTTGTTTTTATAGCTTTACATGGAGGTGTAGGAGAAAATGGTTCCGTTCAAGGAATATTAGAAATGCTTGGATTACCTTACAATGGATCTGGTGTTTTAACTAGCGCTCTTTGTATGGATAAATTTAAAACATCTCAATTTTTAAGTTCACAAGGTTTTAATGTTCCAAAATCATTTTTAGTAGATAAACAAAATTTTAAAAAGTTTTATAAAGACAATAAAAATAAATTATCATTTCCTCTCATTTTAAAACCACATAATGATGGCTGTAGTGTGTTTGTAAAAAAAATAAAATGTGAGAAGGATCTTGAAAAAGAATTGGATTTTTATTTTAAAGAATCTGGCAAAAAGTACGTTTTAATAGAAGAATGCGTTGCTGGAATAGAGCTTACCTGTGGTGTTATTGGAAATGATAAAGTTTTATCTTTGCCTCCAAGTAAGGTGTTTGCAGGTAAAGATGTTTTATCTATAGAAGAAAAATTTTTACCTGGTCAGGGAGAAAATTTAACTCCCGCTCCTTTGCCGAAGAATGTTTTAATTTTGGTTAAAAAGACAATGGAAGAAGTTTATAAGTCATTAAATTGTAAGGGATATGCAAGAATAGATTTTTTTTACCAAGATTTTAAAATTAGTCCAATAAAAAAAGATAGAATTATAATTTTGGAAGTTAATAGTTTGCCTGGTATGACACCAGCAACATGTCTTTTTCATCAAGCTGCAGAAATTGGATTAAAACCAATGGAATTTATTGATAAAATTGTTGAGTTTGGTTTCGAAAATCATAAGATTTTTTCTAAAAAAAATCTTGAAAAAGAAAAATGGTTATAGTTATTTTTCTAAAAAAGGAGAAAAGTTTATGATTATTTTGTTTCGTCAATTAAGTAAACGTTTATTATGTTTAATTTTTATATTTTCAGGATTTTTTTTTACTCAAGTTCAAGGGGAAAGTTTTCAAGAAAAACTAAATAAATTTAAATTACCAAAATTTAAGCATGGAGATCTTTTCGAAAAGGGGAGCTTTGAAGATTTTTCAGTTTCATATGGAAACAAGACAGCAAATTTATGTGTTTTGCATGCAATGACCCATGATATTAATAAAGAATTAGAAGAACTTAAATCTGATTTTGTACTTGAAGTGCCTAAGTTTTTTGCTTTAAGTCATGAGGTAATAAAGAAATATTTGGATATAAACTTTAAGGGTAAAATTGGTGATGAAGTAGATGTTAGTTTTGCTGAAAAGTGGCAGGAGTTTATAACAAAACAGTTAGGATTCATTGATAAGCAAAAAAAACAGAAGAAGGAGCAAGGATTAGATCCTGAAGCGATTATGATTTTGAAAGAGATTCAAGAAGGTATAAAAGAAATTTTTGATGTATCAAGTGAGCAAGAGATTTTGGAAAGATTTGGCGAAGAGAAATTGAGTGAAGAAAAACAAGGTGTTGTTGAGCAGATTCGTGATTTTTTAGAGGTGCTGCAAAAAACAGGAAAGCATGATGTTTTATTAATGGTGAGGAGTACAGGGAGGGAAGATACAAAAAATCTTGCAAATGCGGGAGGTAATGAAAGTGTTTCCTCAGTTTTACCGGAACTTGTTGAAATTTGGCATGCGATCGGCGAAGTTATAGGTTCATATTTTGGAGATAAATCATTTTCACAAAGGCTTATTTCTACAATTTCTGCTGCAAAGAACGAAATGGGAATAACAGCAGGTAAAATGGCAGCGGATCAAGAGAATAAAATAATAGATAAGATAAAGTATGAGATAAAAAAAGATCCATTTGTGCCGGTACTTTTACAATACATGATTGGAGAGCGAGTATGGACTGGTCATCAGCCAGATGAGAAAGAGATTCCTGTTTCTGGAGTTATATTTACCCAAGAACCTGAGGGTAACACTACTGGAGTTTCTGTTATTCAAGCAGCATATGGAAATAATACAGGTGTTGTGAATAGTCTTATTCCTGTCGATACGTTTTATATTGCGCAAGCATTTGAGGGAAAAACTGCTTTGATTCATCCAATTATTCGCATTAAAACAAAACGTCTTGTGTCAATGGAGTCTAAGAAAACAGAACAAAAATTTGGGAAAAAGTATGAACTTGATTTTGTTGATAATAGTAAAAAGATGCAAGAAGAACCAACGCTTAATCCAGGCGTGGTGCTTGATCTTAAAAAAATCGTTGAAGTAGTAGAAAGAATTTATGATTATCCAACAGATATAGAATTTGTTGTAAGTAAGAGTGAGAAGAAAATTTATTTTGTTCAATCGCGTCCAATCGTGCAGCGCAGACAAGAACGTGTTCAGGATTATTTGTCAGATGCATATCTTGATGAACGTGAAGAACAGGAGAAAAAAGATAATAAAAGTTATATTGTAAAGGGGGAAAGTTTAGGAATTGCCGGTGGGTATGTGTATGAGATAGAAAATGAAGATTATGTGATTATGGCTGATACATTGCCGCAGGCATTAATAATTTATAATGGCAGTGGAAGCAGAGATACTATAAAAGCAGTAATTGTCAAAGAGATGGCTCCTTCTACATCTCATGAAGCAACGACATTTCGTAGCTATGGGATTCCGGTGATTGTTGTATCAGTAGATCAAAGCGTGATAGTAAAAGCGTGGTTTAGTGGTGTTCAAACGATTCTTTTATTTGATACACAGCGGGCGTTGTTAGTTAAAGGTGATCAAGATGTTGTAAAAAAACTGCAGAGTAAAGAGACGAGAAAAGAAATTATTGTTGAAGGTTGGTATACGCACCCGATTCCTATGAAAACATCTTTGTTGCACGTGTTTTTGAAGTCATTTTTTGTAAATAATGAAGAAGAATTTAAAAAAAAATTTTTAGAGCTTACATGGGATAAAGAGAAAGATAGAGATAATAAAAAAGATTCGATCAAACATTTGTTCAAATTTATTAAATCAAGTAATGATAAAAAAGAATTTACTGAAGTTCTTAAACGAATTGTTCACAGAGTTTCATCTCTTATAAAACCAGAAAATAGGAAGAAAATTTTACAGAAATTTTTTCTTGAGTTTGAGAAAAGGAAAAAAGAGTCTGAAAAGGAAGAAATTTTGCAAAAATTAAAAACCTCTATGAGAGATGTGATTTTGAATGAAGTAGAATTAGTGTATTTGGGGATCATGTTAAGTGCATCCGAGATTTTACAAACCTTTGAATTAGAAAAAAGCTTCAAAGAAATTAAAAAGTTGAGTGATAAGCAGATTCGTTTGTTGCGTTTGTATTCAATCAAATTTTTAGAAGCGATCGTTTATCAGCAGGCCAAACGAGATATAGTTTCTGCTCCATCGTATGTTCAACTTTTAAAAACATACAAAGAAGAAATTGGTGCGCTAAGCAAGATTACTGAAAAATTTAGTCCTGTAACAGAATCTTATATTACTCAGTTTATGAAAGCTGACAAACTTATCTTGCGAGACGATATGAAAAAGAATTGGCAAGATTTTTTGAATGGTATTGCAAAAATTAGAGTGCCAGGAAAAAGACATTTAGAGCAATGGAAAATTAAGTCTGATGTTGTAAAGGGACTTGGATATGTTGTTGCGCAATTGCAAAAACTGGGAGCGCTTCATTTATGGCTTAATTCTTCCTTTAAAAAAATATGGGATAAAAACAAGGACAAAAAAGAGTCTGAAAGATCGTATGAATGTGCAAAAAATATGGTTAAAGATTTTAAGGCTGATAGTGAAATTATCAAATGGGTTCAAGAAAAACAATATATTGTTGATACATGGAGCGGTAAGATTGAAGATTGGAGCGATCCTAATAATTTTGAGAAAGACTTATTTCCTAAATTTGAAAAGCAATTTTTAAGTACCTTTATAATGGGAGCAGAAAATAGTGAAATAAGAACTGCTTTTAATAAATTAATGTTTGTTGGTGGTAGGCTTGTTAAGTCCGGAGAAGATGAAATTGCACCGTTAGATTATGGAAAGCTTAAAAATTTTACAGCAAAGCATGCACCTTTTACAATTAAATTTAATAAGGCAAAAGAGCTTGGAAAACTTATTCTTTCAATCTTTTTGAAAAAAATAGTAGATGTATATGATGGTACTATTAAAGGCGTTACAGGTAGTCCACATTATAAAGAAAAGAAACAGGATCAAGTTAAAAATTTTGCTACATTGCTCGTCGGGTACATTAGCTTGATGGAGCAATGTGTTGCAACTATTGATGATGAAAAAAAAGAAATGGAAAAGAAACTTATGCTTATAGTAACACGTCCCGGATGGGATTGGCCTTTTGAAAGGTATTTGAAAGAGATTCGGCAAATTTTTTTAGAGCTGTTTGCAAAAAAGGATCAAGACGCATCAGATTTAAAAGCAACATCCACATTTTCTGTTGCTGCTGCCCAAATTGGAAGTAAAGTTGATTTTGGTAGAGTTCGACCGTTTACTTATGAAGATTTGTTTACTTTAATGCATCAAAATATTTTAGTTATGATTGCTACAGTGAATGAAAAATTTGGCATCCCTTTTTCTATGTTGCCTGATTTACTTCAAAAGATTTCTCTGGCATTGGGTAATATAGAGATTGCAGTATTTAGTGATGCTCCACCTTATAAAGTAACACGTATAGGAATTGATTATCAGTATCCAGTGATACATGTTTATTATAATTTACCACTTCGACAACATAGTGCGACATTCACTCTTTCTTATGACTGTTTTCAAAAAAAAGAACAGGCAATTTTAACATCGGTATTTATGGGACATAATGAAAGTAATAGAATGTATGGAATTGCTGGATATGCCAATCTTGCTGCATTTGCATCGGGATTTGTTTTTGCAAAAGTTCCCGAGATTAAAGGAGCAGAAGCAGGCAAAAATGTAGGTTTAGTTACAACATTTTCATGGATTTTAGATAAAAAAAGTGACTTTGAAATTTTAGTTAAATATCTTAATAGATTTGCAAATGCTACTTTGGCTTTTACGTCTGATCCAATTTATATGATTAGTGAAGTTAATAAAATTTGTAGAAAAAAATTGGGAGTAGGATTTGAAGGGCGGGCCGACGATGTTGAGTCAAAAGATGTTTTTAATTATTTTAATAAGTTAAAAAATCTACCAGAACAATTTTTTTCTAATGATCTTTTTTTTAATTTATTTTTTACTCATGTTTTTCTGAATATGGGAAATTTTGATAAGGCTTTTAAGATTATTAGATTAAGCCTATTAAAGGATACGCGTCTTAATTATCCAATTAATGAAGGAAAGGGTCTTTCGTCTATTGACTTTCACAAAGCGAATGGACTTTTGTGTAAATATTTTATTTTAATTTTACAAAAGCAGAAAGATCCTGAGGCGGTTGCTAAGGCAGTTTCAATTGTTTCTGAATTATTACAGGATAAGCGATTTGATGATCAAAAAATGAATTTATTGAAATTTTTATTTGACAGTGGAAAGGTAGATAGACGGTTTATTAAAGATGAACTTTCAGCGTTTATGCGAGAAATAAAAATACCTGATAAAATTTGGTTATGGCGGAAGGTATATAAGGATGTTTTATGGTTAATGGAACGGTTTTTTACTGTTGCAGAGATTAGAACATTTATTAGAGGACTTTATGATGTTGAACTGCCAGAACAGCGTGTTAAAGATTTTGTTGTCAACGCAAAAAAGAGTTTTGTTAAAAATAAGATTTCGGGAGAATTTTCTCAGCTGTTACCTCTTATTAAAAAGAAGGCTCGATTTAATAAAAAACGTGTTATTGACGTAGCATACCGAGATCTTGCATTTTTTTTGATGAATGAAAGAAAAATAAAGAGTGTCAAAGAGATAGCCTTGGAGCTCATCAATAAACGAGTAGCTTATGGTCAAGTGTTTAAGATAGCTGAGCGATCAATAAAAAGTGCTGGGCAAGATTTACAAATGTATAAATTGGCAGCTGATATAGGAAATGCTTTAAAGGTAGCTCATGGAGTTTATAAGAGGCCTCTTTATAGTGAGGAAGTTCCAGAATCGGAATTATATACTCCTTGGAGGATCATTTATCTTTTGACAGAAGACAAAGACTTCCAAGAGGAAAAAGCATTGAAGATAAAGAAATTATTAATGAAAAAAATTAAAGAGCTTAAAAGAGCGGGGAATACTAAACTTGCTGAGCAGATTAGTGCACTTTTATTTAATAGATATTAGATGATTTTTCCAGACAAAAAACTCAGTGCTGATCTTATTAATTGATCAAGTGGTATATTTTGTTCTGAATATTTTTGTGCGATATGTTGCATAGCTTTTGATATTTCTTGATTTGAATAATTTAAAGTTTTTAAAACATCGCTTACATTCTGCCACATTGTAAAATCTTGTTGGTTTTGAGTTGGTAATTTTCCAGAAGTTAAAAGTTTTGAGACTTTGTGTTTTAATTGAACTATAAGTTGTTCAGCTTTTTTTGGTCCAATTCCATTTATTTTACTCAAGGCTTTTTCATTTTGAGAATTTATAATTTCTAAAAAATTAGATGCATTTATTTGTGAAAGAATGTTCATAGCGATTCCAGGTCCAATTTTTGGACACTCAATGATTATTAAAAAGACTATTTTTTCGAGCTCATTTTGAAAACCAAAAAGACTTGGTCCTTTTTCTTGATTCCAATGAAGATATGTATGAAGTTCAATTTCTTCATTTTGTTTAATATTTATTGTTTGTGAAATTTGTAATTCAAAACCAATGTTGTTAACAAGTAAAACAATAGATTTGTTTTTTATTTCTTTTACTTTTCCTATCAAATAATCAATCACATAATTACCCTTTTTGTGAAATTAAATCTTATTAAGATTAATTATCATGAAAAAGATCATAGTTCAAGTTAAAGTAAAAGATTTATAAATCAAAATTTATTTTTTCTTTGCTTTCTTGTTCAATTAATGTGATACCAAAACTTGAAGTATAATTTTCTCTTGTAACAAACATGACCCTGTTGAAAGTTCCATTTGGTTTGATTTTGATTATGTCATCGTAACCAATTGTTTTTTGACTAAAGTCTTCATCAATTTGCTTGTTTATTTCGATAGCTCTAAATCCACCTATTATGAAATATTTGGTTGCATCCCAACCAACGTCTCGGTGTAACTTGTTTACAACATTTTTAACAGGTACTAATGGTAGTGTTATGTCATTTGAGTCAATTAGTAAAATTTTATTTGTTTTATTTCTGATGAATAATTGAATTGGTTGATATCCCTTAGTGATTATTTTTCTGTCAAAATATTTTTTACAATCATCTTCACAAAAAACATATTTTGTAATTTCAATATCATTTTTTTCGTGATTTATTCCATTTGGTTGATGAAGTCTTTGTGGTTTATATTTTGCACAATGAGGTAGTATTAGGATAAATGTTAATGCTAATAATAAGAATCCTATTTTTTTATTTATGAGATTAATATACTTTTTCATGGTTTTTGGGCTCCCCCGATTTTTAAAGATTTTGTTATTTTTATTTAATAATATTATTATTAGAAAATAATGCATTGTTGTCAAACGCCAAATTTTTAGCTTCAGTTATTTTCAAATTGTAACAAAATATATAGCAGTGAGACATAAAAAATAATAAATGAACATTGTTTTTTGGATTATAATAAGTGATAAAATTATGTTTATTTTTTAAGATGTTTTTTAAGTAGCTCTTGAATTATTTTTGGATTTCCTTTTCCTTTAGTTTCTTTCATGGCTTGGCCAACAAAGAATGTAAAGAGACGTTCTTTACCTGAACGGTATTTATTTACTTGTTCAGGATTGTTTTTTATAATTTCAAGAACTATTTTTTCTAAATCTTCAAAAGAACCAATTTGTTGTAATCCTTTTTCTTTTATAATTATTTCAGGTGATTTTTCTGTTTTCGCCATTTCCAAAAATACGTCCTGTGCAGTTTTGGTGTTGATTATTCCTTTGTCTAATGCATTTATAAGTTGAGCAAATTTTTTTGGTGTTATTTTTGATTCTTGTAAATTTAATTTATTTTCTTTTAGATATGCAAGAAGATTACGTAAAATCCAGTTACATATAATTTTAGGGTTTTTACAAATTTTAGAAACGTCTTCAAAAAAATTGGCAATATCAAGGTTATTTACTAATATTTCTGCTTGATCATGAGAAATATTGTAATCTTTTTTAAAGCGATTTAATTTTTGTGTAGGAAGTTCTGGAATTTGACTTTTTATGGATTCTAGCCATTTTTGATCAACTATAATTAATGGTAAATCTGGTTCAAGGACATATCGATAATCATCAAATTCTTCTTTTGATCTCATAAAAATTGATATTTGTTTTTTAGAATCCCAAAGTCTTGTTTCTTGTTTTACTTTTTTTCCTGTTTCAATAACTTCAATTTGCCTTTTTATTTCATGATCTATTGCATTTACTATAAATTTGAATGAATTTATATTTTTTAGTTCGACTTTTTTCCCTAAAGTTTTGCTTTCTTTTGTTGTTACTGAGACATTGATATCTGCTCTAAAAGAGCCTTTTTCCATGTCTGCATTACTTATTTTAAGATATTGAACTGTAGTTTTGAGTTTTGTAAGATAAGCTTTTGCTTCGTAAGAATTTGAGATATCTGGTTCACTTACTATTTCGAGAAGAGGAGTTCCTGCTCTGTTTAAGTCTATAAAGCTTTCATTTTGTTTGTGAATAGTTTTTCCCGCATCTTCTTCTATGTGTATTCTTCTAATACGTATTTTTTTTTCAGTTTCATTAGAGGTTTTAATAGTAACGTTTCCATTTGTACATATTGGATAATTGAATTGTGTAATTTGAAAATTTTTAGGAAGATCTGGATAGTTATAATGTTTACGTGCAAATCTTGATAATTCGTTAATTTTGCATTCTGTTGCAAGACCTGCCATTATTGCAAAATCAACAACTTTTTTATTTAGAGCTGGAAGGCTTCCTGGTTGTCCAGTACAGATTTGGCATATATTTTTGTTAGGCTGATCTCCAAATTTGTTTGGACAGGAACAAAATATTTTTGAATTTGTTTTGAGTTGTACATGAATTTCTATGCCAATATTTGATTTATATTGGTTAAACTGTTCCATAACATTGTTGTTTTTTTTGATCATAAAATTTTCCTTGTGATTAAATATTTTTTTTACTTTATTTTTTCGATTTTAAATTGACTTCCAGAAAGTTGATCACTACTTTCCAAAATAATTTTGCATTTAAGTTTTTTTTCTAATTCTAAAAGTGATTTATATTCTTTATGGATAAGATAATTAAAGACATTGTTTGAGATAAGTAATACTATTGATCCTTTTATTCCTTGTCTTATTATTTCATTTTTAAAATTTAATAAAGTTTCATAGCTTATTGTTGCATCTGATTTTACAAAACCATAAGAATTGCATGTTGGGCATACATTTGTTAATTGTTGGATAAGTGTTTTACCTGATCTTTTTCTAGTCATTTGTACCAAGCCAAATTCAGAAATTCTTAGTATAACTGATTGATATTTATCTCTTTCTCGTAAATTTTTTTCTAAAAAGCGAGTTAGTTTTTGTTTGTTAGATTGGTTTGCCATATCAATGAAATCTATAACTATTAGGCCACCAATATTGCGTAATCTTAATTGTCGTACAATTTCTTCTGCAGCCTCTAAATTTGTTTTAAGAATAGTTTCTTCAAGACTTCCTTCTCCTATATATTTTCCTGTATTAACATCGATTACAGTCATTGCTTCTGTTGTTTCAATTATAAGTGATCCTCCTGATTTTAGTTCAACTTTTTTTTCTAGTGATTTCTCTATTTGTTTATCAACTTCAAATCGTTCAAAAAGATCTGGTGGACCTTGATAAAATTTTATTTTGTGTGCTTGTTCTGGGGCATAATTTTTTACAAATTTGTATATAGATGATTGATCTTGTTTATTATCTGTGATTACAGTTTCTACGTTTTCGTCAAGATGGTCTCTTACTGCACGAATTGCTAGAGGGAGATCTTCATGTATTTTTTCTCCGTATTTTGCTTTTTTAAATTTTTTAAGAATTGAATTCCAAGTGGAGACTAAAAATGAGAGATCCTTTTTTAAGTCTTTTTCTTTTCTTCCTTCTGCAGTAGTTCTTATAATTACTCCCATTTTAGGAGGTAAATTTTTTGATAAAATCTCTTTTAACCTTATTCTTTCGTTTCTATCTTCTATTTTTTTTGATATGCCTATTTGAGGAATATTTGGCATTAATACAAGAAATCTACTAGGAAGAGTGAAACAAGTTGTAAGTTTTGCTCCTTTTTCATATACAGGTTCTTTTATAACTTGTACTAGAATTTCGTTACCTGCAGAGAAAATTTTTTCTATACTTATGGCGTTTTTGATTTTTCTTTCTATAGATTTTTCTTCTGCTGTTTCGTCTACTTGTAAAAACTCGGCAGTTTTTTCTAATGCTAATGCTCTATCAATTTCTGATATATGTAAAAAACCGGCTTTTTTTTCTCCAATATCAACAAATGTAGTTTGGATTCCAGGCAGAACTTTAGATATGCGTCCTTTAAAGAAACATTTTTCTAAATCTTTTTTAGTGTGAGTTTGAAAATATATATCTTCTAGTTTGTTGTTATGTAGTATGGCTACTCTTGTTTGCCATACATTTTTATTTATTAAAATTTTTTTCAATATATACTCCGAAATGAATTTACTAAATTTTTTTAATTTACTACAATCTTTTTTGATTTAGTAATATAACATTAATAATTATAAACAATATTGTTAATAATGAGTAGTAACTTTAGATAAATTGTGTTAATGTTTGGTAAAATTAAGTTTTTAAAGGTAAAGGTAGTTGTTACAAAATTTTATTTTATGGGAGAAAACTCATGGAGACAAAGAAAAATTATTTACTAATTTCCATTATATTTGCTTTATTTTTAGTAGGATGTGGCAAAAAGAAGCAAGAATCTGAGAAAGTGGCATTTGCTGATATTACTGTTGATGAGAATATTGTATCTGCTGATAATCAGGGAAGTATTCCTACTTTAGAAGAGAAAATGGAGGATTATTTGGATGATGATTCAATTTCAGAATTTGCCTTTGTAGATGAAAAAGAGCAAGGTGATGTAGAAGATTTTTTTGACGATATTCAAAATGAAGAATCTGCTGAAAATACTAAACATGAAACTGATAATGAATTTGAAGAAGAATTTGATGTTGCTTGGGAGGATGAAGAACAGATGGCTGAGGAGTTTCAGACAGTACTTTTTGATTTGAATAAGAATAGTATAAGAGAAGATCAAAAGGACAATATAAATAAAAATATTAATATGGCAAAAAAATTAGTTCAAGATGGTAAAAAGATTGTAATAGGTGGACATGGTTGTCAGTTAGGATCACCAAGTTATAATCTTGTTCTTTCAGAGAGACGTGCTCAAGTTATTAAAAAAGAAATGATTAAGGAAGGTATAGCAGAAGAAAATATAAAGACAGTAGGTTATGGTCAAGAGATGCCTGTTGCTTGGACAGATAAAACAGATAAAGAATTTGTTATTAAGGAACTTGCTCCTAATCGTAGAGCAGAGATTTTTTCTACAGGTTCATAAGGATAGTTAATTTAAAAAATATTTTATTTTAATTAATTTAGGCAAGAGTTTTAAAACTCTTGCCTAAATTAATTAAGAATTTATACGAAAACTCAAATAATCTTACAACGGTGCTCATCCTGAGCTTGTCGAAGGATGAAGCGCTTCATCCTTCGACAAGCTCTAAAATATATTTTATTGCGTTGGTACTACAAAAATTTTACTTTCAAATGTTTCAAAGTTTATATTTTTAATTAATCTAAAAAAATTATCAAAAGAATTTGTTTTTAAAAAAATATGTTTGGATTCTATTTTTTGTATTCTGTAAACGATTGGTCGTGCTGGGCCGAGAATTTGTATATTTAAATTGAGATCTTTATTAATTGTATGAAATTTTTGACATAAAAGCATTGAATCATTGTTTAATTGAGATGTGTTTTTATTTTTTAGCTCTATTTGAATTAGTCTATAAAATGGTGGATATTTTGTAATTTTTCTTAATTCAAGTTCTTTTGAACAAAAGTTTAAATAATTTTGTTCATTTAAGTATTTAAAAATTTGATGATCATGTATTGCTTGAACAATGACTTTGCCTTTTTTGTTTCCACGTCCTGTTCTTCCTGCTACTTGAATTAATTTTTGTAATGTGGTTTCCGAGGAATTAAAGATTGGGAAATGAAGATTAAGATCGGCCCATATAATACCTACTAATGTAACGTTTTCAAAATGATATCCCTTGCTAATTAATTGTGTTCCAACCAAAATATCAATTTTACCTTTTTTGAAATTTTCTAATGTTTTATGCCATGATCTTTTTTTGATAGCAGAATCTAGATCTGCCCTTTCTATTAATGCTTGTGGGAATATTCCTTGAAGTATATTTACAACTTGTTGGGTTCCAATTCCTTTTTTTAGAAAATTATTTTCGTCAGAATTACATTTAGGGCACGAACTTTTTATATTTTGGACGTGATTACAGTAGTGGCACCGCAATATTTGTGAGTTTATATTTTTGTGTAATGTTAAACTTACAGAGCAATTTGGGCATTGAAAAATAAATCCACATTTTTTGCATTGAATAAAAAAACTGTAACCTCTTCTGTTTAAATAGATAATTGTCTGTTCTCTTTTTAAAAGATTTTGTTTAATTGAATTTTCAAGTTTGGATGATATCCAAAAACTTTTTTTTCCGCTTGTTTTTTTATTTTTTAAAAATATAAGTTGAAAATCTGGAAAATTTCCTTGGAATCTTTTTTTTAGTTGAAAAAATTTCCAATTTTTTGTTTTTGCGTTATGTAATGAATTTAAACATGGTGTTGCAGATCCAAGAATTATAGGTATTTCATAATGTGCTGATCTCCAAATAGCAACTTCTTTGCTGTTGATTTTGGGATGTTTTTTTTCTGAAAAACCTAGCTCATGTTCTTCATCAACTATAATTAAACCTAAATTTGAAATAGGAAGCAAAATTGGTAAATGAACACCAATAATAACTATTGGTTTTTTGTTTATTAATTTTTGCCAAAGGCTTTTTTTTTCTTTTTCTTTGCTTGCTGAATGAAATCCTATTATTGATATATGTTTTGGTAATTGGTGTTGTAATAAAAATTGAAATTGAATTGCTAATGAAACTTCTGGTAAAAGTAAAATTATAGATTTGTTTTTTTCGATATTTTTTATTATCAATTTTTTATAAATCTCTGTTTTTCCAGATCCTGTTACTCCATGCAGTAATATTGGAGTGTATTTTTTTTTGTCTATAAATTTTTCTGCATATTGGACTACAATTTTTTGTTCATTAGTGAGTATGATTTTTTTAACATAATTTTTTTCTGAAGATGGTAATATTTTTTGCGAAATGACAGTCTTAACCTTTTTTTCTCTATTTGATGCTAATAAAAAATTTTTTATTCTTTTATAAAAATACAAAGGATTTGTAAGATAAAGTTTTGATATTTTTTCAACGAAATTATGATATAGTCGATCATCTGGAAATTTTTCGATATTTATTATAGGTTTAATTTTGAAGGGTATATTTTTTGAAATTGTTTTGTATTGTTTTAAAACAAGAGCAGGAGTAATTTTATTTTTTAATTGAACTTGTACTATTTTTCCTATCAAATTTTGATTATTTAAACTTGATGGAATTTTATAAAAAAGAGGTTTTGCAAATCCTTTTAAAACTTTTACTAAAGCATACATTTTTTAGAATCTTTTATATGCATCTGAGGAAGGAATAACTGGGGCATGAATTCTTACAAGTATTTTGCTGAAAGGAAGAGGAATTTGAAATTTGTTCCAGCTTTTTTTAAAGGTTATTACACATTCACTTTTGCAGTCTATAAAAATTAATGGCAGCTTTGATTTTGATGCAAGATAGATTACTCTTCTTTGTAGCTTGAATGCTGGGCCCCTAGATCCATCACCTGTTGTTGCTAATTTTTTATTTATCTCTAGTACATCTAATGTTTGTCTTATAGTTTTAAGTGATTTTTTATATGATGAGCCATAAATAATTTTAAATCCAAGTTTTTTGATTATAAAACCAATTATTTTTCCATCTTTACTTGTGCTTAAAAGACAATGTCCTATATTTTTGTTTCTAGAAAAGAAAAAAAGTGCTGCTATGATATTTTGATTCCAAAAATAAAATACTCCTTCTAATTCATTAAAAGGTTTGTCGAATTTATAATCATATTTTACTTTGAGATGATATGTGGAAAAAAGAACTATTGTGTAAAAATAGGTTAAATATTTCACAATAGAACGTAAGATTGTATAATTTTTTAATTTTTTTAAGTATAACTTGAGAGTAGTTGTTCTTGACATAAAATAACCTTTTATTAAATTATATTATAATGTAGAGTTTAACAAGTTTAATAGAAAAATTCTTTTTTCTAAATTGATTTTTGTTTGGACTAAATGAAAAAAATTGTTTTATTTTCTTTTTTTATTCTACAGGTAAATTTTTTATGTGGACATATTTTAAAAATGTGTTCTATTGGAAATGATCCTATTCCTCCTATACAAAAAAAATCTAAATCTGATTATTTAAAGAATTTTGTTCCGGACTTTTTTATTAAGGAACAACTTGATCAAGATTTACAGCTTTTGGAAAAAATGAAAAATCTCTTTTTTGAAGCCAAACCTTTTACCCCTAATTCAAAAGATGCTGTTTATAAATGTGCTGTCAATGATTATGGAGCTAGAGAGGTAATGCTTTTAACTCAAGATAATTTTAGAATATCATCCTTATATTTTAAAAGGCCTAATGCTCCAATTAATATAATTTATGTTACCGGATATTTTCACGACCAAACTCCACTTAAAGAATGGGGAGCACCGTTTGCTGTACTTTTTCCTAATTTTAACATTTTAACATTTGATTGGAGAGGTTTTGGAGAAAGTGATGGAAGAAAAGGAAAATGGATAGCCAATGAGTTTGGAACCAATGCTTATAATGATATTCAGGCGGCTATAGATTTTTTAAGAAAAGAGAGCGATAAACCAATCGTTTTGGTTGGATTTTGTTTTGGGGCGGCAATGATTTTGAATGCAACCTTAAAAGCAAAGGAGCATGGAAAATCTATAGCGGATGCTTTGGTGTTAAATAGTATTTTTACATACTTTGAAAATCAATTTAATCGTGCTCTTTTGTCTGAGAAAAGATGGTATAGAAGAATTTTAATACAGTTGGGAATTGGGCGTTGGCTTATTGATTTTATTTTACAAGGCAGTCTGTTTGAGCTAAAGCCGATTCAAATGATTGAGAATATTGATATTCCATGTTATTTTGAACATTTTACTGGAGATCCTTTTGCAATTATAGAAGAGGGGATAGAGGTATTTAAAAATACTAAATCATTTAAAATGTTTTTGCAGTCTGATATTGGTCGACATGTCAGAATACATTCAAAGGCTCCATACCAATATAGAAATTATTTTTATAATTTTTTACTAAAATGTGGACTTTTGAAAGAGGAAGAGTTTTTAAAAATTAGTAGCTAGTCGCTTGATTTGATAGATTTTTTTTTATTTTTTTAAATATTTTTTGTATTAAAAAAATTTGATTTGGTTTATGATTTTAAAAAATATCTAAATATTACTTCAATTTATTTGACAAAAGGGGTGTATTATTGTCTATAATGATTATAGATATAAATAATTAGGAAATCTATGAGTTTTATGTAATGACATATGTGTTGTGCTCCTGAAAAGGAGTAAGGAATTTTAAAAAGGGAGAATAGACATGGCAGTAAGAAGAAAAGCAACAAAAAAGAAAGCAACCAAGAAAAAAAAGGTTGCTAAGAAAATAGTTGCTAAGAAAAAAGTAACCAAAAAAAAGGTTACTAAAAGAAAGGTTGCTAAAAAGAAAGTTACTAAGAAAAAGGTAGCTAAAAGAAAGGTAGCCAAAAAAAAGGTTACTAAGAAAAAAGTAGCTAAAAAGAAAGTTACTAAGAAAAAGGTAACTAAAAGAAAGGTTGCTAAGAAAAAAGTAGCCAAAAAGAAAAAAGCTAAAAAGAGAGTTGCTAAGAAAAAATCAGCAAAAAAAAGATCAGGCAAAAAAAGAATGGCTATAAGAAAAAAGAGATAAACAAAACAATAATTTTGTTTATAACCAGAAAACAAAAAAAGTGATTATAACTAATCACTTTTTTGTTTTCTGGTTATTTGTTTTTTAAATATTATTTAATATTTAAATCCTACGATGTCGTAAATTTCGTCAAGAGTTTGTTGGGCTATCTTGTTGGCTTTTTGAGCTCCATTTTTTAGAGAAATTTTTATTTTTTCTGGATTTTTCATCCATTCGACATATTTTTCTCTTATTGGTTTTAATAGCTCATTAATGTTTTTAAATAATTTTTTCTTACATTCAATACATCCTATTTTTGCATTTGAGCATCCAGCAACAACCCATTCTAAATCTTGTTGAGTTGAGAATAATTTATGTAGAGAATAAATATTACAAATTTGAGGGTTTCCTTTGTCTGTTTTTTTGATTCGTGCTGGATCGGTAACAGCGGTTGATAATTTTTCCCATAAAGTTTTTTCATTTTCAACGATACTTATGTGGTTTTTGGCGCTTTTACTCATTTTTGCTGTTCCATCCAAACCCACAACTTTTATTGTTTTTGTATGTAAAGTTTTAGGTTCTACAAAAATAGGTTTGTAGAAATTGTTAAATTTTTTTGCTAAAAGGCGTGTGAGCTCAAGATGTTGTTCTTGATCTTTCCCTACAGGTACCAAATTTGCCTTATATAAGAGGATATCTGCTGCTTGTAATACTGGATATGACAAAAGTCCTAAATTGGCCATATGCCGTGTTTTTTTAGATTTTTCCTTAAATTGGATCATTCTTTCCATTTCTCCAATTGGACTTAGGCAACTTAAAATCCATGCAAATTGAGTATGTGCAGGGACATCAGATTGAACAAAGATCGTGCTTTTTTCTGGGTTAAGGCCTATCGAGAATAAAATTGCTGCCGTTTGTAATGTTGATTTTCTTAAATTTTCTCTATCTTGTGGTAGTGTTATTGCGTGCTGGTTTGCTATTGAATAAAAACATTCATGTTCTTCTTGTTGCAAATTTACCCAGTTTTTAAGTGCTCCCAAATAGTTTCCTAGGTGTGCCATACCTGTTGGTTGAATTCCAGAAAATACTCTCATTTTAAAATCCTTTGTTGTTATAACCGAAATTTAAAATAAAATAACATAGTAAATTTACTTTGAGAAATATAATCAATTTTTGATATTAATTTATGGATTTTAAATGATTTACTCATTTATGTTATTTTTTTTAGATTTTTTAATCTTTATTTTTTTGGAGAAGTGGATAGTTTTTTCACTTTTGATGTATTTTTTTATTGAACAGTTAACATTTAAGAACAATTCACCATGTTTTTTAAAATCTTTTTTTGCACCATTCTTTTTTATTTTATTACAGGATTGTTTTATAAATGAGAGGTTTGGTTTATGTTTGATTTATTTACCAGTTCTTATTTGTTTTATAAACAAGATTAAGAAATTTTTGTGTTTTTCAGTATTTATTTTTTTTCCTTTTTTAGTGATTTTTTCAATGATTTTTGATGATTTTTTTATAAAAAGGTACATGCTTTATCAAAATATTTCTATTTATTCGACTATAAGTAAAATTTTTATTAATCTAATAGTAGGATATTTGGTTCTTTTAGGTATGCGGGGCAATCGCTCTTTCAATAAATTTTAAAGGAAGAGAGGAAAGTCCGGACTCCAAACAGAAGGATGCCTTACGAGAAAATTTTATTTTTCAAGTAAGGGAGACGAAAGTCTACGGAAAGTGCAACAGAAAATATACCGCCTGAATTTAAGAAAATTTGGGTAAGGGTGAAAACGTGTGGTAAGAGCACACGCGCAGATATAGTAATATATTTGTGTGAAAACCCCATTCGGAGCAAGACAGAATAAGCAAGTTATAAGCCCTGTTCTTGTTGGCTTGCGGGTATGTCGCAAAGATAGATGGTTGCCATTCTAATTTTATATATTTTATATAAAATTAGGATACAAAATCCGGCTTACAAGTGTACCTGAAGGAACGATTAATTTTAAAAAGTCTGCATTTTTTCATGAAAGTACAACAATTCTATAAAATTTTTTGGATTTTTCCTTTCTTAAGCTTTATTTTAGGATATTATTTATTGCATTTTTTTTTACAAAAAAAAGAGATTTATACACCAAATGTAATTGGGAAAAGTTTACAATCTTGTATTAAAATTTTATCGAAAGAGTCTTTAAGTTTGAAATTGTTACATGAAAAGGAAGATTCTGATTTAACTGAAGGTGTGATTTTGGATCAAATTCCTCATCCTAATCAAAAAATTCGGCCAAGTCAGAATATTTTTGTGATTGTTTCAAAAAAACCTAAAGCTATTCAAACACCCGAATTTTTAGGTAAAAATCATAAATTTATTACAAAAAATTCTTCAAAAAATGGTATTCAATTAAAAATTTTTTGGTTAAAAAGTCTTTATCCTGTTGGTAATTGCATTGCTCAATATCCAAATCCAGAACAAGAATTAGTTGATGGAAAAATGTTTGTTTTTCTTTCGGTAGGAAATGAAAGTTTGTATGTGGTTCCAAATTTTAAGGATTGTTTTATTAGAGAACTACTTAAAAAATTTGAAAATTATAATATAAAAATAGATATTTTTCATACCAAAATAATTGACGACGATCATGTTTGCAAAGATTGTAAAATTGTTGATCAAAAACCAATGCCAGGTTCAATAGTTGATTTAAGTAAGCCTTTTTTTATGCAAATTCAAGTTTAATAATTTAAAATGATTTCAATTGCTTTATTTATGAGCAGTAGATTTTAGAAAAGATTTATTTAAATCTTTTTTTTTATAGTGAAAAACAAGTTTATAAGTAATCCTGATATAAAAATAGAAGAAAATGATAAAGAAACTCCATAAATAAAGATATTTTTAAAGCAAATAGATGTTATATAAAGACTGCTAATAATAGAAAGAGCAGGAATTATCAAAAAATATTTTTTTTGTTTTTCTTTTTTAGATTGTATAAATGCTGAAATAGAATTAAGAAAGTAAGCGGTTACCATTCCAAAAACGGTCATGTTTTGCAGTGGTATTTGATCTTTAGTGAGAGCAAGAAGAATACAGGCGATTATGCCTTGAGCTATTAAGCTTGCATATGGAATATTTAATTTATTTGTTTTAGTAAGGATTTTTTTAAAAGGTAGTTGATTATCATTAGCTAGAGCGAACAAATTCCAACAATTACTAGTTAATGATCCAAAAGAGCCACCTATTATTGAGGCAAATACAAAGGCGTTTAAAATTCCACCAATAATTAAAAAATTTGGAAATATATTGGAAGCAAGCATTTTTACAGGCTCGGATGATTTTGATAATGCACCACCAAGAGAGCCGAAGATTGCTATTTGGAAAATGGTTGCACAACCTACAACTATAAAAAAAGAATAAATAATTGAGCGTTGAATATTTTTTTGAGGGTTTTTTATCATATGTCCAATTGAGCAGATTATTTCAAAACTTAGAAATGCAAAGATTGCAATAGGGAGTGCTGAAAAAAATTCATATGTTTCTTTTGTATTTGTTATAAAAAACTGTGGGTTGAAAAGTGAAAAACCTGCAAATATTACAAAAATTATAGGTATTATTTTTGCAGTTGTAAAAAAATATTGAATTTTTCCACCAATTTTTACTCCAAAAATGTTTATAAAGATTAGAAAAAATATGAATATGATATCTAAAATCAAAATTGGTATATTTTGTAAAAGCTCTATTTTTTTGTAAAAAAAATTTACAAATATGTGTGCAAGAAGTGCTGCAGATGTTGTTTTACCCAAAAAATAGCTCCAACCACAAAAAAATCCAGCCTTATTATTAATATATTTTTTTGCATAAACATATAATCCACCTGCTGTTGGATGAGATTTTGCTAGTTTTGCGATGCTCAAAACTATTGGTAAAAGGATAATTGCTGCTACAATATAATTTAAAAATCCGAATTTGCCAGAAAGTTGAGTTAGTGGTTTAGGATTTATAAAAAGACCGGCTCCAATAATTATGTTGATATTTATTAAGATTGATGTGAAAAGATCTATTTTTAAATTTTTTTTCATTTTTTTTATAACATTTTTGATTGTAAAATTAAAATTGAAATGGCTGCTGGTGTAATCCCAGGAATAAGTTGTGCGTGGGCTACTGTTTTTGGTTTATAATAGTTCAATTTTTGTTGTAATTCTATACTTAACCCTGGCATTTGATCATACACAATATTTATTGGTATTTTCAAGTTTCGGTATAGAAGATATTTTTCTGATTCTTTTTTTTCTTTTTGAATATATCCGTCATATTTTATTTGTGCATGTATATAAAGTAATGCTCTACTAGAAATTTCATCTACTTTCAATTTTTCTGACAACATCTTTTTTGCTTCTTTTTTTATATGGTCGGTAAATTCTATAGAATGGAAAAGCTTGAGAATATTGTTGTTTTTATTATTACTTTTTATAATTTTTAAGCATTTTTCAATTATATTTTTTTCTTTCAAAAATTCTTGGTAGATTTTGTTTTCAATTAAATTTAGACTTTTTCCATAAGGCATTAGTCTTAAAAATACATTATCTTGTCTAAGTAAAAGTCTTCGTTCAGCTCTTGATGTAAACATTCTATAAGGTTCGTCTATTCCTAATGTAGTTATATCATCTATCATAACGCCAATGTAGCTTTCATTTCGATTTAAAATAAATGGTTCTTTTTTAATATTTTTTAAATGTGCATTGATTCCTGAAATTATACCTTGCCCAGCAGCTTCTTCGTATCCTGTGGTACCATTTATTTGGCCTGCAAAAAATAAACCATCTACCTTTTTTGTTTCGAGAGTGTTTTTTAAATTAGAAGGTTGTAAAAAGTCATATTCAATAGCGTAGCCTGGTTTTGTGATAATTGCATTTTCTAATCCGTTAATACTTTGGATGTATTTTTTTTGTATGTCTAGTGGAAGTGATGTAGAAAGCCCTGAAGGATATATTTCATCTGAATTTATTCCTTCGGGTTCTATAAAAACATGATGAGAATTTCTATTTGGATGTCGTTTTATTTTATCTTCAATAGAGGGACAATATCGTGGGCCGACTCCAGATATTTGACCTCCAAACAAAGCGGATTTTTGTAAATTATCTTTTATTATTTGATGTGTTTTTTCATTAGTTTGTGCTATATAGCATGAAACTTTTTCTTTCACGTTTATTTTTTTTAATTCAAAAAGATAATCTAAAGATATAGTTTTTTGTTTTTCCAAAACAGAATAATTTATTGTTGATTTTAAAAGACGTGGAGGAGTTCCTGTTTTTAATCTTTTTAGTTTTGTATTAAGTATTTTTTCTAATGACATTGTTAATCCATAAACCGCCGGCTCTCCATCTCTTCCTGCATTGTTTTGATCAAAACCTATATGAATGACTCCGTTTAGAAAAGTTCCTGAGGTTATAACAATGTTGTTTGCAAAAAAAACTTCTTTTTCTTTTGTTTTTACTCCAATTGCCCTTTTTTTATTTTTGTTTTGTTCAATTAAAACTTCATTTACAGTTCCTTGTTTTAAAATTAAGTTTTTTGTTTCAATTAACATTTTTTTTGCAAGTTTACTATATTTGAATTTATCTATTTGTAGTCTTAATCCTTGTACTGCGGGACCTTTTTTTGTGTTAAGCATTCTTGCTTGAAGATATGTTTGGGAGCATAATTTTGGCATTAGTCCGCCAAGGGCACTGATTTCATAAACAATATGTCCTTTGCCGAGACCTCCTATAGAAGGATTGCAAGGCATTATTGCAATATTATTTGTATCTATTGTTAAAAGTAATGTTCTAGAGCCCATTTTTGCTGCTGCATATGCTGCTTCTATTCCTGCATGCCCAGCTCCTACAACAATTACATCAAAAATATTTTTCATATTTAAAAAAATTGTTAAAAATTGAAAATTTAGAATATAAAAAAATACCGCCAACAATAAAGAATTCTTTATTGTTAACTTATTTTAATATAAATTTATTACTCCGACAAACGAACATATTAATATAACAACTAATTGTTTTTTTAGGAATTTTAATGATTTATCATTTAGCGCAGTTTTTGCAATCAAAATATAAGCTTTTTTATTTAATTAATTATGTAAGTGTACGAGTTATTGCAGCCTTACTTTCCTCCATTATTTTTGCATTTTTATTTGGTGATTGGTTTGTAAATGCTTCCAAAAAAAAATTTAGATCAAAAGTGCGTGAATTGATTCCAAAGTCACATTTTATAAAAAATGATACCCCAACGATGGGTGGACTTTTTATTCTTATGATTTTTTCAATAAATGTTTTACTATGGTGCAATTTGGCAAAAATTGAAACATGGCTTTTTTTAATTTGTATGTTTGGGTTTGGATTTATAGGTTTTTTGGATGATTGGCACAAAATTAAAAGTAATACTGGAATGAGTGTAAAAGTTAAATTTTTAATGCAAATAGCTATTGCTTTTTTTGTTGTGTGTTGTTGGTATTTTTTATCTAATCCTAGTACTTCGTTGTGTTTCCCTTTTTTTAAAAATATAAAACCAGAATTAGGTTTGTTATTGATTCCTTGGGCGATTTTCATAATTGTTGGAACAAGTAATGCTGTAAATTTGACTGATGGCCTTGATGGTCTTGCGGCAGGTCCTTTGATGTTTAATTTTTCTACATTTTCGATAATTGCTTATCTTGCTGGTCATAAATATTTTGCATATTATTTATACATTCCTTTTGTAAGAAGTAGTGAGCTTGCAATTTTGGGTGCAACATTGGTTGGTGCCCTTCTTGGATTTTTATGGTACAACACTTACCCTGCTCAAATTTTTATGGGGGATGTTGGTTCTTTAGCTTTAGGTTCTGGGCTTGCTATTATGGCTCTTATGACTAGGCAAGAACTTTTGCTTATAATTTCTGGAGGGATTTTTGTTTTAGAAACGACGTCTGTTATTATTCAAGTATTTTCATTTAAAGTTTTTGGAAAACGTATGTTTAAGATGGCCCCTATACATCATCATTATGAATTATTGGGATGGAAAGAAGTTAAAATTACAGTTAGGTTTTGGATAATCTCAATAATTTTATCTTTACTTGCTTTGTTGACGTTAAAAATTAGATAAAGATTTCTATTATAATTTACAGGACTTTATTTTTATAATTGATTTTTGTGCTTTTTTCTTATTATTAATTTTATTATTTCAGAATATCCTTGATATTAGGATGTTTTAATAATTCTTTAACAATTTCTTTATAGCCATAATATGAAGCCCAAGTTAAAGCGGTATTGCCATTATTATCTTGAGCATTAACGTTTATATGAGATTGTTGTAATAAGTTTTTAACATGCTCTAATTTAAAACATGCTCTAAATTGTTGTTTTTTACTGCATTTACTAAGTCTATATTGATTTGTAGGATACCTTGAAAGGTTTCAATTGCTATTGATTTGTAGGATACCTTGAAAGATTTCAATTGCTCCATTGTTTCTAAGAATGTCAATAGCTTCTTGATTGTTTTGATAATGTGCAATTCCAAGAGGAGTAAAACCAGATCCATTTTTTTGATTAATAAGTTGATGGAGTTTGTTGTGTTTTTTTAATTCTATAATTATTTTATTTAAAATATGATTATTACCAGATTTTGCAGCAAGATGAAGAATATTGTTGTTATATCCATCCATTTGAATGAGATTTTTTGTATTTAGATATATAAATGTAGAATTTAGAATTTCTTTGTAGACTTGTTTATAACTATGTTGAACTAAAAAGTGTAGAAGAGTTTGATTTGTAAAAGGATTTCTGGTTCTAAGGAATCCTTTTTTATTTATATTGAAAATATCGAAGAATATTTGTTTAAATTCTTTATCATCATTAATTTGTTGTTTAATTTCAGGGATACATAATAAGAAAATTGGACTAACATTATTTAAAATTAATATTTTATTGTGAATTTTTGTATTTTTTACAATGTTATAAAGTTTGTTTAATAATTTAAGTTTAGGATTTGTTTTGTATAAATAATTTTTATTTAATTTAGCAAATTGAAGTATTGATTTAGTAAGATCATTTACATTTGTTAATGAAGCCATACAAGGCAATACATTGTCTGTTAAAATATCGCTAAAATCGAATTTGGAATAAAATTTTCTTTTTTTATAATGAGGTTCTTTTTTTCGTTTCATTGAATAAAGGTTGATGTTTGATATAAAATTTAAACCAAATGCAAGAGAGAGTATAAAAATAAGATTTCTTTTTAAATTTTTCATTTCGATAATCTTTCTAAAAGTTTTATTGTATGTTGCAAGATGTGTCATTTATTGATTATTTTTCTTTTATTAATTTTACTACATTAACATGTTTTTTTTAGCTATTTCTAAAGCGGTATCATCATTATTGTTTTGAGCATTAACATTAATATTAGGATGTTGTAATAATTCTTTAACAATTTCTGTATAGCCAAAATATGAAGCCCATATTAAAGCGGTATTATCATTATTATCTTGAGCATTAACATTGATATTAGGATGTTGTAATAATTCTTTAACAATTTCTTTATAGCCAAAATATGAAGCCCATATTAAAGCGGTATTATCATTATTATCTTGAGCATTAACATTGATATTAGGATGTTTTAATAATTCTTTAACAATTTCTATATGGCCACAATCTGAAGCACAAATTAAAGCGGTGTAGCCGTAATTTTTTTGAGCATTAACATTGATATTAGGATGTTGTAATAATTCTTTAACAATTTCTTTATAGTTTTTAAATGAAGCCCATATTAAAGCGGTTTTACCGTAATTATTTTGAGCATTAACATTGATATTAGGATGTTTTAATAATTTTTCAACTTGTTCTAAATCGCCACTCCTTGCTGCATTTATTAAATCTGTATCGATTTGAGAGATATTTTGAAATGTTTCGATTGCTCCATTGTTTTTAAGAATTTTAATAGTTTCTTGATTAGTTTTATTTTGAGCAAGTCCAAGAGGAGTAAAACCAGATCTATTTTTTTGATTAATAAGTTGCTTAAGTTTTTTATTGTTTTTTAATTCTGTAATTATTTTATTTAAAATATAATTATTACCGGACATTATGGTAAGGTGAAGAATATTGTTGTTATATCCATCCCTTTGAATGAGATCTTTTGTATTTAGATATATAAATGTAGAATTTAGAATTTCTTTGTAGACTTGTTCATAACTATGTTCAACTAAAAAGTGTAGAAGAGTTTGATTTGTAAAAGGATTTCTGGTTCTAAGGAATCCTTTTTTATTTATATTGAAAATATCGAAGAATATTTGTTTAAATTCTTTATCATCATTAATTTGTTGTTTAATTTCAGGGATACATAATAAGAAAAGAGGGCTAGTATTACTTAAAATTGATATTTTGTTTTGAATATTTGAGTTTTTTACAGTGTTATAAAGTTTTTTTAATAATTGTAGTTTGGGATTTATTTTATATAAATTATTTTTATTTAATTTAGCAAATTGAAGTATTGATTTAGCAAGATCTTTTATATTTGTTAAGGAAGCCATACAAGGCAATATGTTATTTATTAAAATATCACTAAAGTCGAAGTTAAAGTTAAGTTTTCTTTTTTTGGAACTAGGTTCTTCTTTAGGGTTATATTCTCGTTTTCGTTTTACCGAATAAAGATCAATATTGGATATAAAATTTAAACCAAATGCAAGAGAGAGAATAAAAATAATTTTTCTTTTTAAATTTTTCATTTCGATAATTTTTCTAAAAGTTTTATTGTATGTTGCAAGATATGTCATTTATTAATTATTTTTCTTTTATTAATTTTACTACATTAATACGTTTTTTTAGTAATTTCTAAAGCGGTTTTACCATCATTGTTTTGAGTATTAATATTGATATTAGGATGTTGTAATAATTCTTTAACGATTTTTGTATGATCAAAAAATAAAGAAGTAATTAAAGCGGTTTCACCATTATTGTTTTGAGCATTAACATTAATATCAGGATGTTGTAATAATTTTTTAACTATTTCTGTATGATCAAGGAATGAAGCATAAATTAAAGCGGTTTCACCACCATTGTTTTGAGCATTAACATTAATATCAGGATGTTGTAATAATTTTTTAACTATTTCTGTATGATTAAAGAATGAAGCATAAATTAAAGCGGTTTCACCGTAGTAATCACCTTGAATATTAACATTGATATTAGGATGTTTTAATAATTCTTTAACTATTTCTGTATATCCTTTAGAAGAAGCCCAAAGTAAAGCAGAATCGTTGTTTCTTTGAATATTCACATTTATATTAGGATTTTGTAGTAAATTTCTAACCTGTTCTAAATTTTTCTTGTCTATAGCATTTAATAAAGTTAGATCTATTTTTGTGATTCCTTGAGATGTTTCTACTGCTTCATTTTCTCTAAGAATGTCAATAATGTTTTGATTATTTTGATATTGTGCAATTCTAAGAGGAGTAAAATCGTATCCATTTTTTTGATTAATAAGTTGATGAAGTTTGTTGTGTTTTTTTAATTTTATAATTATTTTATTTAAAATATGATTATTACCAGACATGGAAACATAGTGAAGAATATTGTTACTTTGTCCATCCATTTGAATGAGATCTTTTTTATTTAGGTGGATAAATATAGAATTCAGAATTTCTTCGTAGACTTTTTTGTTACTATGTTGAATTAAAAAGTGTAGAAGAGTTTGGTTTGTAAAAGGATTTCTAGTTCTAAGGAATCCTTTTTTATTTATATTGAAAATATCGAAGAATATTTTTTTAAATTTTTCATCATCATTAATTTGTTGTTTAATTTCAGGGATACATAATAAGAAAACTGGATTAGTATTACTTAAAATTGATATTTTATTCTGAATATTTGAGTTTTTTATATTGTCATAAAGTTTTTTTAATAATTGGAGTTTGGGATTTATTTTATATAAATTATTTTTATTTAATTTAGCAAATTGAAGTATTGATTTAGTAAAATCTTTTATATTTGTTAAAGAAGCCATACAAGGCAATATGTTGTTTATTAAAATATCACTAAAGTCGAAGCCAAGTTTTCTTTTTTTGGAACTAGGTTCTTCTTTAGGGTTATATTCTCGTTTTCGTTTTACCGAATAAAGATCAATGTTGGATATAAAATTTAAACCAAATGCAAGAGAGAGAATAAAAATAATTTTTCTTTTTAAATTTTTCATTTCGATAACCTTTCTTTAAAATTTTTATAATATTTGCAACTTTTTATTATATTTTATTTTTTCTTTTATTAGTTGTGTTATTGCATAATTTTTTCTTTCTTGGGCTATATTTAGTGCTGTTTGATTTTTATTATTCTTAATGGCGATGTTAATATTAGGATGTTGTAATAATAATTCAACAATTTCTACATTAGTATTATTTGCAGCAATAATTAGAGGAGTAAAACCTTGATTATTTTGTGTATTAAGATTGATATCAGGATGTTTTAATAATAATGTAACAATTTTTGTAAAACCATTTTTCACGGCATACATTAGGGCAGTATTATTATAATTATCTTTAGTATTAACATTTATATAAGGATTATTTAATAATAGTTTTACAATTTCTGTATTATTATTGTTTGAGGCTTGTATTAGAATATTAGTATTTAAAAAATTATTATCTTGAACATTAACATTGATATCAGGATGTTGTAATAATTTTTTAATGATTTCTGTATGGCCAAAGCCAAAGAATGAATTATTTAATAAAATTTGATCCATTTTTGTGATTCCTTGAGGTGTTTCTACTGCTTCATTTTCTCTAAGAATGTTAATAATGTTTTGATTATTGTGATATTGTGCAATTCCAAGAGGAGTAAAACCGTTTCCATTTTTTTGATTAATAAGTTGATGAAGTTTGTTGTATTTTTTTAATTCTATAATTATTTTATTTAAAATATGATTATTACCAGATTTTGCAGCAAGGTGAAGAATATTGTTACTTTGTCCATCCATTTGAATGAGATCTTTTGTATTTAGATATATAAATGTAGAATTTAGAATTTCTTTGTAGACTTGTTCATAACTATGTTCAACTAAAAAGTGTAGAAGAGTTTGATTTGTAAAAGGATTTTTAGTTTTAAGGAATCCTTTTTTATTTATATTGAAAATATCTAAGAATATTTGTTTAAATTCTTTATCATCATTAATTTGTTGTTTAATTTCAGGGATACATAATAAGAAAAGAGGGCTAGTATTACTTAAAATTGATATTTTATTATGGATATTTGAATTTTTTACAGTGTTATAAAGTTTTTTTAATAATTGTAGTTTGGGATTTATTTTATATAAATTATTTTTATTTAATTTAGCAAATTGAAGTAATGATTTAGCAAGATCTTTTATATTTGTTAAAGAAGCCATACAAGGCAATACGTTATTTATTAAAATATCACTAAAGTCGAAGCCAAGTTTTCTTTTTTTGGAACTAGGTTCTTCTTTAGGATTATATTCTCGTTTTCGTTTTACCGAATAAAGATCAATATTGGATATAAAATTTAAACCAAATGCAAGAGAGAGAATAAAAATAATTTTTCTTTTTAAATTTTTCATTTCGATAACCTTTCTTTAAAATTTTTATCTTGCTTAAAAGTGTTCAATTTGCATAATTTCTACTTTTTTATATTAATCATATTAATAATAGCAAATTAATTTAATTAAGTAAAAGGTGATTTTTTTTGTGGATTTTTGGCAAAAAAATGGAGTTTTTAGGTGAAAATTATGCTCCAAATTCTTCTATAGCCTCTTCAACAAATGCTACAGAAAGCACCTCATCTATTGTTGTTTTTCCTTCTTTTATATAACGTAAACCATCTTGGCCTAAAGTTATCATTCCTTTTTCAATAGCTTTTTGTTTTATGACTGTTGTATCAGAACGTTCAACTATTAAGTGAGCCATTTCATCATCGATTTCCATGATTTCAAAAATTGCGATTCGTCCTTTGTATCCTGTATTTATACATTCATCGCATCCTATTGCTTTATAAAAAGTTATATCTTTTGCTTGAGTTTGTGTTAGCCCAATTTTTCGTATCATTTCTGGATCTGGTTTATAAATTTGTTTGCAATTATCACAAAGCTGTCGAACTAATCTTTGTGACATTGCACAGACCAAAGAAGATGCTATTAAAAATGGTTCAACGCCCATATCAATGAGTCTTGTGATTGTTGCAGGAGCGTTGTTTGTGTGAATTGTACTTAAAACTAAATGACCTGTTAATGCAGCTTGAGTAGCTATTTCTGCCGTTTCTTTGTCTCGTATTTCACCGATAAGAATAATATCTGGGTCTTGACGTAAAATAGAACGGAGTGCGTTAGCAAAGGTTAATCCAATTTCTTCTTTTACATGTACCTGATTTACTCCATTAATTTTATATTCAACAGGATCTTCTACCGTTATGATATTTACGCTTGTTTGATTTAATCTATTTAAGATAGCGTAAAGAGTTGTAGTTTTACCAGAACCAGTTGGACCACTAATAAGAATTATTCCATTTGGTCGTTCTATGTTTTTTATAATTATTTTGTAATCGCGATCAGAAAAATTTAGATGTTTCAGATTTATTATTCCTTTTGTTTTATCCAAAAGACGCATTGCCACACGTTCTCCAGAACTGCATGGTAATACCGATAGACGTATATCAATTGGTCTATCTCCAACACGAACCTCAATTCTTCCATCCTGTGGTAGACGTTTTTCTGCTATGTCTAAATTAGCCATTATTTTTATTCTTGAAATTATTGCATCTTGATAACGTTTTGGAGGAAGCATTCGTTCATATAAAACTCCATCAACTCTATATCTAACTTTTAGCTCTTTTTCAAATGGTTCTATGTGAATATCTGAAGAATCTTCTTTTATAGCTTGGAAGATTATATGGTTTACTAATTTGACTATTGGAGCCTCATTTGCCATTTCCATAATATCTTTTTCTTCGATGGCTCCTAAATCTATTTCACCTTCACCCTCCTCTTTGAGCTCTTTCATCATTTCTTTACTTGTTTCAAATGGATAGTATTTGTTTATAGCATCAGTTATGATTTTTGAAGTGGAAATAGCAACACCAACTGTGCCCTTTAATAACAAAGCTATATTATCAATTGGTTCTAAGTCCCTAGGGTTTGTGGTAATAATTGTTTTTTGACCTTCAAATATAACTGGAATTACAATATGTTTTCTCAAAAATTTTAAAGGTACATTGTTAAGTAGGCTTGGATCTATCATTTGTTCGGTAATTTTTTCTAAAAATGGTATAGATAATTGTTTTGAAACTGCCCTTAGTACATCTTTTTGAGTTGCAAATCCTTTTTCGATTAAAATTTCGCCTAATGGTTTTCCACTCTCACTAAGAATTTTTTGTGATTCTTTAAGTTGATCTTTAGTTATTATTCCTTCTTCAAGAAGGATTTGATCAATCTGTGTTTTCAAGATAGTACCTCCAAACTAAAAATTTTTATTTTGTTTAAAATTTAACATTTGGTAATATCCAATATTAAAGTAATTTGAAATATTTTTAATATTTTAACAAATGATGTTAAAAATGTATAAATAGCAGTTTTTTTGCCAAAAGTTAAACAATATTTTAATATATTAGGGTCTCTTTTTTGTAGAATTATTTAAAATCAATAAATTATTACTGGAGATAATTATCATGAGCAATTATAAAAAGGTTAAAAATATTTTTTCATTATTGTCGATGATTTTTTTATTGTTTCTACTTCCAAATTGTGCAAAGGAGGACGATAAAAGGGTTGAGAATATGAATTTTGATGAGCTAAAACAGAAAACCTTGTCTGCATTAGAACTTAAAAATGATGAATTGGCTGTTGAATATTTAGAACAACTTGTAGCCTCAAATCCAGATAAACAAAATATTTCAGAGTATAAATTAATGCTTGCTGATTTATATTTTAATGTAGGCAATCTTCCATCTTCATACCAATTATATGAGCATTATAAAGAGTTTTATCCTTCTGATATAAAAGCTGAATTTGCTACTTATCGTGCTATTTTGTCTAAATTTTATCAAACTTTGAGATTTGAGTGTGATCAAACTGATACTCATAAAACAATTAATCTTTGTGAAGAATATGAAAAAAATCTTTTGTATAATCAATATAGAAAAGATGTGATCGATATTAGAAATACTTGTGAGAGTAAATTAATAGACAAAGAGGTTTATGTATTTAATACATATTTGAAAAAAGGGAAAAAGACTGGCAAATTTGAAGCCGCAAAAAATAGGCTTAAATATTTGAGAGATGAATATTTTTCTAAAAACTCTGCTTTTGAGGCGAGATTGACATTTTTAGAATGTAAATTAGCCAAAGCTCAAAATAATGAGAATCTTTTAAAAGAAAAGGTAGAGGTTCTGGTTTCTAAATATCCTAATTCAACTTTTACAAACAGAGCTCAACGTTTGATTAATAAAAAAGATTTTTTCTTGTAATTTTATGATAGAAACAAGACAACTAGGAATTGATGGAGAGTTGATCATTGCAAATTTTCTTGAAAAGAAGAATTTTAAAATTCTTGCAAAAAATTATAGAACTAAATATGGAGAAATAGATCTGATTGCTCAAAAAGGTGAGTTAATAGTTTTTGTAGAAGTAAAAACAAGAAAAACAAGATATTTTCCTATATCCACGGTTGTAACAACTAGAAAACAGAAAAAAATTATTAAAACTGCAAAATTTTTTATATTAAGTAATAATGTTATTGATAAAGTATGTAGATTTGATATTGCTACAATTGTTCAATATAGCAGTGGGCATGAAATTGAATACATTGAAAATGCATTTTTTGCACGTCATTAGTTAATTTTTTATTTAGAACTTATACGAAAATTCAAACAAATTTGCAATAGCGCTCATTCTGAGCTTGTCGAAGAATGAAGCGCTGTATCCTTTGACGAGCTCAGGATGAGCGCATTGCTTAATTTTCTTTTTTGTTAATACATTTATTTTAAACATCAAAAAAATAAAAAATATAAAGTAAAATAAAAAATCACCGAATCAGTAATGATCGGTGATTTTTTATTTTACTTACTTGCAAAAAACCGTCTAATAATGGTTATTTTTGTCTAAATATTCTCTACTATAATTTCTTGTTCAGAATAAAGAGTTTCAGATCTCATGGTATTATTTTCCCGTGAAAAACATGAAAGCAAGCGATGAATAATCCGATTTACTTTTCCCCTTTTTTCATTTTTCGTTTTTATTTTCGAGAAATCTTTTTCTGCTTTTTGTAAAAGTTTAAGTGCTAGTAGTTTATTTGTAGATGAATAAGGTTCTAATTTATTTCTTATAGCCTTAAGAGGTGTTTGACCGGACTTATTATTCTGTTGCAATGGATTTATTCCTTTTTTGTAATAAAACTCTAGCATTTGTTTACTTGTTAGTATTTTTAATAAATCAGTGCAACAATAATCTTCACAGACATGAAATATATTATTACTATCCATCTTATTATTATGATCCGTGGCAAAAAGACACCGTGAAAGGGTATCATCATAATCATAACCGACACCAATGAGACAACCTTCATCAAAGAATTGTGTACCTAAAAACATGGTAGTTATTGTTGATCTTTTTATGGTTTTTGGGTTAAGTAATACTATTTTTTGGTATTGTTTTTCATCAAGCTGATTCAACTTGATTTCTACTTGAGCTAATTCATTATTGAAGAGCAATACCTGGAAACAATCATTTGTGACATTAATGTAGGGAATTTGCTGATTAAGTTTATTTTGCATTTCCTTTATTTTTTCTTTAGCCTTCCGCATCTGTTCCGTTGAACGATTATTCCAGTCATTCTTTTTCAAATGATCAACCATCATTTTACAAGTCTTTAGTGTTTCCAATTTTTCACAGACATTCTTTTCAACCTTATTTATTTTATTCTTGAGAGTATTCAGTTGCCTTTGTTTTTTTCCATTTGTCTGTTTCCATTGATTATTCAGATTATTCTTTTCCAATTTATTTTTTTTAAGCCACTTGCGCTCATCTTTAAGACGTGGATTAAGCCATTTAAATGTATTCTTCTTTTTCTCGTCATCAACTTTGAGTATTGAAATCCTTTCCTTATTTTTTATCCAGTCCATAAGCTCTTTTTGTGTTGGATATAAGATTTCCTTGCCTATGCGTTGTATTATTTCATTGCTTTCTTCAATTAGTTCTATGAGAGCAAAAGTTATTAATTTATTTGATGCAGACTTATTATTCTTGATGATGATGTAATCATTAAGATTTTTTACGTGCTCATATGGATTGAATGTCTTATCACTAGGGATGTTTTGCATGATAGCTAATATCTCATTTTTTATTTTTTTTATTTTTGCCTTTTTCTTAGTTTTAGACGATAAAAGGCAACCTCCCAATGTCATATAAGACGGCGAAGTAACAAATATGTTAAGCGACATAATAAGTGATAAAATTATCTTTTTCATGAATAAACCTCCTTAATAGTATTATTCTTTTTTAAATGAAAATATTAAATGGGAACCTCTTGTATGATGTATGGTATTATAATGCCAAATATTTGACAAATGTAAAATATTTAATCCAAAAGTAGGCTTTTTTGAAAAAATGGCAGTTTTTATAGAAATTTGTAAGTAAAAATTGATTTGAGTTATAGGTTAAAATCTTATAAATTTTACAAGTGAGAACAAAATAGATAGCCTTATTAACGAGTACACAATAATACAATTTATTTTTATGTGAAAGATTATGAAACATTCATTAAAAACAGGTTTGGGTTTTGGAATAACATCTGGGGCTATTACAACATTAGGTTTATTGGTTGGATTGCATTCTGGAACTTGTTCAAAATTGGTAATAATTGGTGGTATTTTAACAATAGCAATAGCAGATTCTTGTTCTGATGCTTTAGGAATTTATGTATCAAAAAAATTTGAAGATAGATATCCTATTAGAGAAGTTTGGAAAATAACAATTGTAACTTTCTTATCCCAATTTTTTATATCATTAAGTTTTATTATTCCAATATTATTTTTATCTATCTCAACTGCTGTTATTGTAAGTATATGGTGGGGTTTATTTGTTTTATCATACTTTAGTTATTATGTTGCAAAACAGATAAAAGCACGTCCTTTGTATGTCATTATAGAACATTTATTTATTGCCATAATAGTTTTAATTGGATCAAGTTTGGTTGGACATTTAATTAAGACTTTTTTTGTATAATTTTAAATTTTTTGTGGTGTTCCAAAGAATCTATCACCAAAGTCTCCAAGTCCTGGGATAATAAACATTTTATCATTTAATTCTTTATCTTCTTGTGCACAAATTATTTTTACTTTTGGATATTCTTTTTTTATTTTTTTTATTCCTACAAGAGCAGAAATTACTGCAACAAAAATAATTTTTTCTTCTTTTATTCCACTTTCTTTTAAAATTTTTATTGCTTCAGATCCACTTCCTCCTGTAGCGATCATTGGATCTAAAATAATTACATTGTCTTTAGATGAAATTTCTGGAAAATTTTTGTAGTAAATTTTAGGTATAAAAGTTTTTTCGTCTCGTTTTAATCCTAAAAATCCAACTTTTGCATTATTAAATACTTTTAAAAAAGGTGAAACCAAAGATAGTGCGGATCTTAATATTGGAATTAAAATTATATTATTTTTAATTTTACTTCCTATTGCTTTTGTAATTGGGGTGTCAACACTAACTTGTTCTTTTTCTAGGTGAGATGCTGTTTGCCAGGCAAGAATAAAAGCTATTCCTTCGGCTGCTTTTCGAAACTTAGTTATTGAAGTATTTTTATCTCTTAAAATTGTTATCAAAACTTCTTTCATAAAATCTTCCTTCTAAGTGGTTAATTCATTTAAAATTATTTTTAATGATTATTAATTTAACTTTTAGATAATTAATAAGACAATTAATTGAAAATAAATCTTCGCTAGCTGATTTTGTTAAAGTAGTCTTGGTTACGACTGTTTGGAAGCTATGGTTCATAAATAATATTTTGAAAAAATTAAAGGAGGAAGAATGTTTTTTAAAGATAGGCATGATGCAGGAATAAAACTTGCTCAAAAGTTGAGTATTTATGCAAAAGATAAGAATGCTGTAGTTATTGGTTTACCAAGAGGAGGCATTGTTGTGGCGCAAGTGATTGCGCAAAAGTTGAATTTACCACTTGATATTATTGTTACACGCAAAATAGGAGCTCCATATACTCCTGAATTAGCATTGGGAGCCTTAACTCAAGAAGGAGAGCCGATGTTAGATAAAAAGCTTTTGGATATGACCAACTATAAAAAAGAAGATTTAAAAGACACCATAGAAAAAGAGAAAAAAGAGCTTGAAAGACGTATGAAATTATACAGAAAAGATTATTTAGAAGTTGATTTAAAAAACAAAATAGTAATTTTGATTGATGATGGTATGGCAACCGGCTGTACCATGAGAGCTGCAATAAAATCCGTAAAAAATAAAGGAGCAAAAAAAGTTATTGTTGCAATTCCAGTAGGTCCACTTGATGTTTGTGATCAATTAAAAAACGAGGTGTCGAGTGTTATTTGTATTCACAAGCCAATAACCTTTGATGCTATAGGAATTTATTATGACAATTTTGAGCAGATAGAGGATGATCAGGTTATAAAATTATTGGGGGAGTCAGGGAAAGAATGAAACAGATTTATAATTATTACATGGGGAAAAAGATTATCAATTGCGCGCTCATCCTGAGTTTGTCGAAGGATGAAGCGACACGTGAAATTGGTTTGCTTTATTCTTCGACAAGCTTAGGATGAGCATTTTTTTATAATTTTATAAGTGAGATAGTAGAAAAAAATGAAAAGAAAAAAATATTTTGGAATAGACATAAATGTAATTTTTTTAAGTTTGGTAAGCTGCTTGAATGATATGAGTAGTGAGATGATAATGCCAATACTACCACTTTTTATTCAGTCTCTTGGTGGAGGAGGAATAGTTATTGGTCTGATTGGTGGATTACGTGAAAGTATTGCAGGAATTTTAAAAATTATAAGTGGTTATTGGTCTGACAAAATTGGAAAAAGAAAAATTTTTGTTTTTAGTGGTTATTTTTGTTCTGCATCATTCAAACTTTTATTAGCTCTTTCTAAAACATGGCAACATGTTTTGATTTCTTCGTCACTTGAAAGGATAGGAAAAGGATTGCGTGATGCACCAAGGGATGCAATTATTGCAGACTACGCAACAATAAACAGAGGAAAGGTTTTTGGTTTTCATAGGACATTTGATACAACTGGGGCAATTTTAGGATCTGTAATTGTTCTTATTTTATTTTGGGTATTTAAGTTTTCTTTTTCATCAATAATATTTATTGCTGTAATAATTGGTTTTGTATCACTTTTTCCTTTAGAATTTGTATCAGAAAAACAACATGATAGACGAAGAGTAGCTTTTAAAATAAGATTTACAAATCTTCCAAGAAAGTTGAAAAAATTTATTATCATTGCAGGTTTTTTTGCTCTAGCAAATTTCAGTTATATGTTTTTTATTTTAAAAGCACAACAGATAATTAGTGGTAAAGCTTCAGTTGAGATGTCTATTCTTTTGTACGTTATATTTAATTTTTTTTATGCTCTTTTTGCAATTCCTTTAGGTATGCTTTCTGATAAGATTGGAAGGAGAAAGGTTATTGTTTTTGGTTATTTTGTTTTTTCTTTGACTTGTTTTGGAATGGTGGTTTTTAATAGTTTATTTTCACTTATTTTTATTTTCATTTTATATGGTCTAACTAAAGCTCTAATTGAAGGAAATCAGAAGGCATATGTTTCAGATATTTCTGCTCAATACATAAGAGCAACTGCATTAGGAGCGTTTCATACTGTTACTTCAATTTTGGCGTTATTTTCAAGTTTGATTGCAGGATTTTTATGGCAGTTTTCTCCTAATGCTACCTTTATTTATGGTTCAACAGTTGCTTTGATTCCAGTGATTTTATTTTTTGTGTTTAAAACTAAAATTATTTCTAAAAAACACACTAAGAGTCAACTCTTAAGTCTAAAACTCTAGGAAAAGGCTATTATTTACAATTAGTATTTGCCCTAATGCTCTTGTTTTTGTTAATATTGTATTAGATTAGATTATATACATGCTGTTAAAGCTTGGTTTTTTGGAGAAAAATATGAAGAAATTTTTAATATTATTATTTTTATCTAGTTTTTTTATTTCAATTAGGCCAGAATATATTATCTTTGAAAAAGGGAAAAATGGAGAATTCTTGCCTCTTGGAGAAGAACATTTTGATAAAGTTAAAAAAATTTATGAAGATGTTTTTTGTAAATACAAGTGGCCTGAGTGTATAGGAAATAGAGAAGCTTTAAAAAAAATTAAGGATAAAGGGTTCTTGAAATCCGGAAATAGTTTGGGAGAAGAAAAATTTTTAAGAAAAGAAGTACAAAAAATAGATAAAACATATGATATCGCTTTTGTTCCAACAGTAACCTATGAATTGTTTTGTGTATGGAAATATTATTCTAGTTTTTATCCGTTTGAAAAAGATTTAAAACGGGTACATAGTTTAAAGCATGATGAATTCATTTCCATTGTTTATTCGATTATTAAAGAAGTAAAAGAAAATGTTTTTTTTCCTTTATCTAAAAAAATTGGTCAAAAAATTGAAAATTATAATAAATTAGAAGATATAAAAAAGGAGCCTGAAGTAGAAAAAGAATTTGACAAAATTAATAAGAAATATTCTTCACACTTTTGTGATATAAACTATAAGTTTGTGTTTTTTTTAAGTGATGGAATAAATTTAGATGGTAAGAAAATTTTACAGGGAAAAATAAAAGAAAATATTAAATTTATTACAGAAAAAATTTTGTATTTATTAATTAAAACTTTTAAGGGCCATGTTGCTTCTGAAATTTATTATGCTGGTAGGCTTGAAAATAGACCTTATTATTTTCAAACCTTAAACTCTAAAGAGTTTAAAAAAAATGAAAACAATCTTGATGAAAATGGAATAATTTCTAAAACTATTGATATTGAATATGAAGCCAGAGATAAAAATAAAGCTCTTTTATTTAGAGGGGCTGAGAATACAATTCAGCATGTTAAAGGATTAGAGAAGAAAATTTTAACTATTGCTATTGCTGATAGTCCTTTGAAAGTAAAAAAGGGTATTGATAAGATATATTTAAGTGTTGATAAAGAAAAAATATTCAAACCGTCTTCTTTGGCTTATGGAAATTCTCTTTTTGCTGGATCTATTTTTGATTCAGGAGCTACAGTATATTTCTTTTTTAATTTATGTGAACAAGGATATTCTTTGTTTGTTGATAAAGAAGAATATATTGAAAATAATTGTGGGAATTTCTTTTTAATCAGTCCTTTGAATTGTTTTGTGGCCCTTTTTTCTGGGGGAGAATTTTTTCATTCAAGAACCAAGGTTCCTATTTTTACAGATAAAAAAGAAAAATATATTAAAGTTTTTGGGATTAAAGATCCTATGGGTAGTAATAGTATAATTTTTATAAAAAGAGATCCTATAAAATTTGCAGAAGACTTTTTAAATTATTTAATAGAGAATTTTCGTTTTTTAAAAAATAAAGGACAATATTTACTAGAATATTATAATAAGAAAATGAAAAGATTTCATAAAAAGGCTGCGAAAATTTATAATTCTATGAGATCTTTTTATAAGAAATTATTAAAAAAAAGAAAAGAGGAATTAGAGAAAGTATATAAAATAATTCATTTTATTGAAGAAGGAAAAGAACAAGATCTTGAAAAAGTACAAGAAAAAGCAATAGATTTTTTAAGAAAAAATAAATGGATTGATGTAAATAGAAATTATAGTTTTCATGGAGAAACCTTTTTGCTACTTGCTAGTAGAATGGGGTTAGAAAAACTTGTAAAAGAATTATTAAAACATAAAAATATTGATGTTAATAAACAGGATGAGTTTGGTTGTACAGCTTTGATTAGGGCGAGTGGGGCTGGATATGAAAACATTGTAGAAGGATTATTAAAACGGGATGATATAGATGTTTCTAAAAAAGGGATGATGATATGGAACGAAGATTATATAATGGATGATACAGCTCTTAGTGTGGCTAAAACTAAAAGAATTAAAAAATTAATAAAGAATAAAATAAAAGATTTGGAAAAAAGGAAAAAATAATTGTTTTAGTAAAGAAGTTTTTTTGTTTGTAATTAAAATCGAGAGAATGGAAGGCCATTTTTAATGGCCTTTTTTTAAATTATTTTACCATTTCATCCAATACTTTAATATGTTTGTCCAGGTCATTTTTAATATCATCTAGGATTTTTGCACAGGTATCATCTCTAGAATTTTTCGAATCAGGGATACCATGCTTTTTTAAAAACCAGCAGATAGAACTGAGTTCATGAAGTAGTTTGATTGTATTATACTGATAATTATCCAACATTATTTTTCTCCTTTTCTGTTGATTTAGAGATTAGACGAGAATTCAAAAAAAGCTTACAAATGCGCTCATTCTGAGCTTGTCGAAGGATGTAACGCTTCATCCTTCGACAAGCTCAGGATGAGCGCATTTATTGTTCAGTCTTTTGGTTGATTACATTAGTAGTTTTTTCTTTCTACAACCTCTCTGATTGTTTGAATAATTTTCTCTTTGCTTTCAAGCATATTGAATTTTGTAAGCCTGTACAAAAGGTTAAATTGATTTTTAGAGTATATAAAGTTGAATGTATTACAGAATGATGAATTGTGTGGATCAAACGAATATGAATATTTATTATTTTTAATTAGTGGTAAATAAATTATAACAGGCGTATTTATATCATTTTTATCTTTGAACACACTTATAATATTTTCATTTATACTAGAATAATCTATTTTTGGAAATTTAAGTCCTCTTGATAGAGCGTATTCTTCAGCTTTTTTTAGTGATCCGCTGATTTCACCATTTCTCGCGGAATAATCACAAACTATTATGATATCGATTTTTCTTTCTGGTCTTAGTAATGGTGGAAATGGTAAGTTAAAATGAATTCCGGCATCAACAAGAGTTAGTTCATTTATGTTTCTCATTGGACTGTTATACATTCCATATGTAAAATTAAAAGCATGAGCTGGAGAAAATCTTATATCACCAATTGAGGTTTGATTTACCGCAAAGTTTATTAAACCAAATGGTAGAATTCTTCTTAACTTATTTTTTAATTCTCTGTAGATTTCTTCAAAGTTTGCTGAGCATGCAGAGCCCCAAATTCCCATCATAAAACCTAGACTTTGTTCTGGTGCAAAATTTTTTGATTTTCCATTTACAAAAGTTCTTCCGAAAGCCCATGTTGGAATGAATGATTTTAGAAAAGTACTTCCAACTTCAAATGGTGTAAATTCAAACCATTCGTAATCGTTTGTTGTTGCTTCTGTTGCTGTATAAATTGGTATTGGAAACTTTCCTTTTTCAATAAGTTTGCTAACATCTGAAAGGTGCATTTTTTGTCTTTTCATTCCAAAATTTTGTAAAAGTGAGTTTGCAAGTAATGAGCCATAAATATCGATAATTGAAAGATCTTGTTTAAATAAGCTTTTTTGTATTAATGTTTCGACAAGTAATGGAAGATGAATATCTTTTTCAAAAATATTTAAATCGATATTTTTTTCTAAAATGTCTTTGTATTTATCTATTGGAATACCATATGTGCTCCATGGTCCTAAAAGCCAAGTTGATCCAGAAAGTGATGCCATATATGTAACACTGTCCAAAATTTCTATTTGTTGTGCACCAAGAAGTGAACCTAAAGTTGATATCATTGCTCGGTATCCACCTCCACTAAAACATAGAGCTATATTTGGAACTGCATAATTTTTAATTTGAATTCCTAATAATTTTTCTAAATTGTTTTTTACTATTTTTTTTCGATAATAAATAAAATCTTTTTCTTGTTTGCAAAGGTTGTTTCCAACTCTTACTTTAGCCTCAGCTTTGATGTACTTGTGTTTTGAAATTAGTTTTATTATTTTGTCGATTATAGGATCTGTTATTTTTTTGAAGATATCTAATATTGGTTTTATTATATGCCATTGAATTAAGTTATAACATTTTATGACGTTGTATTTTAAAAATATGTAATATTTATCTCCTTTTTCTTCGGAGATTGTTACTCTTGAAGAAAGTTTGTATTCTTTTCTAGTAAAAGTTTTTTTAAGTTCAGATTTCTTTTTTGATACAATAAGTTTACGTTTCCAAATGATGCTATATGAAGGTCTTTTAATAGAGAATTTACTTTTTGGAGCTATTTCAAAAATATCAGATTCTATTTGGCAACCAAAACCTACAAAATTTTTTTTGTAGTAAGTTGCAGCAAATATTGAAATATTGCTAAGATTTTTAATTATTATTGTTTTTGAGAAAATTTTGTCATCTTTATTTGATTCGATATCTTTAAGATATAATTCTGAAAGAGGAGAGATATTTAATATTTCATTTTTGTTATAATCAGATTGAAATGGAAATATTTTTAGAATATTTATATTGAGGATTAATATTGTTAAAAAAAATTTGTTTATAAATTTTATTTTTATCATTTTTTCCTTTTGATTAAAAAATTATTTTTATACTAATAAAAAAATCATTGCATTTTTGTTTTTAACTTGTAAATAATTTTATAAAAATAATTTCAAAAAGATTTTATATTTTTTGTTATTAAATTTATTTTGTAAAAAGTTTTTATGTTAAAAATGTATAAAAAATATGTTTTGACTGGTGGGCCACGGACTGGTAAAACCACACTCCTTAATTTTCTTGGGAAAAAAGGATATAAAACGATTAGAGAGTCGGCTAGTTTACTTATAAAACAAGCAGTTGAGAGACATAGTGATGCTCCATGGAGGGATGTTATCAATTTTCAAAAAAATATATTTTATATGCAATTAGAACTTGAATCAAAAATTAAAGATGGGCAGGAGGCATTTTTGGATAGAGGAATAATAGATGGAATAGCCTATTCAAAGTTTTATAAGGTTCCTCCTTTTTATCAAGCTATTGATTATACAAAAATACATAAATATTCAGCGATATTTTTCTTAGATTTTGTTGATAACTATGAAAATGATTCGATTAGAATTGAATCATTTAAACAAGCAAAACAAATTCATTTTTTATTAAGAAAAACATATGAAGATTTTGGTTATAAAATGATTTTTGTTCCGCCTTTAAATGTGGAACAAAGAGCTATTTTTGTTTGTGAGAGGATTAAACAAATAGATATAAAAAGAGATTATGTTTTTGGTAAAAGATTTAGTAGATCGTTATAAATCCTTTTTTGTTTTTTATTTCAACTTTGGTTTTAAATTCTGAGCAAAGCATTTTCATTCTATTTAAAATTTCTTGTGCTTCGTTTTCTTTTGCAAGATTAACTTGCATGTTGTTTATAATAACTGGAACAAGCTCGATATTTTTTATTTTTGAGTTAATAATTTTTACTCTAAATAAAAAAGAATGATCATTTCGTAAATCAGGATATACCATATAATCGTCTACAAAATCACCAGTGCTATACATAATAATTTTATTTTTATAAATTTCTATTCCTTGAAAAATATGTGCACTGTGTCCATGGATTATATCAACACCAGCATCAATCATTTGATGGGCAAAATTTATAAATTCTTTTGTTGGTCGTTCTATTTTATTTGGACCCCAATGAATTGATAAAATAAGTAAATCAACTTGAGTTTTAATATCTTTTATATCGTTTATTACTTTTTCGATGTTTCCAACTTCTATATAATTTATTCCGGGTTTTGTTTTTGTTGCAATCCAACCAGGTTCATTATTTGTGTATCCAATGATTCCAATTTTTGTTTTATCCTTTTTTATGATAATTGGTTTTCTTGCTTCATCTATATTTTTTCCAACTCCAACATATTTTATGTTTTTTTGTTCAAGGATTTTGAGTGTTTCAAAAAAACCTTTTTGGTTAAAATCTAAAATGTGATTGTTTGCAAGGTTTACAACATCTATTTTACCTTCTATCAGAGTTTGAACCTTGTCTGGATCAGATTTAAAGTTGAAAACCTTTGTAACTTTTTTTTCGCTTTTTGTTAGAGTTGTTTCAAGATTGATTATGTTTAGGTCATTTTTATGAAGTAACTGCAATATATTTCCCCATGGATAAGAGTATCCTTTTTCACTTATAACTTGATTTACCAGTCTGCCAATCATTACATCTCCAGTAAAACCTATAATCATATTATTTTTTCGTTTTTTATTAATAAATAAGTAGCCACAAAAGATTATTAAAAAAATAATAAGTAAAAAATTTTTCATTTTTGTCTCCATATTTTAATTATTTTTTAAAGATTATATGTTTTATGCCAAAATATTGGATATGAGTGCAACATTTAAGTATAGTTCCATTGTTTGGTTTTTTAAAAGAGATATTAAAGGAGAGATAGTGAAAGATCTGAAATATTTAAATGTAAAAGATCTACAGGTTAAACAAATAATTTAAAGGTTTGTTTATATATTAAATGTTCCTGCTAGATTGAACTTTATTTATAAACATAACTTTTGATTTAAAAGTTCCTAATGATTTAAAAGATAAAAAAGTTATTATTGGAAGGGTTGAGTAGTAGTAGACATATAAAAATTTTCAACCAGAAGTTGATATGATAAATCGCGCATTTATAGAAATTATGATAGAAGGAAATAGTCATCAAAGAGTTCTATTTTTTCCCATTTCAACATATAGCAAATTCTATGTTTGAGATGAGTACAAAATCAGGTTTTATTTTTTTTCTTTTCTTTAAACGAGCTTTAATTGAAGAATCATCTGAATCATAGATTCTTTTTCTTTTCATTGAATAAACATTACTCGAATTTATTTTAATTTAAAAAAGTCTTCTACAAACAGGATCGGGATTTTTTTGTCGATTAGCATCTGTTAGATTGTTAAGCCTTGTTTTAAAATTACTAAAATCGATACTGTATTCACCTCTAGTTATATTTTGTGAATATTCTGGATGAAGGAACCATTTAAGTTTTGTTAATTTCAAAATTTCGTTGGTTGGTATTTTACAGAATACTCCGTTTCTATGAGCATTAATAACTTCAAGCCCTTGAAGCAATGATATTTCATCAGGTATTTCTATAATGTTATTTTCAGAGAAATCTATTTTTTTAAGATATGGACAATAGTCTTTTAATACGTAGAGTAGTTTTATTGGAAGTTCTGTTAGTTCGTTGTAACTAATATTTAGTATTTCAATTGGAACATACATAGAAATTTCTTTTACCAAGCTTATAATAAGTTCTTGGATTAGAATATTTTTTAACTTGTTTATTTCATATAGATCAATGTTTTGGTTTGTATTTGCAATATTAAAAATTATTTTTTGTATAAGATACAACGGTCCAGTGTAAATAAAAGAATTTTCAGAATTTATACAATTACATTTTATTGTAGGAAATAAATTTAATGTTTTTGAATCTGAGTTTAAAAAAGAATTGAAAATTTGTTTAATATAATTATTCAATTCTTTTTTAAAATTAGAAATGTTAAATTTATTTTTAATTAGTTTAAATTCATTGAGTGTTTGTGTTATTTGTTTGTAGATACGATGACTAATTTGTTTAGTTGTTGTATCTATAAAATGTTTTTTATCATTAATGTTTTTATTTTTAATAATTTGAAAAATATGATTTAGTTTTAATCTTTGCTTATTAGCAAATTTATATTTTATTTGTTTTCCTAAATAAGTGCCATAAGGGTTTTCTTTTTTCATTGAGTAAACGCCATTGTTTAAAAATAAATTTAAACTTATAGTTGCTAAAATAAATAATATTTCTTTTTTTATATTTTTCATAATTGTTCCTTTCAAATCTTTAAAATTCTCACTTCAAAATTTTAAAATAGTATATTTAATAGTATAAAAACAGGTTAAAACATTCATTAAGTTTTGTCAAATGGTAAATAATGCTAAATGCGCGAAAAAAAATATTAACAAACTGAAAAATGCGAGAAACAAGCAAAAACATAAATTTTTGGGTAAAAAATGCTACTTTTTGCTTAAATATTTTTGGCAATCTATTGCAGCCATGCATCCAAGTCCTGCGGCTGTTATGGCTTGTTTATATCTATAATCTGCAACGTCTCCTGCTGCAAAAATGCCATTTTTGCTTGTTTTTGTGTTTTTTGTCAAAACAATAAATCCATGATTATCAATATCGATTTGTCCTTTAAAAATATCTGTATTTGGTGTTAGGCCAATTGCTATAAAAATACCATTTATTTTTAATGTTTTTGTTTCTTTTGTCTTTTGATTTTGTATAGCAACCTCTGTTACTTTTTGATCATCACCTTTAATTTCAGTCAAAGTTGAATTAAAGATAAATTCAACTTTGGGATTTTTTAAAACCTCATCTTTGATAGGATCTGTTGCTGTTAATTTATCTAAAATATGAATAACCGTGATTTTTTTTGCAAAATTGGCTAAATGATAAATTTCATACACGGCAGAGTTACCTCCACCAACAACTATGATTTCTTTATCTTTAAAAAATGGTGCATCACATGTGGCACAAACTGAAACCCCTTTTCCCCAAAATTTTTCTTCACCAGGAATATGTAGTTTTTTATGTGTTGCTCCTGTGGCAATGATAACCGATTCAGCTTCAAATTCTTTTCCGTTTTTTGTAAAAATTTTGTAAGGTTTTGATGAAAAATCTACTTTTTCAACGGTATCAGAAATAATTTGACAGCCATTATGTTTTGCTTGTTTTTTTATATTCATCATTAACTCAGGACCCATAATTTCTATATCTCCAGGCCAATTTTCAACCTTATTTGTTGTTGTTAATTGACCACCAGGCTGCATTCCTTCAATTAATATAGGTTCTAATTTTGCTCTTGAAGTATAGATTCCTGCAGTAAGTCCAGCAGGGCCCGAACCAATGATTACAACTTTTTGAGGCATTTTTTTCCTTTTTTATTTTAAAAAATTTATTTAATTTTTGCCTAAAAATAACATAAGTTGATTTTAGTGTCGATTTTCAAAAGAATAAAATAAGAGATTAAAATTAAAAAATCAATCATAAAAAGATTTTATGATTGGCTTAAATTTATAATTTAAATTTGGATAAGATGGCTGTGCTAGTCCGTCTTCGCCTTTGGCTTCCCCCTTCGCTAAAGCTATGGAGGACGTGTTGCCGGACAGTCTTCGCACTTTGCTATAAATATCAAATTTTATATTTAATCCATTAAAAAACTGGCTTGCCAGGCGAAGCTCTGTTAAAAAACTGGCTTGCCAGGCGAAGCTCCGTAGGAGCGAAGACTGGTGGAGGCGATGGGAGTCGAACCCATGTCCGCAATACTACATACCTTAAGCGCTACATGTTTTTCCCTTAAATTTACTCTAATTTCTCCTTAAGGGCAAAGTTAAAAATAAGAGCCGGTTCAGTTTTACTTTATTATTACACAACCAAAAAGTCTAATAATAAAGTCCTATCTTTTTAATACGAGTCAACTTGCCTGATAGGCACGTCTCATTGACAAGCAAAAATGTTGATGCCTAAATTAGGCAAAAGCAACATTTCCGGCAGTCATATTGTCTGCACTTGTTTTTTGAATGTTTTTTACAAGTTCCCATACAAAACTCGACATGCTCTTAAAGCACAAAATATCACGTCGAAGCCGTGACGCCCCCGAATATTTCAAAGAATTTTTAATTAATTTTATAATACTTTTTTCTTTTCAATATGTCAAGAAAAGTGCTTTTAAAATAGATAAAAAGTATCGTTTTTTATTGAAAATTGATAGTTGATATGTTTTTTTGGTTATCTTTTAGTTATTATAAAAAATGTAAATTATATAAAATAAAATTGATATATAAAAAATTGGAAAATATGATAAAAAAAACAAAAATTAAAATGTTTGATCAACCAAAAAAGAAGAAGAGATTGGGACAACATTTTTTGAGAAAAAAGTCTGTTGTAGATCACATGTTAGAAAAAGTTGAAGTAACATCCCAAACTTATGTTATGGAAATAGGATGTGGTGATGGTTTTTTAACTCAAGCAATTTTGGATCAAACTAATTGTAAAGAATTATGGTCGTATGAAATTGACCATGAATGGGTTGATTTTGTAAAGAATAAGATTAAAGATCTTCGACTTAAAGTGATTGAAGAAAATATTTTAGAAGTAGATTTTTTAGAACTTGAAAAATATAAACCTTGGATTTTGCTTTCAAATTTGCCTTACCAAATTACATTTCCGGTTCTTTTTTTGATACAAAAAAATAAACATATATTTAAAGATGGCGTTGTAATGATTCAAGAAGAGGTTGCTCAAAAAATTGTTGTGAAAAAGGGTAAAAGCTATAATCCAACTTCCATTTTTTTGCAGTATCATTTTGATTTTGAACTTTTGGAAAAAATTGAGCCTCAGGCGTTTACACCACCACCAAAAGTTTTTTCAAGATTGGTTTATTTTAAACCAAAAATGAAGACTGTTTTTATTCCAAAAGAAGAGGAATTTTGGAAATTTTTAAAAATGTGCTTTGTATTTCCAAGACGAACTTTGCAAAATAATTTAAGAACAACTCATTATGATTTAAAAAAAATACCACAAGCGATTTTAAAATTAAGAGCACAACAGATTTCTTTTGATGATTTTTTAATTTTATGGGATAGTTTTTTAACTCAATAGTGATATATGTGGTTTCCATTTCGAAAATTAAAGTTTTTGTAGCAATTAGGGGTTTAGATTATGATGAAAAAAGTTTTATTTTTGATGAGTATTTTGTTTTTTTTGAATATAAAGGCAAATATTGAATGCATAGAAACATTTAACTTGCTTGATGAAGAATCTTCTCATGTGATTCAATTTAGTCGGAATAGAAGATTGGTTGCTTTTTGTTTAGGATGGAAAAGGTTTGTTAAAAATAAAATATTTTCAAATTGTTTGCCTATTGTCGGCTTCGGAAGAAAAGTTGATCAAGATATGCTATTGTCTGATTTGCACCTTGCGGGAGAAATTGTTCAAATTTGGGATATTTGGACAAAAAAATGTATACGAACGATTAGGACGTACGGAGATGGTGTTGGATCAGTTGCATTTAGTCAAAATGGGAAATTGATTGCTGTGGGATTATGTAATGATGACATTAAAATTTTTGATATAAAAACAGGGAGATGTATAAAAAAAATTAAGACGATATTGAATACTGCAAGAATTGTCTTTAGTAACGATGATAAAAAACTGGTTGTTGGTATGTATCAAGGAATTATTAAAATTTTTGATATAAAGAACATTAAAATGAGAAAACTGCCTATGGCAGAATATTATATGGGGTATCAAGTCTTTATCTCTTCAGTTGCATTTAGTCCAAATGGAGAGTTTATTGCTTCTGGGTTACATGATGATAAAACTATTAAAATACATGACGTAGGATCAGGAGAATGTATAAGAACATTTCAAGGATATCGATCATCAGTTGTATTTAGTCCGGGTGGAAAATTGATTGCTTCTGGATCATGCGATGAAACCATTAGAATATGGGATATAGAAAAAGGAAAGTGTATAAAGATTCTTAAAGGTCATACGAATAAGGTTGAATCAGTTGTATTTAGTCCGGATGGAAAGTTGATTGCTTCTGGATCATGCGATGAAACTATTAGAATATGGGATGTAAAAACAGGAAAGGTCATGGAAATACTTAAAGTGTTAGGATCTCGAGGTGGCTGTGTTATATCAGTTAAATTTAATTTGGATGGAACATTGCTTTTTGCTGGGTTTAAGGATGGTACCATTAAAATATGGAAATTTTTGGAAGACTATAGAGAAAAAATGTTTTTGAATACAGAGTATTCAGACATTGGTATTGTATGTGAAAGAAAATTTAATTTTCTTTGTGAACAATTTGAAGATTTGAGTTTACACAATTAAAAATTTGCTTTTAAAAAATCGAAAACGAATTTGCTCCAGTTTTCCATTTTAGAATAAAATTTTTCACATTCATTTAGTGTTAAAAGTTGGCCGCTTTGATGTTCATCTTTGATTTTAATCTTATCTGAGTCTCCCTTTAATAAAAAAACGAATCCAATGTGGACTTTTCCAACTGAATCTGAATCATCATTTAATAATCCAAGTGGTTGAATTTGAAACGAACTAGAATAATCAACTTCTTCATAAAATTCTCTTTTTGCCCAATCAAAAAGTTTTTTTCCTACAATATCACATTTGCGAATGTGTCCACCAATTCCTAATGAATATTTATCTTTTAACCGACCTTCACTAGAACCACTTTTTCTTTGCATAAGAAAGAATTTATCTTGATAATTAAAAACAATATATGGAATGATTTGTTTGTATTGTGGATCTGTTTCAATTTTTGATCGCCACAAGAATTCTTGATTTTTTTGAATTAAATTTTGATAAAAATCAAAATCCACTTTTTCAATTCCCTGAATATATTTTTTTTCAAAAAGTTTTTTACGATGAACTACCAAAATTTGTTCATCTTCTTTTGTCTTAAAGGCTGTTTCTTTTTTTTGAACTTGTTTTTTCATAATGTTTTCTAAATTTATAATGAAAATTTTTATGGATGAAATAACTATTTATAATGATAACAAAATAATAGTATTTTGATAAATCAAATATTTAATTTTAAAGGGTTTGTTTTTAATTAATATTTTAAATTTATCTTTATTTATAAAACATTATGTACTTAAATTGTATTATTTTTCTTGTGAAAATTTTAAAAGATCTACCCATAAACTGTTTTGTGCAAATTCTGTTTTGTAATAAGATTTATCAATTCCTTTTAATGGGAAGTAGATGGATATTCCTTTAACTGATTTTAATTTTTTTCCTGCAGTACTTGCAATAACAGCATTTTCAATCAATTTCATTCCTATCTTGAGAGCCTTTTTTAAATTGCTAACATTTTTTAATAAAAAATGATTTTTTTGTTTACTATTTTTATTAAAGTAATGTTGTTTTAATTGTTGTGAAAGTTGGAAATAAAAAGAGTGTAGATCTACATAGAATTTTGTACTAAATTGTATGCTATGTTTTCTTGCATTTTTTATTAAATTTTTAATTGCGTTTTTATCTTGTTTTTTGCAATTATTTACTAATGCTACAACTTGGTCGACATTGTTTTTTACATGGATAATATTTTCTAGATTTACGGCAGATTGTGTGAAGAACGGAATTTTGTTTTTGTAGTATTGTCTATAGAAAAGAACAATACTTTCTGCTAATTTAATAGGGCTCATATTTCCTAAAGATAATTGATTCATTATTTGAATATAAGGCCATCCATATGCCAGTTCTACTTCTTGTGATGCTACCATATATTTTGCATAGTTTCTTGATTGATAACCTACTTCTAACATTGCCATGAGACAAGCATCCATTCCAAAAATATCAATTTTTTTATTTTTTAAAACGTTGTTTTTTATTTGTTTTAATGCTTCTACAAGTTGTTGGTTATTCATATATGTTTTACTTTGTTCATTAAAAAGTATTCCCCTATGATGCATTTTTTCTTGTTCCATTTTATTTTCATTTGTAGTTTTTAGATATTCAGTTTGCAAATTTTGATCATCAGTAATAAGTTTTGATGAAAATATTCTGTGACTTCCGTTCCAATTTGGATCCAAAATTCCAACACCGTGATTCCATAAAACTAGTGAATATTTTTTGGCAGGATATTTTGATGTGGCCCATTTCATTGCCCCTACAAGATCGGATGTGTTTGTTCCGTCAGTATTACTTTTTAAGAAAGAATCTAATTCTAATTTATTTTTATTAATTTTATATCGCCAAACTCCGCGATTATTTGGTTGATATAATTGAACTAGGATATTTAAGTTTTTATTTGAACCTACCATTGCCATATCATTAATATTTTTTGAAGCAAATTTGTTAAGATTATTTCTTGCTTGAATAAACACAAGAGTTGTCCATTCTGCAGTTGCTGAAATAGGATTTGTTATTAATATTGAAAATAAAAAAAATTTAAATAAAATTTTTTGGAAACATTTATTTGTTTTCATGTTACTTCCCCCTTTTTGAAATATACGTTATTTAATTGCATTTAATTATGCATTTCTTGTTTCTCTCCTTTACAATAAAAAAATTGCTAGACTAAAATCAATAATTTCAATTATAAATAACAAATATCCCTAATATAAGGATATTTGTCTTATAGAAATTAATAAATAGATTAAGAAAGTTGATTTTTTATGCTACAATTCTAATAAAAAGTTATAGATTTGACTTAAAGATATTGGATTCTTTGTTAAAGATTTTTATTAGAGTATGAGTTTATGATTAAGTTAAGAGAATATAAAAAATGAAATACAATTTTGAGAAAATTGAGAAGAAGTGGCAGGATAATTGGGATAATGATCCTTATTTTTATTCTAAGGATGATAAATTATTGGGTGATAAATCACCAAAAAAATTTTATTGTCTTGATATGTTTCCATATCCTTCTGGTCATGGTCTTCATGTTGGACATTGGAAAGGATATGTTTTTTCTGATGTTTACGCCAGAATAAAGTTTTTGCAGGGATATAATATTTTACATCCTATGGGATGGGATGCATTTGGTCTTCCTGCAGAAAATGATGCGATCAAAAAAAAGATTCATCCAAATATAAGTACACAAAGAAATATAAGAAATTTTAAAAGACAATTAAAACAGATTGGTGCGATTTATGATTGGCGTAAAGAAATAAATACAACAGATCCAGAATATTATAAATGGACTCAATGGATATTTTTAAAAATGTATAAAGCTGGTCTTGCATATCAAGATTATGCTCCTATAAATTGGTGTCCAAGTTGTAAAACAGGACTTGCGAATGAGGAAGTTGTATCTGGCGAATGTGAACGTTGTGGGACAAAAATTATACAGAAAGATATTAGGCAATGGATTTTAAAGATCACTGATTATGCACAAAAACTGCTTGAAGGATTAGATAGAGTTGAATGGCCAGAAAAAGTTAAATTGATGCAAAGAAATTGGATTGGAAAAAGTGATGGTGCAACGGTTATTTTTAAAACAGAAGATGGAATTGAATTGCCAGTTTTTACAACACGTCCAGATACTCTTTTCGGGGTAACATTTATAGTTATGGCACCTGATCATGATCTTGTAAAAGAAATAGTAAAAAATACTAAAAAAAATGAAGCAGAAAAATACTGTAAGAATGTTGCAGATCTTTCTGAACTTGAAAGAACTTCGCAGATAAAAGATAAAACTGGAATCTTTACTGGTTCTTATGCAATAAATCCTGCAAGTAATAAGAAGATTCCTATTTATATTTCTTCTTATGTTTTAAAATCTTATGGTACTGGAATAATAATGTCTGTTCCTGCTCATGATCAACGTGATTTTGATTTTGCAAAAAATTTTAATATTCCGATAATACAGGTTATAAAGCCTGTTAGTGAAGAGAAAAATCATTTTGATGAAAATAATAATTTGATTTGTGCTATAGAAGAGGATGGAATTCTTATAAATTCTGGTGAATTTAATGGCTTTGAAGCAAAATCTGAAGGATTTAAAAAAATAGTTGAATTTTTATTAAAAAAAGGTTTAGCAAAATTTGAGACGTGTTATAAATTACGTGATTGGATATTTTCACGACAACGTTATTGGGGTGAACCAATTCCGTTAGTTCATTGTAAAAAATGTGGAGTTGTTACTGTTCCTGAGGACCAACTTCCAATAACTCTTCCTGATGTTAAAGAATATGAACCTACAGGAACAGGAGAATCTCCTCTGGCAAAAATAGATGAATGGGTGAATATAAAGTGTCCAAAATGTAGAGGAAATGCAAAAAGAGAAACAAATACTATGCCTCAATGGGCTGGTTCATGTTGGTATTTTTTGCGTTATCCAAATCCAGATTTGAATGATAAGCCATTTGATGATAAAAAAATAAAATATTGGCTTCCGGTAGATTTTTATGTTGGAGGCATTGAACATGCAATTTTGCACCTTTTATATTCACGCTTTTACATAAAAGTTTTATATGATTTAGGATATTTATCTTTCGATGAGCCATTTCATAAACTTTTCAATCCAGGAATGGTTTGTATGAAATCTCCTGCCACTGGTCGTATAGAAAAAATGTCAAAATCAAAAGGTAATGTTGTAAATCCTGATGATATAATAAAAAAATTTGGAAGTGATACTCTCAGAATGTATATGCTTTTTATGGGTCCTCCAGAGCTTGATATTGAATGGCAAGATGAATCCATTAAAGGTGTTTTTAATTTTTTAAATAGACTTTGGAATTTTATTGTAGACAGTGGTAACAGAACAGAAAAAGCAGATGATATATCTTTAAAAAGATTTCACATATTCTTAAAAGATTTTTCCGAAAGGATTGATCTTTTTAAAACAAATACTGCTGTTTCTGCTATCATGGAATATCTAAATGATCTTATTGATAAAAAATTAAAATTAGATGATGAGTTGTTGGAAAAATTTTTAACAGCCATTTCTGTTGTAGTTCCTCATTTTTCAAGTGAGCTTTTACAAATTATTTTGAATAAAAATTTACAGGAATGTATTTGGACAAAATTTGATTCTCAACTTGCTCAAATAAATGAAATTGAAATAGTTATACAGATTAATGGAAAGTTGCGTGGTAAGTTGCAAACTAAAAGAGGTATTGAGCAACAGAAAGCAGTTCAGGAAGCAAAAAAGATTGTTGAAAAATGGTTGAAGAATAGAGAAATTATAAAAACAATTTTTATAAAGAATCGATTAATAAATTTTGTAATTAAATGATTTTAGTTTTATATTGTTTTGAAAAATTATAAGTTTATTTGCAAAAAAATATGATAAGAAATAATGAATTTAAAAAATCTCCATGTAGATTTTGATTTTTCAATAGACACAAAAAGTTTAGAATATCAAGAATGCATTAAATTAGAAAATCCATTATATGTGCGTTCAATGCCTCCTAGTTGCTCAACAAGGAAATTTTTAAATTTTGTAAAGAAATTATATGAGAAAAATGATTTATCTAAAGTAAAGCCTAAATCGAATAATATTCCAAAAATCATACATCAAATTTGGTTTGGTGGTGAATATCCTTCCGAATATTATCAGTTTAAAGAAAGTTGGCTTGAAAATCACTCTTCTTGGAAGTATTTTTTTTGGAGTGAAGAGGATTTAAAAAAAGAATTCAGGGATGGTTTGTATAACCAAAATCTTTTTGAACAAGCTAAAGATGTTGGAAATTTTGCAAGAATGGCGGATATTGCAAGATACGAGATTTTAAATAGATTTGGTGGTCTTTATGTTGATTGTGATTGTCAATGTATAAAACCATTTGATATTTTAAATGAGTGTTATGATTTTTATGCAGGACTTGAAAATCTTGCAAATGGCCTTGTAGTTGGAAATGCGATATTTGCAAGCCAACCAAATCATCCAATAATTCAAAGGTGTATTTCAAATATAAAAGAGTATGAAAATAAAAATATAGATTTTAAATATTGGCGTGGACATTCTGGTTATCAAAAAGACATTGAAGATGAGTATGCATTAACTTTGGTTACAACAGGGCCGATTCTTTTTTTAAAATCTTTTTGGCAAGTGGAACATGAGGAATATAAAAAAAAAATTAAAGATTACAAAAATATAGATATAATATTTCCTCCAACGTATTTTTATCCTTTTGCGGAGGGACAGCCAACAATTGTAAAACCTGAGACTTTTGCATGTCATTATTTTAAAGGAATATGGAAGAAAAGACTTGTAAGTAAATATGAAAAAAAGGAAATAAAATGAAAATTTTTCTTGATACCGCAAATCGTGAATTGATAGAAAAATGGATTCCAACAGGAATCATTGATGGTGTTACAACAAACCCAAGTCTTTTAAGTAAAGAGGGAAAAAATTCAAAAAAAGTTTTGGAAAATATTTGTGGAATAGTAAAAGGGGATGTTAGTATTGAGATTGTCAAAAAAGAGCCAAATGAAGTTTATAAGCAGGCTATTCAAATTTCAAAAATAGCACCAAATGTTGTTGTAAAAATTCCGTTTGCTTGGGAATATTTATCAGTAATAAATAAATTAGTTAAAGATGGTATTAAAATAAATGTTACTTTAATTTTTTCTGTGGTTCAAGCAACACTTGTTTCAAAGCTTGGAGTCAAATATATTTCACCTTTTATTGGAAGATGGGATGATATCGATAGAGACGGAATGGATGTTATTGAAAATCTTGTTATCATGAAACATAATTATGGATTTAAATCGGAAATTTTGGCAGCATCGATAAGACATGTAATTCATTTACAAAAATCAATTCTTATGGGTGCTGATGTTGCCACAATCCCTCCAACTCTTTTGGATAAATTGATGGTTCATCCATTAACACAACAAGGAATTAAAAAATTTGATGCCGACTGGAGTAAGCTGGAAAAAGAAGATCTTTTTGATTAAAAAAATTATCTTGCCAAATCTTTAAATTCAGTATTATCATATTTATGTCGTAGATAGATCATTGGATAAAATTTATTTATGAAAGGTTTTACTTATGGGAAATTTTTTTATGGTTTTGCAAGAAGATGACTTAAAACTCCTTTTTAATTTGCAACATCGAGAAGATGATTATGATGATGAAAATGGAGATGAAGACGAGGAAGGATTAAAAGAAGATTATGAAGAAGAAATTGATGATGATCTTGAAGAAGAGTTTGAAGAAGAAGAGCAATCTGATGAAGGGTTTGAAAAAGAGGATTTTTAATAATTTTCTTTTTTGGCATTACTATTTTTGTGTTATTTCTAAATTTTCGATTACATTAAAAGATATTATTTTGTTATTTTCGTTTTTTGTTTTTATGACTATATTTCCGTTTTCAAGAAGATCATAAAATATTCCTTCAATTAAAGTTTTGTCTGATTTATGACAGCGAATTTCTTTTTTTAAATAATTTTGATTGTTTTTGTAAAGTTTATAAATTTCATCAAACTTTAAATTCAACCACAACTTATAAAAGTTATCTATACTTTTTAATAAATCTTGAAGTAATTCTTTTTTATCAATCGTTTTATTTAGATGGCTTTTTAAGGATGTTGCGATAGGATAAAGTTCATCAGATTTTTCAAAAATATTGTTAACATTTATAGAAAAACCAAAAATAATTCCTGTTACATTGTTATTTTCCCATATAATTTGAGTTATTATTCCACCAATTTTTTTAGTATTTATCATAAAATCATTTGGCCATTTAAGAACAACATTGTATTTTTTTAAAGGCTCTAAAATTCCTAGTGATATGGACATGTTAAGTTGATTAAGTCTTAGTGGTAAATCAGAAATAATATTTAAATTTGTTGGCTTTAAAAGAATTGTAATAAGAAGTTGTCCTTTGTATTGTTTCCAAATTCTTGACTGTCTTCCTTTAGTATATTTGTGAACATCTGCAAGAAAAATCGATCCATCTGGTGCGGTATTTAATTTTTCTTTTGCCCATTCCAATGAGTTGTAGCATTTTTCTTTTTGATAGATTTTGTTTCCAATAATCATATTTTATATTTTACCTCTCTCTCTGCTTCACGCTTGATGGCTTTTTCTTTAAGTTCTCGTTTTTTACTAACAGCTTTTTTATGTTTGCCAAGTCCAAGTTCAACTTTTACGAGGCCTTTTTTAGCAAAATACATTCGTAAGGGAATTAATGTATATCCTTTTCGTGAAATTTGACCTATAAGTTTGTTGATTTCTTTTTTGTGAAGTAATAATTTTCTTGTTTTTCTTGTTTTGTCTTCTTTTATATATGCATGAGAATATGGTGCAATGTGTGCATTGATAAGATTAACTTCTCCTTTGTGGATTGTAGCAAAACTTTCTGCTAATGAAACATTTCCTTGACGTAGAGATTTTATTTCATCGCCAGTTAATACTATTCCAGCTTCTATTTTTTCATCTATTGTGTAATTATAAAAAGCTTTTTTATTTGTTGTGATAATTTTCATAAAACGCAACTTTTGTTAGTTTTTGGAAATTTTTTCAAGAATTTTTTAAAGAAGATATATATTATAGGATAACAAATTAATGCAAAAAAAATTCCCAAAATATTTCCTCCAATAAAAAACGACCATAAACATATTTTTCCGGAACCAAATATTTTGGCCAAAGAAATTACCCATGTTGGGTTTAAGCCCATTAGTTTATGCAAGAACCAGTAGCCAAATGCATAATCAAGTGAGAAAAAAGGTATAATTGTCCAAGGGTTATTAAGTGAGGATGCCATAAATGTAACTGGTAAATTCAAATTGAATAACCATTTTGCAAAAAGCATCATAATTGTATGTCCCCCTGGAACAGGAGAAAATGCAATATAAATTCCTATACAAAATGATAATGTTAATTTTTGTATTGTCCAGCCAGATGTTAATGCTGATTTGAATTTTTTTTTTATCTTTTCTAAGTTTATTTGGGCCATTATTCATCTTTTTTCTAAAAAATTGTTTTAATATCTTGTTATTTAGAATATCATAAAATACGATTAATACATATCAGAGCAAATATTTTTCAAAATTTGTCATTTTTTATAGGAGTTGGTTATGATAAAAAAATTTTTTGGAATAAAAAAACATTTTATTTTTGTAGTTATAATTTTTGTATTTTTTTTTGAAATTTTTGCGGCTTCAAAAAAGCCTAAAAGTTTTATTAAAAAATCAGTTCCCAAACGTTTTATGTTAAAAGGTTCAGTTATAGGGTCTGATGATTGGAAAAATATTCCACAATTTAGAGTGTTTTTTAATGGTAGAAGTATTATAAGTGATGAGGAAGGATTTTACTCTTTTCCTTTGGATAAAAAAATTGATAAAGTCAAGTTTTTGATATGTAAAAATATTGATCAAAATTTTGATAATATTAATACTATTGAGAGCTTAAAAGTAAAAATTGAAAAACCTTACAAATATGTTTCTTTAAAGTTGACAGGTACAAATAACAATACTTGGTTTCAAAAAGAAAAAAATTTGAAGAAAAAAAAATTTATTATTCCACAAGACTGTGTAATTTTTCTTATAAATCCAAAGTATGTTGATAAGATAGAAAAATGGGATGTAAAACTTGAAGATAATTTTATAAAATTGCCACAGATAGTTTTAAAAGATAGTTTTGGTGAGAAAAAAATTAAAAGAGAAGCAGCAAAATCATTGTTGAGAACGTTGGATGCAAATCTTTTTCATAAAAATGAGGAGGTGGTAAAAAAAGAAGAAAAATCAAATATTAGAATTTCTGTAATAAGATAAGATAATAAGAAAGTTATTATTTAGGAGAGGGATATGAAAAAAAAATTTTTGATTTTTGCCACATTTTTTCTTTTTAATTCTTTTATTTTTATTATTTTACCAACTAAAAAAGCTTATTTAAATAGAGTGAAAAAGAACATTGCTCAAAAGAATATCCCTAAAAAACAAATTACAAAAAATAGAAATTTACCAACAAAAACATGCCCATGTATGCGAGTAAAGAAAAAAAAGGTTATAGAGAAAAAAAGTGTTGAATTAGTTGATATAAAAGTTGATATAAAAAAAGATGCAAAACTTAGCGTTGTTGAAAATGTTATAACTGTTCAAGAAGCAAAAGAAAACAAAAATTTTGCTATTTATATTTGTGTTTTGCCAGAAGAATATTTTGAAAAATGGCATATTCTAGGGTCTATAAATGTTCCATGGGATGTTATTGAAAAAGTTGCAGCTGATTGGGATAAAGAAAAAAAGATTATTCTTTATTGTTTTACAGATAGAACAAGTGGAATTGCTTATAATACTTTAAATAATATGGGATTTAAAAATATTAAAAAAATGGTTGGTGGTCTAAAAAAATGGTCTGAAGAAGGATATTCTTTAGAAGGCTCTGGAACTTATGAAGAACTTTTAGAGTTGATAGTTCAAATTTTATCTGCGATTGATGAGTAAGATTAAATTCTATATGAGCGAGCTTTGTGTTTTCAAATCAATGCTTCAAGCAATCTTAAATATTCTTTTTGATTTTCATAAATCATACAGGAAATAAAATTAAAAGAGAAGATTGAAGAGTTTTTGATGTTTTCTGATTTAGTGTTTATTAGTAAAGGATTTTAATATGAAATATTTTTCAGTTCGTTCTAAGTTTTTAATAAAATTTATTTTTCCGTTATTTTTCTTTTTTATTTTTGTTTCTTTAAAAGGTTTAAATTTTAAGATATTTAAAAAATTTAAATGTGGTAATTCACCAATATTGATGGCTTGGAATTGTGACGATAGTCTTTTAATATTTGGAAATTTTTTTAAAAAAGATTTCAAAATATTTAATTTAGATAAAAATTGTTGTATTGATTTTTCTGATTTTAATATTTCTGAATGTTTATGTTTGTCTTGGAATCCTTTCAATAAAAATATTTTAGCAGTAGGTGATTATCATGATAAAAAAGAGGTTGTTAAGATTTTTGATATTAAAAATAAAAGAAAATTAAAAGATATTATAAATTGGCCTGGAGTGTTTATCCATAGGATTGATTGGTTGAAAAATGGATTGTATGCTATTGGATATGAATATAAAACATATTCTTGGAAAGTATTTGAAGTAAAAACAGGAAAGGTGATATTTGAGTTTTATGGAAATGAGCCTTTTGCCGGAAGTCATACATTCATGTTTGCAAAGATTGCTGATGATGGAAATATTTTAATTAATGATTTAAAAGAAAAGACTTCTAGAAAATTTAATTGTTCTAATTCTATAGAAATTGTTGGATTAGCATGGTCTGTTTGTAATCCTAATAATATTTTAGCTGTAGGTTATGCTGTAAATTGTAAAGATGGGAATGTTATAGTATATGATATTGAAAAAAACAATGAATTAAATTGTATAAGTATTAATTCCAATAGCTATCGTTATAACTATGATTATAAAAAAATTTTTATTCCTAGGGATTTGGAGTGGTGTCCTTGGAATTCAAGTTTATTAGCGATTGGATATAAAAATGGCATGGTTATGATATGGAATTATAAAACAGGGGATGAATATATTATTAATAAGCCATGTAAATATAGTACATATTCAATTAAATGGAGTAAAAATGGAAAATATTTAGCTGTTGGTTTTGAAAATGGACATGTTATTATTTGGAATATTATTAATGAATAGGTTTATGAAATTTTCTTTTTCGTTGAAATTTTTAGTTTTTATAATTTTTTTTCTTTCATTTTCTAAAGATTTAAATTCTTTAGATATTAAATTATATAAAACTTTGAAAATTCCAAACTATTCATCTGTTACTTGTTTAGAATTTAATCCTAAAGATTCAAATATTTTGTTAGTCGGATGTTCTTCAGGACAGTTGTTAAGATGGAATATTTCAAAAACAAAATATGACATTATATACGAGAATTCTCAATCTAAAGTTGTTTCTTTATCATGTAAAGATGATTTAGTTAGTATCGCTCATTCAGATGAATATGTTTTGTTTCTTAAAATAAATTCTTTTGAAGGTGATATTTTTTCTTTACCAAATACTAATCATAATTATTGTTTTTCTTTTAATTATTTGAATCCTTCTTTTTTTTCTAGATGTTTGTATAGTTCTAATAAAATTGAAGTTTGGGAAAAAGATGGTAATAAACTTAAAGGATATTATCTTTTACAGCTAAAAAAAAGTAATATTTCTTGTTTGAAATGGCATGACCTATATGATAACAATTTAGCATGTGGATGCTTAAATAACATAATAGAAATATGGAATTTTAAAACTGATAAGTGTATTTTTTCTTTAGCTGGTCATTTTGATAAAATTTTGTGTATTTTTTGGAATCCTTTTTATCCAACTGTTTTAGCTAGTGGTTCAAGAGATAACACAATAAGACTTTGGAATCTTATAAAAAGAGAAAAATGTATTGGTATTTTAAAAGGACACAAGTCTAGTGTTTCTTGTTTATCTTTTCATCCTAGTATTTCTAGAATTTTGGTAAGTGGATCAGATGATACTGAAATTAGAATATGGGATATTAATATATTAGAATGTGTTAATATTTTGAAACAACATAAAAGTAAGATTACTTGCTTATCTTTTAGTAAAAAAGGAGATTTTTTGGCAAGTGGAGATATCGCAGGAAATATTTTTGTTTGGAAAGTCATAATTTAAAAAGTCCAAAATTATAAATTCAAAATTTTAATAATCTCATCTGAAAACAAATTAAAATTTTTAGTTATTAAATTCTGATCTTGTAAAGTAAAAAGATTAGGATTTTTATATTGCATTTCTAATGCATTATCAACCTGATGATCAGTTTGTTTTGATTTTAACGGGATAACAAGACTTTGTTTTTTGAAGAACTCTATTTCAAATAATGTTCCTGCTCCTGCTCTACAAATTATTAAATCAGAGATTAAATAATAATTTTTAATGTTTTCGTCATAACTAAAAATAATTGAAGGAATTTCTAAATTTTTGTAAAAACTATTCCAATCAGTTTTATCTTTGATGCCAGTTTGATGAATTATTTGTATTTTAGTTAAAAGATATTTATTTTTATGAATCCATTTTTTTAAAAGTCTGTTTAAAAAAATGGAGCCTTGCGATCCACCTAATAGAAATATTGTTTTTTTGTCTCTAAAAAAAGTTGTCTCAAAATTTTTGTTCATAGTTTTGATTATTGTTTGTTTATCAGAGATTTTGTTTTGTTTTTTAAATCTGATTGGATAATCTATAAGTTCGCATCGTTGTGCAAAATTTTTAACACGATTTTGTAAAAAAAACTTACTTCCTTCAAATGTGATAAATATCTTGTTTGCAATTTTAGTAAGAACCTTTATTGCTCTTCCTGGAACTACGTTTAGTTCGTAAAGTTCTATTCTACTTTTTATCAATTTTGCTGCAATACAAACTGGTATAGAAATGTAACCACCAGTTCCTATAATTTTATATGGTTTGTATTTGAAAATATAAAAGAGACTTTTAAAAAAAACGATTATGAACTGAAAAATAAATTTTGGATAAAGCCATATTTTTTTACTTGGAAAATTACAAAGATTTAAAAATATTATGTGATTTATAAAAGATGTTTTATTTAATATTTTTTTATCAATATTTTTTTTACTGCAGAAAAATATAATTTTACCTTTTGGGTTTTTTTGTAGCCATTTTTTGCCAATTTGAATTGCTGGCAAAATATGACCACCAGAAGAGCCTGCAACCAATGATAATATTTTTGAATTATTCATAATTAATTTCTCCATTTTTATTTATTAAATAATTCAGCTTTTTTTAAATGTTGATTTATTTCTTTTATTTGTTCTTTTAAAATAAGGTTTTCATCTTTGATATCTAATTGTGACTTTGCAATACGTAAAGCTTTTTTAAAATTACTAGTAGCCTCATTTATTTTTTTCTGTTTTAACAAAACAAACCCTAATGTATCTAAATAATAATAACAATTGGGCTGTGCATTTACAGCAATTCTTGCTAATTTTTCTGCATAAACCAAATCTTTTTCTATGTATGCAAGAAGATTAAAAGCTGAAAGATATGGATTTTTCGTTTTGATTGCTTTTTTTAAAGCTGTTTTAGCATTATCGTATTCATTTTTTACAAAATATGTGTAACCAATTTGAAATAGTATTTTGGATTTTATTTCTTCGTCATTTGTAATCATTAAAAGTTTTTGACAAGTTAATATAACTTTTTTGTGTTCTTCTTTTTCAAGATAAAGATCTATGAGTGCAGATAAAATTCCTAAAGTTGGGTTTTTAATTTTTTTGGAAATATTTTCTAAGACATTTAATATGGAGTCTTTTGAAATGGGATTTTGATTTTTGTTGAGCAAAAGAAGTATTCGAATTATAGAAATATCTTGTGGTTCTCTTGATATCCAATTTTTTAAAAATTCTAATACTTCATCTTTTTTATTTTGTGATAGTAATACTTCTATTTTAAGAAGTTTTGATTTTCTAAACTGAGGATTTTTTTGCAAAGACTTATTTATATTTTTTAAAGCTTCTTTATAATTTCCTGCTTTCCATTCAAGAAGTGCAAGATCAGAAAAGTGTTCTGTTGTATTTGCTTTTATTTTTCTTAAAAGATCAGCAGCTTGATTAAATTCTCCAGAAGAGTATAAAAGATTTATCAACTGTTTTTCTACAATAAGATCTCTTCCTACGATATCTAAAAATTTTTGGTATCCAGAGATTGCGTTTTTAACTCTTCCTAATTGTTCTTCGAGTAATGCCTTAAATAACCATCCTTTTTCAAAACGTGGATATAGATTTAGACTGTGTTTGATTAATTCAAGTGCTTTTTGATTGTTTCCAGACTGTAGATGGATACGTGATGCAAGAAAATAGAAAAGAAAATGTTTGCTTCTTAAAGATGGATTTTTAATACATTTTTCTATGAATTGTAAAGCTTTATCAATTTTATTGTTTTTGATATAACAGATTGTCATATAATAAGTGCATGGTTCATTATATGGGTATTTTTTAACAAGTTTTTCGAATAGTTTTTCGGCCTGATCAATTATGTTTGCTCCAAAAAAGGCTTTTGCAAAAATAAGTTGTATATCCAAATTATTGTCAAAAACACCTTTTACTTTTTTTTCAAGATCAATAATTTTTGTAAATTGGCCAATGTCAAATAGTAATCTGAAAAAACCTTCGTAAATATAGACAGAAAAATTGTTGGAAAAACTCTTTTGAAATAGTTTTAGAGATTTGTCAATTTTTCCAGAGAAATGATGATAACATGCATTTGAATATAAAAGATATTTTTGATCATTTTGTGAGTTGTGTTGTTCAATTAATTCAATTCTACTTTTTTTGCAAATACTATTAGTGGTAATGAAAAAGATTGTAATAACAAAGAATAAATAAAAACTCTTATTTGTTTTTATAAAATTTTTTTTTCTCACTTTTCTCCCTTTTGCATGATAGATAAAAATTTTTTAAACACTCTTTTAATTCTTGATCTTGTATTTTTTTCAAAGATAAATATTCTACTTTGTTTAAACAAAATTTTTTTGTATAACTTTTTTTTCCTTCTGTTTTTTCTTTTTTTATTTTTTTTAGAATGTTTTTTTTGGGTTTTATATCAAGTATTCTAAATCTAATATATTTTATTTGTTCATGATCAAACAATGAATTAATCTTTTTTTTTAAAATATCAGATAACATAAATAATTCATGTGATAATGTTGGATGAGATACTCCTAAGACTAGAAGATTTCTTTCTATTTTTAGGATGATGACATTATTTTTAAAGGATCCTATGATTTTGTCCCAATTTTTTAATAATTTTATTTTCCAACGGTTATTTTTGTCTATGATGTTTTTTAAGAATTCAGATAATTTTTTTGCCACCATTTTACCTTTTTATAAGATATTTTTATTCTACATTTCTTATCACAAGTTTATCTTAAATGTAATAAATTTGGATAATGAGGTGATTTTTGCAGAAAAAGTATGCCAAAAACATATAGTGTGCCATTTATTACGTAATTTTTTTGTTACCATTTGTTATTTTCATGGAAGTATTGAGGTAGGTTTGCATTGCTTTTTGGAAAATCTTGTTTTTTGATTTAAAAATTTTTATGCAAATTAAAGAAATTTGTTGTTTTTATTTTTCACTTTGTAATAAAATAAAAAATATTGGTAATTTATAGTAAAATTCGTTGGATTTGGGGTATAGTTAACATGAAATTATTATTTTTTTGGAAAATAAGTGTTTTTCTTTTCATATCTATTTTTTACATGTTCGATGTTCATTCTGTAATAACAGTGCAACAAACATTCAAGCAACCAAGTAGGATTTCGCTTGAGAAAAACGTGATCTTTTTCTATGTCTACAAAAAAGGAGAAGAGATAGTTGGTGCTGATGTACTAAAACAATTTGTAGAACAATTTGTCTTAGAAGTTGTAGCAAAAAAAAGAGTCAAAGAGGTTGAAGAAACTCGCATTGCTCGTCCGCCTTACGAGGAAAAAAAGCAGTTACCTTTGCCAGAGCTCAAGGATATAGACCTTTTTTTATGTGAATGGAGTGGGAAAAGAGAGCCTTCAGGGAAAGATTTAGCACAAAAAATTATTGATACAGTAAATGCTAAAGGAGGCCCAGATCGCTTTGCAGTTATGACTTTTGCGATTGGAGAAAGTGCAAATGTTGTAACCAGTGCATCTAGAAAACTTAAAGATGGACATTATTTAGACACGATAATATTTTTTAATCCTAGGGTAGCAGAAAAAGCAGAGAGATTTAAACCGCAAAAATTTAATAAGTTATTTAATGTTTATAGTAAGTATGCAGCTCCAACTAAGGTATGGGATTTGGCCGGGCGTTTTTGGAAAGGGGAGGAGATCTTTGAGAGAAAATATCAACAACAAAAAACTTTTAATCTTGAAAGATATATAAAAGAAGATATTGGGATGCCGGTAAAAAATATACGTGTTTTACAAATAGAAAAGATAGAAGGGGAAAAAGAGGGAAAATTGGTAGATGTTTCTGACGAGAAGATGCTTAGAAAAAAAGTTTTATTACAAATTCCTACTCTTTTAAAAGTGATTGAGAGAGATTATAAATTGAACTTTGATTTTATATCAAAACTAGGAAAAGAAAAAATCGAACCTTTGGTAGCAATAAACAGGCCGGTATTTTTGAAGAGAGAGACAATATGTTTTCCTACCGGTGATAAGATACAAACTTGTCTTTCTTTTCTGAGTTCAATGAAAAATAAATTTAAAGAATTGTTTACTAAAGAACTAAATGTAAGCCGTAGAAGTTATATGAATCTTTTAAATTTAAAAATTGGTAAAACATGGGGTGAGGTTGCTACAGGGTTTTTTGGTAAAGGATTGACTTTGGATATAGATAGCATTAAAGAACGCTATAAAATAGCCAGAAAAAGCGAGTTATATGAATCTAGACCTAAGATTATCATCAATGAAAAAAAGTTAAAAGAGTATTTTACCGAAAATTATCCAGATTTTGATTTTGAGCATATAAAAAGCCTGATTAATAAGGGAGGAAAATTTGCTTATTTTCTTACTTATTCAAAGCCAAAAGATTATCAAGGATTTGTCCAGCATTGTCAAAGATATAATCGTCCAGAGTATCTTAATAACATAATTGCTCTGATGTGGTATTTTTTTGCGGAGGCTATAAATAAAGATCAGGGGTTTTATGAGGGAACTTTCATTTTTAGAAATAAAAAATTTTCAAGAATTTTTGAATTCTTGCATACTTATGTGAAAAAATTTGGGACAACTGCATTTGAAGGAACAGGTATATTGAGAGGAACAATCAGTTCAAATCCATTTGCTTATCCAAGAAAATCATCTCACTTTGAATTTGAAGGCAAAGAAAAAATGCAGCATTTTGGTATCGATATTCGTTTTACACAATATAGTTCTGCCTTGTCTTTGCTTCCTGCCAAAAAGCGACATATTCTTTTTGGTAAAATTGAAAAAGGGGAATCATTATTTATAAAATTCGAGCATAATGGAATTTATAAATACGAGGTTCCTTACCACGGACTAAATTTGATAAAATCTCAACTAAAAAAGAAATGGGCCAAATATATAGATCCCACTTTAGATGCTCCTGATGATGTTCCAAACTTTAGAAAAGAGAGGGTTCCAAAAAGAGAACAGACATATTTTAGAAAGGTGTCTAAAGTTGATGTTATCGGAAAAGAAAAATATAATATTAAGTTTATGCTTGGAGAGATAAGAAAAAAGTTTGGGGAAAAAGGCAAAGGATTTAGAACGTTTTATGAATGGTTAAAATTTAAATACGATTATGCTGAAAACAGATATGGTCGAGAAGTTATTTTAACAGATTTAGAATTTATATCTTCTCTTTTTTATAACAAGAAAAACAATAAAATTAAAAAGTTGATAGAAGAGGCAATAGATTGCATGAATGTATGGCAGAGGTTAGCAGAATATGATTATAAAAAGTTTGGTAAAAATAAATTCTCAAATGAAGAAAATTATTTTAAAAAGATGCTAAGAATCTCGATTCATAGGTTAAAAGTATTGAATATATTAGAAAAGCTGTTAGAAATTTTGAAGAAAGAAGATTATAAGATTGATTATTCAATTATGTTATTTGTTATGAAGAGCATTTTACAAAAATTTAGCGCTGAGATAGGAATATTGAAAAATCAACAAAAGGATTTTTGGAAAAAATATAAATATACAATAGATCTTGTTGTATTAGAGTTAAAAAAAAGGCCTAATACGCTTAAAGAGCTTACAAAAACATATAAAAAACTTAGTGCTAAGTTTCATCCAGACAAGTACAAAGAGGAATACGAAAAGGAGTATTTCACCTTAAAGTTTGGCGAGATAAATAATGCATACAAATCTTTAGAATCATTGCTCAGTAAAAAATAGAAAAAATAATATAAGCCATGCTACAATAACATGCATGGCTTATATTATTTTTAATTCAGGAATAAATTTTATCAATATATTTTTTATCAAGAGCCAGAGTTGGATTTTTTGTATTATCCTCTCCAAAGCTTTTAAACTTAATTCCTAGGTAGTCCATCATTTCTACTATAGATTTTGTATGTTTAGCTCCCGCAAAAACAATAATTTTTTTAGAAATATTTGTAATTATTTGATACAAAAGAAAAAGCTCAAGTAGGATATTTGTTAATTTGTATAATGGTTCATATATTGTGTATCGATTTGTATGTAAGATGCTTTCGTTAGTATAATGTGAATTATTAGTTAGAATGTTTTCTATAAGATTATCTCTTTCTCTTTCGTATTGTTTTTTTAGTGTTTTCCATTCTTGATGAGAAAAATTTGGATATACCTGAGCAAATGTTTTTAAATCTTTTTTCAAATTATTTATTTTTTTGGTGTAATTATTTTCATAATCGTAAAATGTAAGATCATCCAAAAAAAATTGTGTTGCTTTATCTAAAATACTTTCATCAGAATTAATATTAGATTCTTTTAGTTTTAAAAGTAATTTTTCATATAGAATTTGAGCTTGCTGCAATTTCTTTTCAAAAACATTGGTAATCAACAAATAGACATCTATTACTGATGACACATTTTGACATTGATCTGTTTCTAAATTTTTCTTGATCTTTTTACTCTCATTTAAAAGTTTATTTAATTCTTCAAAAAGATCAGCAAATGAAAAGGAATAAGGATTTATTTTTTTTTCCTTAATAATTTTATTTGGAGAATAAGCAAAAGAAGCAGGAGGATAACACCAATTAAAAAAACCACATGCTTTTCCACAGACATCTCTAATGTCACAATTTTTGATTTTTGTGTTTTTTAATGTGAGAGATCTTAATTTTTTAATAAGGCCAATTAATAAACCATTTCCCTTTTCCAAAACGTTTGCTTTGATATCTTTATATAAGTCGGCTGGATCTTCAACTAAAATAAGCATTTCTTTAGGATTTGTTTTTTGATTCTGGTTTTCTACCAACGAATACTCCAGCGCTTCTAATTGTTGTTTATCGTACTTTTCTAACTTTTTTCCGTGATAGTCCGAAAATAAGAAAATATTGTATTCGAGTTGGTTATAGTTATAATTATTAGCCTCATCCAATGCTATGAATGTTGCGCATACATGTGATGTTGCGAAAAACGATAATAATAATAAAAAACATGTTTTCAGAAAAAACCATTTAGCTTTTTCTTTTCTGATCAAGCAAATCATTTTATTATACCTATAATTTTTACTTAAACACTAAAAAACCGTATAATTCTTCAGAGCCTAAACTTTGTATGACCCGTGAAAAACAATTAAAAATATTAAATTTGTTTTGCGCCGTAGAGTGCTTTTATTAAAAATAGCAAATTTATATGGTTAAGTAAAACGGGTCTTTTGCCGATTTTTAGGTAAAAATTGTTGTTTTTTATTAATAAGTGAAATAAAATTTGTAGAGGAAATTACTCAAAAATAAAACGAGTCTTAAGTCAAATTTTTTTAATTTTATACATTGTAAAAAATTTGGAAAGGCCGTTCAAATGGTTCAATCCTTCGATACGTCGCTATGCGGTTATTCAGTACAATTTTTGCTGACGCAAAAATCATCACCACGAACGGTTGGATTAAAAAATTTTTATAACGTTTTTTACATAGGCTCGTCAGTTTTGACACAGAAAGGATTACGTGATGAATGAAGAACTTACCAAAGAAAAACTTCTTTTTTTGAAAAATAAGGCATTAAATTTAAGAATAGATTCAATTCGTGCAACAACTGCAAGTAAATCTGGACATCCAACATCTTGTATGTCGGCGGCAGATCTTATTTCAACAATATTTTTTCATTTTTTAAAATATGATCTTAAAAATCCTAAAAATCCAAATAATGATCGTTTTATTCTTTCAAAGGGACATGCAATTCCTGTAGTTTACGCTGCATGGAAAGGTCTTGGCGTTATATCAGATGAGGAGTTATTAAATCTTCGAAAATTTGATTCTGTTTTAGAAGGTCATCCAACAAGTAGATTTAAATATAATGAAGCTGCAACAGGCTCTTTGGGCCAAGGACTTGCGATTGGTGTTGGTATGGCAATCAATGCAAAACATGAAAACTTGGATTATAAAACATATGTAATGTTAGGTGATGGTGAGATTGCAGAAGGATCTGTTTGGGAAGCTTGTGAACTTGCTGCTTATTATAAATTAGATAATCTTATTGCAATTGTTGATTGTAATCGTTTAGGACAGTCAGGAAGTAGTCTTCATGGTCACGAGGTAGAAAAAATTGCAAAAAAATTTGAAGCATTTGGTTTTAAAACTTATGTAATTGATGGACATAATATTGAGCAAATTTTTGAAACTATTCAAGATGTTTTTGAAATAAAATATAAACCTACAGTTATTATTGCAAAAACATTTAAGGGTTATAGTCTTGAAAAGATACAAGATAAACTTGGTTTTCATGGTAAACCTTTTAAAAAAGAAGATCTTGATAAAATCATTGATCAATTAAAAAATAAATTTCCACAGGCTGCTCAATTTGAGCCTTCTGAAATTTATAAGCCTAAATTAAATGAACAAAAAGCAGTAAAAGTTTCTATAAAGAAAATTACATTAGATTTAAACAAAGATTCAAATAGTTCTATTTTTGATAATGGTAAAGAAATTGCTACAAGAAAAGCTTTTGGTTATGCTCTTGAAGCTTTGGGTTGTGAAAGTAAAAACATTTTTGTTCTTGACGGAGATGTTAAAAATTCAACATTTACAGAAATTTTTGAAGAAAAATTTCAAGAACGTTTTATTCAGTGTTTTATAGCAGAACAAAGCATGGTTGGAATTTCAACAGGATTAGTATTGAGAGACAAAATTCCTTTTGCTGCAACATTCGGAGCATTTTTTACTCGTGCTTATGATCAGATTCGTATGGCAGGAATTGGATGTAATGCGTTACGTCTTGTGGGTTCACATTGTGGTGTTTCGATTGGTGCAGACGGACCATCTCAGATGGGGCTTGAAGATATTGCTATGATTCGTGTTATTCCAAATTCAATTGTTTTGTACCCCAGTGATGGTGTAAGTGCATATAAATTAACAGAATTGATGGCAAATTATCATGATGGAATTTCATACTTGCGAACTTCCAGGCCCTCAACTCCAATTATTTATGATAAAAACGAAGAGTTTAAAATTGGTGGATGCAAAGTTTTAAAACAAAGTGATAACGATAAATGTTGCATAATTGCTGCAGGAATAACTTTGATAGAATCTTTAAAAGCATATGAAGAATTAAAAAGTAAAGGTGTTTTAGTTTCGGTAATTGATCTTTATTCGGTAAAACCTTTAGATGAAAAAACAATAAGAGAAATTTCAAAAAAATCTGATAATAAAATTGTAACAGTCGAAGATCATTATTTACAAGGAGGAATGGGGGAAGCTGTAAACAGTATTGTTGTAAATGATAATATTAAAATTAAAAATTTGTCTGTCAAAATTTTACCACGGTCTGGAACGAAAGATGAGCTTTTAAAATATGCTCAAATTGATTGTCAAAGCATTGTGAGAATTGTTAATGACTTTATTTAAATTTTACGTCCATGGAGGTTTTGCATTTCTGGATATTTTCTATTTCCATCAAAAAGAGGATTTTTTTCTTTTTTTAAATATTTATTGAAAAATGAAAGAATATATTCGTTAGTGATATTAATTGCTCTATATGGATCAATTGTTCCTATTTCAAAATCAAAATGTTTTAAAAATAAAGATATTTTTTTGATAAATGGCATATCAGAAAATGTAAAATGGCCTGCTCCTTTAAGAACTATGCAATAGGAGTCCTTTTTCATTTTGCAAAAAAGTTTTTGTATATATTCTTGGTATAACTTTTTAAGTAAAAGCCCTTCTTCCTGAGACATTTTTCTATAATCTAATTCTTTTTTATCAAGAGGTTTATTTAATTTTTCTAAAGTATTTTGAGCCAAAAGAAACATGAAAGGTTTTGAAAAAACTTTTGTTGGATTTTTTCCAAACAAGGGACCGTCCATATTTATTCCAGCTTTTATTCTGTTATCTATACGGCAAACCTGTGTTGCTGTTGCTCCTCCCATTGAATGTCCAAAAATTCCTATCTGGTCAAAATTTAATTTTCTAGTAAAAATGTTTTTTGGATCATTTTTATTTATTTTTTCTAACTCATCAAGGACAAAAGTTACATCATTTATCCATGTATCTATTTCTTTTGATAGATATTGAATTTCTCCTTTTTTCCAATCATCACTTAAAGGTATAATTCTTCCATCAGGAAATATTGTTACGTGACAATCATATGTATGGTTGACTCCCACAACAACGTATCCATGGCTTGCAAGTTCTTCTAATTGAGTAGAATTAAAACTACTTAAACTTGCATAGCCATGTGAAAAAATTAATATAGGATATTTTTCTTGAGATTTGGAAAGTTTAAGATTTGGAATAGCGTGTGTGTAAATCTCAGATAAAAAGTAGTCGAATAGGAATCGTGGAAAATAATAAAAATAATTTTTTTGCATTGAGTCTTTCATAAAAGAAAGTTCTTTTAAGTTATAAGGATAATTAGAATTATTTTTTTCTTTATCGCTTGGATACCAAATTTGAATTAATAATTCTCTAAAAACATTATCATTTAGAGCATGAGCTTCTTTTCTTTTTAAATCTTTTAACCAATAGGAAATGATGCCTACAGAATATTTTCCTGTTGGATTTGGAAATTCGAATATTGTTTTCATCCTCCACCATGATACAAAGAATAAAAAAAGGATTAAAGAAGTTATTCTTCGTTTCCATTTTGATGATGTAATAGTATAAAAAAGGCTTGTAATAACTGATAACATTTAAAAGACCTTTTTTGTTTTTTAAAAATATTTTGATGTTAAATAGATTTTTTTATGTTTTTTCATATTATTACATATTTGGATAATAAATGAACCAAAAAATTTGTTATTGAAAAGCATAATTTAGTTGTTGACAAAATACTTATTCTTAATAGAATCATTTACCTTCTATGTAATTTAACGTTTCCTGACTTGCAAATTTTATTTAATATTTTTTGTGCAAGAGGTATAGTTACAATAAGCCGTTTTATTAAATGGTTTTAAAAAAATTAAAAAGAATAATAGTTAAAACAATTGTAATTTTATAAAGAAAGGATTTTTATGTGGTTGTTAAATAATATTGTAGTTAATTTTAAAAAAGGTGCGACTATTGGAACCTTTTTGTTTCTCTTTTTTGTAAATTTAAGTGCTGGAGATTTTTTGTATGACGATAAAAAGTCTATTGAAAATTTAGAAGAAGTAAAAAGTCAAATTGAAAATACCAATGATGAACATCTTTTAACATTTAAAAAAAATGATTTTGAAGCATATTTTGCTGGTGAATCTAAAACAGAATATCTTTGTTATAAAGATATGTCGTTTTTGAATAATGAGATTCCTGGTGAGTTTGGTTATTTTAAAGAGACAATAGATTTTATTTTTAATATTGCTTATGGTCAGAAAAAATATGGCCATAAAGCCTTTGAATTTCATTCAGATTTAAGAAGTAAGCAGAAGTGGGGTATTGTTGGTAATTATCGAAATACTTCTCCTGTTGAAATAAAATTGAATGAAGTTTCATTAGGAGAACATGAGCATAAAAGTAGCAGACCGGTTCCATGGTTTAAAGAGGCATGGATGCAGTTTAGTTTTAATTCTGTTCTTGGTATAGATTCAAAAAAAATACATAATTTTAAATTAGGATGGTTTCCATTTCATTTTGGACGTGGAATAGGTTTTGGTCCTTTTTATGCTACGGTTTATGAAGAATTTGGGCTTTTTAGTTATCCTTCTGAGGCTGGAGCACCAGGAATAAATATTAATGGAGAACTTATAAAAGATAAGCTTTCATACGATCTTTATTATTCAAAACTTGAAGATAAAAGTGCTTGGATCAGTGATATTTTTAATACTGTAAAACTGCATCATGTTGCTGGAGTTCCTTGGAGAGGTGTTGCAAAAGATGATGAATTATGGGCTGCAAGATTAAAAGCAAAAATTGAAGGTGAAAAATTAGGAAAATTAGAATTTGAACCTTACATATATTTTAATGAAGCTTCTGATCAAGAAGTTGAGGTTAAAAATGATACTAAAACTAAACTAGGTGCATATGGTTTAGCTTTGGAATATCAAAAAGGAAATTTTGAATGTGGTGGTGAAGTTGCATTTAATTATGGAAGTGAAAAACTTTATAATATAGATAGAAATAAAATAGAAATTACAAGAGATGAAAATGGATATTTAGGTGAACAATATACTTATGTTTTGGATGCTGATTCAAAGAATGTTTGGAGAACAAGTGATAACAGACAAATAGTAGAGTTGTCAAATAATTATACAAATGGATCAGAAATTGAAATTGGTAGTGGTATTTACAATTCTGACAATCGTTTTCGTCCACAATTTAAAAATAAATTTAATGGATGGATGGCTGTTGTTGATGCGGCGTACACAATCAAAAATTGGAATTTAAAGTTTGGTACAGAATATATTTATGCATCTGGAGATGTAAATCCTCACGATAGTGAAGTTGATAAGAGCTATAAAGGGTTTGTTGGATTGCATGAACTTTATACTGGTAATAAAGTTAAGAGTGCGATAATTGGTGGTGAACGTTCTATTATGATTCCTGAAAGTTTGCCAGCAGGAAAGAGAGAAGTTAGAGATAAGTTCAGAGCAAGGAATAATTCAACATTAACAGATATGCATATTTTTGGATTTAGTGTTACATGGTCTCCTGAAAGATTGAAAAAGAGAAAGTTTGAACTTAATCCAAATATTTTGTTTTTCTGGAAAGATCATGATTCTTATAAATATATTATAGATTTAAGTGATGAAAGTAATAATGGTACTTCAGATACAGAAAAAGCTAAAAAATTTATTGGAACAGAGATAAATTTGAATGCTAGCTACAATTTGTTAAAAGATTTAACACTTAAAGGAACAATAGCAATGTTTTTCCCTGGAGGTTTTTATCATGATGTAAAAGGTGTTCCTATTAAAAAAGATTTTTATCTTGATAGTTTAACATTAGAACAGAGACAACGATATGGAATAAATTCTTCTAATATTGAGAATTATAGGCTTGGAACTGATAATGCAATCTTTGGAAAGATTATATTATTATATAAGTTTTAATAATAAAAATTAAAAGTTTTTATATTACGGCACTCAAATTTGGGTGCCGTATTTTTTTGTCTAAAAAAATGCTAGAATGAAGATCTTATCGGGGTTTATAAAAAATTTAAAATAAAAATAGGGAAAAGATCATGCAGTTATTTAAGCGTTCTGCTTACTGTGGTCAGATAAACGAAAGTTTTTTAGGTAAAGAAGTTTTTTTGTGTGGTTGGGTTAACAAAAGAAGAGATCATGGAAATTTAATTTTTATTGATTTGCGTGATAGAACAGGCATTATGCAACTTGTTATAAATCCGCAAATAAATAAAATTGTTACTGAGAATGCAAAATCTATTCGTGCTGAATTTGTGATAAGTGTGCGTGGTGAAGTTATTAAAAGAGCTGCTGATTCTGTAAATGAAAAAATAGAAACTGGTAATTTTGAATTAAAAGTTCTTGATCTTTCAATAATAAATCCTTCAAAAGCTTTACCTTATCAATTAGAAGAAGCTGATAATGTTGATGACGGTTTACGTTTGAAATATCGTTATATCGATTTACGTCGTAAAAAAATGCATAATATTATAAAGTTGCGTCACAAAATTATATTTGCGATACGAGAATATTTAAACAAAAATGATTTTTATGAAATTGAGACTCCTATACTTTCAAAAAGTACACCAGAAGGAGCTAGAGATTTTTTAGTTCCATCACGATTGCAACCTGGAACATTTTATGCTCTTCCACAATCTCCTCAAATTTACAAACAGCTTTTGATGGCATCTGGGATGGAAAAATATTTTCAACTTGCTCGTTGTTTTAGAGATGAAGATTTGCGATCCAATAGACAACCCGAATTTACTCAATTGGACATTGAAATGTCGTTTGTGAATCAATCTGATGTACAAGAAATGTGCGAAGGCGTTTTGAATGCAATTTGGGAGAAAATCTTCAGTGCTACACTAAAATTACCTATACCAAAATACACATATCAGCAAATTTTTAAAAGATTTGGGACTGATAAACCTGATATGCGTTTTGATATGGAAATAAAGGATTTTACAAAAACATTTGAGCATACTGAACTCAAATTTTTAAAGTCTGTTATTGATAAGGATGGAAAAGTTGGTGGAATTTGTGTAAAAAATAAAAAATTTGGTAAAGCAGAATTAAATTCGTTTATTGATTTTGCAACAACTAAGCTTGGCGCAAAAGGTTTATTATTTATACAGTTTAAAGAGGATGGAACTCCTTTATCACCTATATCAAAATTTTTACCAACAGATTTTTTAAAACAAGCACGAGAAATAATTTCTGATATTATGCCAGCCGATACCCTCTTTCTTATTGCAGACAATTATTATGATGCTTGGTTGGCATTGGGAAAATTACGTGTATTAATTGCTGACAAATTGAATTTATCTTCAAATAACGATTTCAAATTTTTATGGATTACAGATTTTCCACTTCTTGAATGGGATAAGGATGAAAAACGTTGGGGTGCAAAACATCACCCTTTTACGTCTCCACAAAAAGGTTGGGAAAATTTAAAACCAGAACAAATAAAAGCAAAATCTTATGATATTGTTTGTAATGGAGAGGAATTAGGGGGTGGTTCTATACGTATTCATGATATAAAAACTCAAACAAAAATGTTTGAACTTTTAGGAATATCTAAAAATGAAATAATAGATAAGTTTGGTTTTTTGCTTGAAGCCCAAGAGTTTGGATTTCCTCCACATGGAGGAATTGCGTTGGGGCTTGATAGATTGATAATGATGATATTAAAAACAGATTCAATAAGAGATGTGATTGCTTTTCCTAAGACTCAAAGTGGAAATTGTCCAATGATGCAAACACCATCGAGAGTTGATGCAGGGCAGTTGCAGGAACTTGGGATAAAAATAATTAGCAAAAAATGATTCCTAGTGTTTGAAAAAGATTTAAAACACTTCTGATAAGTTTTATAGCTTTTCTTGTAATAATTTGGTTAGAGATATTTTTAATCCTGCCGTTCGCCCTGAGCGTAGCGCTATAAGCGCGAAGTTGAATGGGTAGAAAAGTAAAAATAAATAAGTTTGTAACTATAGTGAAAAAAGATGCCAAGTTTTTATATTTATATTTTAAAATGTAATGATGATTCTTATTATACCGGTCATACCGATAATATAGAAAAAAGAATAACTGAGCATAAATTAGGATTATGTGATTGTTATACAAAAAAGAGATTACCGGTGTTTTTGCGCAACCTGGTCAGCTTTGGGAGGTAAAAAATGATCCCTAATGTTCGAAAAAGATTTAAAACACTTCTGATAAGTTTTATAGCTCTTCTTGTAATAATTTGGTTAGAGATATTTTTACAAAAAAAACAATATTTTATTGGTGGAGGTATTAATAGGGTTTTTCTTTTTTTGTTAATAAATTTTCATATCATAGTTATCATTGTTCTTTTTTATCTTATTGTAAGAAATACAATAAAACTTTTTGTTGAACTCTCCAGAAAAAAACCAGGTAGTAATTTTAAAAAAAATCTTCTTGTTGCTTTTTCAGTTTTTTCTATAATTCCGGCTGTTCTTATTTTTTTTATTTTTGGAAAGTTAATAACAACAAGTATTAATGATTGGTTTTCTGCAAGAATAAGAATGTCTTTAAAACAAACATTAGACTTACACAAAAATCATACTATAGATATAAGAAAAAACTTGGAAAAGGTTGGAAAAAAATTATCAGAAAAGTTAAATCAAGAATTAAATGGAGACAAGCAAAATTTTTCTGTAAAAATAAATAAATTTATAAAGCAGGATTCTATATTTAAAAAGTACAAAGTTTATTTATGGAAAGATTGTGGTAAAGAGTGTTTTGGTAGTTTGAGCGATGAGGCTAATATTTGGAGAAAGTTTAGGCGTCTTAATGACAGAAGTGTAAAAAGTTTAAAAAAAAGATTTTTTTCTAATTTTAAATCCCTTGATAAGTTTTATAAAATTTTTGACTTTTATGGTTCTTTGTATTTTGTAAAAAATATTAATTTAAAAGTAGATGAAAAAATATTCAAAAATTTGTACCTTGTTATAGTTTATCGTTATAATGATGCAATTCGTTATCCTCTTATCTATATTCAAAATGCAATTTTTGATTATGATCAATTACGGTTAATAAGAAATCCTATTTATTATAATTATTTTTTTACTTTAATTTTGATTACTCTTCTTATTCTTTTTTTGGCTATTTGGTGTGCATTTTATCTTGCTAAAGGAATAAGTAAACCAATTGAAGATCTTTTAAAAGCGACTGAAAAGGTTCGTAAAGGATTTTTTGATGTGGAGGTTGGTTTTGAATCTTCAAGTGATTTGAAAAATCTTGTGCTTGGTTTTAATCAAATGACAAAGGTATTAAAACACACTCGAACACAGTTGGAGCAGAAAAATAAAGAAATGATGATGATTTTGGAGAATATTAAAGAGGCAGTTTTTTTTGTAAATAAATTTGGAAGAATTTTAACATATAATATGGCATCAAAAGAGTTGGTTGAAAAGTATCTTGGTTTAAGTAGATTCAAAAATAAAAAAATTAATTTTTTTGGAAACAATATAACAGAAAGATTTTTTACATTGATTCGTCAATTAAAAAAAGAAGAAAAAACAAGTATTACAAAAGAACTTGTTTTTTCATTTAATTCAGAAATAAAAACATTATTGGTTCATATGACATTTATAGATTATTTTGAACGAGTTTTGAATTTTAAAAAGCCTCAACGTGGATTACTTATTCTTATAGAAGATTTAACTGATATTGTAAAAGTAAATAAAATGAAGACATGGCAAGAAGCTGCAAAACAGATGGCACATGAAATAAAAAATCCTTTAACGCCGATTCAGCTTGCAACTCAGAGATTACAAAGAAAATTTCATCAGGTTCTTAATGATGATAAGATTTTTTTAGAGTGTACTGGAACAATTTTAAACCATGTAAAAATAATTAAAGATTTAGTTACTCATTTTTCTGAGTTTGCCAAAATGCCAACAAGTAACATTGAATCATTAGATATAAACAAAGTTATAAAAGAAGTTGTTTGCCTTTATGAACATAGTTATCCAGATATAAAGTTTATTTACGAGTTAGGAGAGTTTATTCCTTTGGTAAAGATAGATAAGAAAAACATCAAAAGGGTTATTGTAAATTTACTTGATAACAGTATTAGGATTTTAAAGAATATGACAATTAGATCTGATGAAGATAAACTTATATTAGGGATGAATGATAAAAGATTTATAAAGATTAAGACTAGTTTTAAAACAGGGTTGAATCAAATTGAACTTTTAATTTGTGATAATGGCCCAGGAATTCCACCTAATGTAAAAGATAAACTTTTTCTTCCGTATGTATCTGGAGAGAAAAAAAATATGGGGCTTGGTCTTGCAATTGTATATGAAATAATAAAACAACTTGGTGGAAGCATTAAATTACTTCCATCAAAAGAAGGGGCTGTTTTCCAGATTCTGTTGAATATTTAATTTTCGCACTCTATTGTACAGTCAAAAAAATCTGTAAAATTAATTTTTGATTGGAAAGTTTTCCACATTAATATTTTATATATGTCTTCCATATGGTGTTTTATACTTAACACTATTAAACTTGGGTCTTGAGGATTCCATGATAAAGATTCAATAACATATGGAGTTTTAATTTTTATTTGTTCTTTTGTTTGAATATTATAAAAAATTAATTCTGAATCTTTTTGATTTTCATTTGAAGAAAAACACATTAAAAGAATATCCGGATTTTTTGGATGCCAGGATAAGATATCACAGTTTTCATAATTTATATTACTTAAATTTTGTATACATTCTTCAGTTGTCCAATTCCATATTTTGATTGTTTTATCTTCTGATGATGTTGCCAAAAGATTGAAATTTATATGATTAAATTGCGCTGTTATTATTTTTTTACTGTGTCCGTTTAATGTATTTATAATCTTTCCTGTTTTTGTATTAATTATTAAAATTGTTCCATCAAGATATGTTATTGCCAAGATATTATTTTTTTTAGGATGCCAAAGTGCGCAGGTGCAATATTTTTTGTTTGTGTTTATATTTTTTATCCATTTTTCTTTTGCAATGTTCCATATCCAAATTGTGCTTCCTAAGTAGCTTTCTGCTGTTGCTATTATATTTGGGTTAACAATGCTCCAAGACATAAAATTTTTTTTATATAACAGAGGATTATTGCCAAAAATTGTGAGAGGTCTGTTTAAATTAGTTTTCCATATAGTTAGTTTTTCAAAACCAAAGGGCCTTTCTTCAATAATAGCTAGAATGTTAGGTTTTGATTGATGCCATTGTAAGCGTGTAATTGGAAATGAGAACTTTGGTAAAGTTAAAATGGTTTTGTTATTTTTAATATTAAAAATTTTGACAATCCAATAAGGTCTTTTATATTTATAATAATCTTTTTTAATTTCATATGAATCAAAAGCTACAGCAATAACATTGGGATTTGTTGGATGCCAAGATATTTTACTGATTTTTTCACCTGGTTTTGTTTCTAACAAAATGTAACTTTGATATTTTAAAGCATGTAAATTTGTATAATTTATAAAAACAGAAAAGAATAAATAAAATAGTAAAATAAAACGTTTATACATCTAAAATTTCCTTTTATTTAAAACAAGAATAATAATTCCTTTATCAAAATCAATTTTGGGAAGATTTTTTTCATTTAAAATTATTATATAAAATCCAATCTTTTCTTTAGTCTTTTAATTCCAAAAAATCCAAAAATGAAGACAGAAAACCACATAGCGCTCAAGCATAACCAAAAATTTATGTAATTTTGTTGACCTAAAATAGCTACTCTCATGCCTTCAGATGCATAAATTACTGGATTTAATAAGAAAAGATAAGCAAATTTTGGAGATAATTTATAAACAGCATACCAAGGAAAAAACGTGCCTCCTAACATCCATAAAGGAAACAAGACTCTGAACCATACAATATCTATTTGTTTCATTCCTTTTACAAGGCTTGACATAAATATAGAAAATATTCCTGCAAAAATTCCTATAGTTACAAACATTATTAAAAATTTTATTGGTGAAAAAAGTGATAGGTTTAATCTTTGCCATAAAAATATTTTTCCTAAAGGGATAATTACAATTGCAAGTGTCATTGCTTTGCAAGCAGAAGATATGGCATTTTTTAAAAATACAAAATTTGATTTTATAGGAAGTGTTGCTTGATAAGAAATATTATTGTTTCCTTCGATGTCTGAAATTATTGATACAACATTACTTTCTGTTTCAAATAGTGAACAGCTGACAATTGTTCCTAAAAGATATATTACGCCATAATTTAATGGCATTCCTAATTTAGGATAAAGATGAGATGTTACAAAAAGTAATATTGAAACCCATATGATAGTATCAATAATTCCACCTAAAGCATCTTTTTTGAAAATAATTAAATCTGTTTTTATTAACTGAAAAAATATTTTTAATTGAGATATAATTTTTTTAATCATGGTATTTTTTCCTATTTTATACAAAATCCAATCTTTTTTTTAATTTTTTAATTCCTAAAAACCCGAAAATGAAAGTAAAAATAGAAAGAATTAAAAAACATAACCAAAAATTTATAAAACGTGATTGGCCTAAAACAGCTGTTCTTATTCCTTCCATCGCAGATGTAATTGGATTTATCAAAAGTATGTAAGAAAATTTTGGTGAGAATTTATAAGCAATTTTCCATGGAAAATCAGCACAACCTAAAAACCATAGTGGGAATAAAAATCTTGTCCAAACTCTACGGATATTTGAAATGTTTTTTGTTACGCCAGAAATAAATAAAGATAAAAATCCCGCAAATATATTAATATTTACAAAAATTATTAAAAATTTAATTGGAGAAAAATGGCTTAGGTCCATTCTGTTTAATAATAAAAGTTTGCCTAATGGAATAATAATTGCGGTAGATATCATTGTTTTACAGGCATAATAAATTGCAAGTTTTACAAAATATAACCAACTTGGTATTGGAAGTGTGAGTGGATAAGATATTGTTTTATTTCCTTCAAGATCAGATATAAAATCTGCAGTTGTTGCCCATATTTCAAAAATACAAAAGCTTACCATTGCGCTTACCACAAATAATGGTCCAAAAAATTTAGTCATTCCAAGCTGTGGATAAATGTATGCAAAAACAAATAAAAGAAGGCTGATAGAAATGAATATATTTATTATTGAGTTAAATATATTTTTCTTAAGAATGATAAAATCTGTTTTTAAAAGTTGGAGTAACAGTTTTAAATATGATTTTAATTTTTTATTCATTCTGTCTCCTCGTGCATTAGTTGTAAAAACACCTCTTCTAATCTACTTTTTTGATAAATGGAACTTAAGTTTTCTGGTGTATCAATTAATTTGATTTTTCCTTTATCAAGAATACAAATTCTATCGGCAAGGATTTCTGCTTCTTCGATGTAATGCGTTGTAAGAAGAATTGTTATTTCTTCTTTTTTTAATTCTCTTATTGTTTCCCAAAGTTGGTGTCTGATATGTGGATCAAGACCAACAGTTGGCTCATCAAGTATTATAAATTTTGGTTGATGCATAAGAGTTCTTGCAATCATAACTCTTTGTTTATAGCCGCCAGATAAAGATGTTGGTGTTTCATACAAATATTTTTGCAATGCGTATTTTTTTACTAGTTTTTCAAATCTTTCTTCGATAGCATTTTTGCAAAGGCCATAGTATTTACCTGCAAAAATAAGATTTTGCTTTACAGTTAGATCCATTATTAAATTTGGTTTTTGTGGGCAATAACCAATGAATTTTCTGTATTCATTTATATCTTTGTATATTGATTTATCTTTAAAAATAATATCTCCACCCGTTGGGGGATGTAATGTTGCAAGTATAGATGAAAGAGTGGTTTTCCCAGCACCATTAATTCCAAGAAGCCCTATAACTTCTCCTTTATTAATATCAAAAGAAATATTATCCAAAGCTTTAACAACACCATTTTTTTGTTGGTAATATTTTTTTAGGTTTATGATTTTAACAAAAATATTGTTCATGAATGTCCCTTTAAAAAATTGTACACGCAAAAATTGCAATGATTGTAAATTGTGATAGAAAAATTTTTACGTAATAAATTATTTTGTATTAAAATGTGAAAATTATAGAACGCTGTCTGAATAAACTTTAACAACGCATTTTTTAGAAAAATTTTTTATGAATAAGTTGTGAAAAACTTAGGTCAGACAGCTATAAATTTAGTAAAAATTATAGTTAACATAACCATACTCCTTTAGATAAATTATAATAAATATTACGATTAGAATATCATAAAGAATAGATAAATCAATTGGCTATTATATTATTCGTTTATTTCTACTAACTTGATTTCAAAAGTTAAATCTTTTCCAGCCAAAGGATGATTTGCATCTAAAGTTACATTATCTTCTGTTATTTCAATGACGATTACTATAAGAGGATGTCCATTTTCTTGTTTAATTTGTAATTGTTGTCCAATTTGCAAATTTATATCTCCAGGAATATTTTTTTTAGGAACAATTACAATTAGTTCTTTGCGATGTGGGCCGTAACTTTCTTCAGGCATAAGTTTTATGGTTTTTGATTCTTCGATGCTCATTCCTATAACAGCTTTTTCAAAACCAGGAATAACTTTTTCTTCTCCTATTTTAAATTGTAAAGGTTCACGTTTTTCTGAAGAATCAAATATAGTACCGTTATCCAATTTGCCTGTGTAGTGAACTTTGACCATATCTCCCGATTTTGCCTGTTTCATGTTTTTCCTTTTAGAGTTTTATATGTTTTTGTTAAAAAAATATCTCCTGTCTTTATTAAACAGGAGATATTTCAAATATTACTGTTATTATTTTTTTGGATACAAATATACAAAAAATCCTACTTTTTCCACATTTTTTTCCAGCCATCCGTGTATCTTAACCATGGACAACATAGAATAGCAGCGCAAGCTAATATCGTCAAAACGAGTGCGCTTTGCCATAAAACAATAGGATTTTTTATACAGAATAGACCTACATATATAAAGCCATACCAAAAAATTATTTCAAAGAAGGCTAGGATCCAATCGAATAATCTCATATTTTCTCCTTTTTTAAGATATTTGAGATGTTTTTACTTACTTTATTATGCTGAACAGAATATATAGTGTCAATATTTTGAAGGAGAGAATGGGATTTGAATCCATCCTTCGATTTTTTCTAGCAATTTCAAATTAAATTGTTATATTTTTTCCTTATGAGTTAGTAATGATGTAAGTCTATCACAGAAAAAGTACGTCTTCGCCTTTTCTATTAAACTTAGATTTTATTAAAATGGTAATTTTAAATAAAGAAAAAACTTAAAGGCATAGATGCTTCGCCGCACAGTTTTCATACTTTGCTATCGATATTAATTTTTTTAATACATTCTCTTTGAAAAATTGGCCGTGCCAGGCGAAGCCCGAAGGGCGAAGACTGGAGGAGAGAGTGGGATTCGAACCCACGATTCCGGTTTCCCGGAATAACCGCTTTCGAGGCGGTCGCTTTAGTCCACTCAGCCATCTCTCCACGCGATATGCTCTAATGAAAAGGTAAACCGAAAAAAAAATTAAATTTTTTGTAATTTGTCTTTTCTTTTTATTAAAATGAATTGATTTATTTACATTATATCACATGTCAGTAACTTGATCTTTATAATAATTAAGTTTTTATTGAAAATAACTCGCAACTTTGATAAAAGAATTACAACCCTAACTTGAAGTATAGATAGTAAAAATTAAATAGATTATTTATTCAAAAAAAACAAGGAGACAAAATGGCTATTTCTAATGTACGAGGCGTAATCTTGGCAGCAGGAAAATCTACCAGATTTAAAACAGAAAAGTGTAAGCTTATATTTACAGTTTGTGGTCAGCCAATGATTTTGTTTCCGATAAAAATTCTTAAAGATTTCAATATTCCAATTACTGTTGTTCTCGGTTTTAAAAAGGATGAGATTAAATCAGAAATTAAAAAATCAGGAATTAATAGTATTGATTTTGTAGTTCAAGAAAATCAAATGGGAACTGGAAATGCTGTAAAATCTTCTCAAAAAACATGGGATAGAGATAATATTCTGATTATAAATGGTGATGCTCCACTGATTACAGATGAGATTATTAAAGAATTGGTAGAGGAGCATAATAAGAAAAAGGCTACACTTACATTCATTTCAGCTCATTGTTTTAATCCTTCAGGATATGGAAGAGTTATAAAAGACAAGGATAAACTTTTTATTGTTGAAGAAAAAAATTGTACTGATGAGCAAAGAACCATAACTCTTATAAATGCAGGAATATATTTGGTGTCAAAAGATTTTCTTGCAAACAATCTTGATAAAATAAAAAAGAATCCAGTTTCCGGAGAATATTATATAACTGATCTTGTGGAAGTAGCATCAAAACAGAATGTAAATGTTCAAACTATTCAGGTTCCTTATGATAATGTGCGAGGAGTAAATAATTTAGAAGAATTGTGGGTTGCAGAACAGATTAAACGTTCGCAGATGATAAAGTATTGGATGTCAAGGGGAGTTAGATTTGAATTAGCTCAAAATATACATTTGGATCTTGATATTCAGATAGGTGAAGAATCATTTATTGGAACAGGTGTTCATGTATTAAGAGGTACAAAAATTGGTAAAAAATGTACAATAAATGCTTTTTCGATAATTGAAAATACAAAAATTGATGATAATTCTCATATTCATTCACATTCTGTAATACAAGATAGTGTTATAGGAAAAAATGTTCACGTTGGTCCTTTTGCAAGGTTACGTAATAATGTAATTTTGGGGGATAATTCAACGATTGGAAATTTTGTTGAGATAAAAAATACACAAATAGATGATAATACTAAAACAAGACATTTGACTTTTTTGGGGGATACAAGTGTTGGGAAAAATGTCAACATTGGTGCAGGAACTATTACTTGTAATTTTGATGGTGTTAAAAAAAATAAAACAATAATAGAAGATAATTGTTTTATAGGTAGTAATAATACATTGATTGCTCCTGTTAAAATTGGTAAAAATTCTTATACTGCTGGTGGATCAGCGATCAGTGGTGATGTGCCTCAAAATACACTTGCAATAGGAAGATCACGACAAAAAAACAAAGTTGGATATACAAAAAAATTGAAAGATAAAAAACGACAAAATCAAAGTAGTAATAAAAATAAGAATGAGAAATCTAACAATAATTTGAAAATAAATTTTATTGGTGCTGTAAAGACTGATAAGATTCAAGAAAATGTATGATAAAATTTTTTCATATTTCGGATATTCATCTTGGTATTGAAAATTACGGCAAAGTTGATCCAAAGACGGGAATTCATTCCCGTCTTTTAGATTTTAAAAGTAGTCTCGAGCAATGTATTGATCTTGCAATTGAAAAAAAAATAGATTTTTTTCTTTTTTGTGGAGATGCGTACAAGACTGCATATCCAACACCTACTCAACAAAAAATTTTAATTCAACTTTTTTTAAAATTAAAAGAGGCACGGATTCCTGTAATAAATGTTGTTGGCAATCATGATCATCCACTAAGTTTTGGAAAAATAAACTCTATTGAGGTTTTTAATTATCTTTTACCAAAAGAATTTTATGTTTTTTGTAGGCCAGAAATTTTAAATTTAGATACGAAAAGTGGGCCAATTCAAATTGTAGGAATTCCTTGGCCAACTCGAAATAACATTATTACGACTCAAGGTTTCCATCTTAAAAGTTCTGATGAGATTACAAAATATTTGTCTGAAGCTGTGGGAAATATTATTAAAAATTTTGCTAAAAAGTTAGATCCAAAAATTCCTGCAATTTTGACAGGCCATTTGACTGTGGGCACTGGAATTTTTTCTGGCTCAGAAAAGTGTGCAGTTTTTGGTAATGACCCAGTTTTACTTCCATCTCAGCTTTCTTTAAAAGAGTTTGATTATGTTGCACTTGGCCATTTACATAGACATCAAAATCTTAATAAAAATGGTTCTCCTCCAATTGTTTATTCTGGATCAATAGAGAGAATTGATTTTGGAGAAAGAAAGGAAGAAAAAGGTTTTTGTTATGTAAAAATAAATGACAAAACTGAAAAAGAAAAAAAATGTTCTTTTGAATTTATCAAACTTAAAACTAGACCAATGATTCAAATAGATGTTGTTCTTGAAGATGGAAAAGATCAGACAGAACAAGTTTTACTAGAAGTTAAAAAACACGATTTAAAAGATGCAATAGTAAAAATAGTATATTATATACCAGATGGAAAATCTGATAAGGTTGATCTCAAAGTTATTCAAAGAGAATGTTGTGATGCTATTCAAGTAGTTTCAATAATTCCGATAAGAAAAACAATTGTTAGAGAAAAGCGGGCGATTTTAAAGATTAATATGGAAATTGATGAATTGCTTGAAAAATATTTTGAAACAAAAGAATATTCAGATGAGAAAAAGCGCAGTCTTTTAAAAAAAGCTAAGGAGCTTTATATTGAATGTATGAATAAAAAAGAGGAGGTTAATGAAAATAAAAAACAAAAAACCTTTATGAAAATTGCACAAATGTGACTCTTTCTTGATATATAATCTTTCTTAATTTAAAATATTTCTTGTAGAAAATAATATTAAAACATAGGGAATATCATGGATTTAAAGTTAACTAATACATTTGGTAGAAAAAAAGAATTATTTAAACCTTTTCAAAACAACAAAGTTAAAATGTATGTTTGTGGTATTACTCCTTATGATTATTCTCATGTAGGACATGGTCGTTCTTATGTAAATTTTGATGTTTTATATAGAACGTTAAAATTTTTAGGATATGATGTCATATATGTACGAAATATTACAGATATTGATGATAAACTTTTGAAAAGGGCCCAAAAAGAGTTGGGTGATAAGATGAAATATAAAGAAATTGCAGAAAAATATACAGAATATTATGATCAAGATATGGATTCATTAAATTGTTTAAGACCAGATATTGAACCAAAGGCAACAGAACATATTACTCAGATGATAAATTTTGTAAAAAGCTTAATAGAGAAAAAACATGCTTATATAATCAATAGTGACGTATATTTTGAGGTTCAATCATTTCCTAAGTATGGGAATCTTTCTGGAAAAAAGTTGGATGATTTGATGGCTGGAGCAAGAATTGTAGTTGATAAAAGGAAAAAACATCCAGCTGATTTTGTTTTATGGAAAGGGAATGATAACAAAGAGTTTTGGAAAACTGATTGGGGATATGGTAGACCTGGATGGCATCTTGAATGTTCTGTGATGGCAAGAGAATATCTTGGAGATACAATTGATATTCATGGTGGTGGTGTGGATCTTATTTTTCCTCATAATGAAAATGAGATTGCACAAGCAGAAAGTTTTACAGGAAAAACTTTTGTTCGGTATTGGATCCATAATGAATTTATAAATGTTAACAAGGAGAAAATGTCAAAATCATTGGGTAACTTTTTTACTTTAAGAGTTATTTTTAAAGAGATAGATCCAATGATTCTTCGTTTCTTTTTTCTTCAGCATCATTATAGGATGCCTATTGAATTTAGCTTGGATGTTATAATGTCTTCTAAAGCTGCATATAAAAGATTAGCAAATATTTTTTTGGATGACGAATCTAATGAAAAGAAAAATCTAACATTAGATGAGGTTATGGATTGTACGCTTATAAAGAGCATGTTTAATGCTTTATGTGATGATATGAATACTCCAAAAGTTTTAGGAATTTTATTCGAAAATATTGATGAGATTAAAGGGAATAAAAATATTAGAAATTTGGTTAAGATTTTTTTGAGAAATATTTTGGGATTAATATTTAAACCTGTAGAAAAAGATCTACCAAAAGTTACTCCTGAAATTGAAAATTTAATTAAAAAAAGAGAACAGGCACGAAAAGAAAATGATTGGAAACTTGCAGATGAGATTCGAGAGCAGTTACGAAAAATCGGTTATGAAATTCAAGATGAAAAAATTGAGAAATAGTTTTTTTGACTTAAGATTATGTTTTTAAATTTTTTTTATCCAAAATAGCTTTCAATTTTGCTTTTCAATGTTTCTTTGTCCATATATCCTTGTTCTCTACCTACAACTTTACCTTTTTTTATAAAAATAAAAGTTGGTACAGATGAGACACTATATTGTATTGCTAAATCTCTTTCTTCATCAATATTTAATTTTGCAAATTTATATTTGTTTGATAATTCTTTTGCGAGTTCTTCAAATATAGGTCCAACTTGTTGGCAAGGTCCACACCATGTTGCAAAAATATCAATTACAATAGGAAGAGTTGATTCTTTTATTTCTTTTTCGAAATTTTCAGAGTTTATTATGACGGTCATTATTAAGCTCCTTTTTGATTTGTGTTAAATTGTTAAAATTTGATTATAAAATATAATTTATCAATCATAGAAACTTTGTCTACATGAAGCTACATCTTTTTAAGAAGATTAAAAAAATTGGGTCTTTTTTTTTCGGATATGTAAGGCTGTTCATTGTCTGTGCCTTTTGTTTTAATATCCATAAATTTTGAAAAACGATTAAGCCAGAAATTTAGTTGATGTTTATCAAAATAATTAAGCCAGAATTCGAATTCTTTATCATTTAATTTTCCTAGCATTAGAGCTGTAAGATGTTTTGCATAAATTTTATTTTTTTCTAACCACTTTTTATGTGGTTCTACATTAAATGTCATAAGAAGAAACGGTTTTTCTTTATCGCCTAAACCTTTATAGAAGCCTTTATAAAATGGTTCTATTAAAAATTGTGGTATGTAGCATCCTATAATACCACCTGGTATTTTTTTATTAACGAAATTTTTTAGATTATTTCCAATAGAGTTTGCTTTATCTTCAATAAAATTAAAATATTTTTCTACATTTTTTTCTTTCATAAGTTTTATGATATTATTTTGAGTTTTTTGTGGAAGAATTTTCCATTTGATGGTTTTATCAAACGTTATAAGATTTTGATGATTAAACCCAACTGTTCCAAAAAAGTGTGAGGGGAATTGTCCAAAATATGGTTCAAAATCTAAGGCTATTCCAGCAATTTTTACATCGTTATTTATTTGCGATTTTTCTAATTTATCTAAAAATTTAGATAATGGTTGTTTTATTTCTTGTTCCCAAAAATTTTCATTTATAAGATTAGTGCAATATGGAAATATATTTCCGTATAAGTCACAAATAGTATATTTTGATAAAATCATTGGTTGAGTGATTTTTTTATTTGCTTTACGAATGTTATTTGCTATTTCAAATCCAATCAAAATTTTTGGAGGTTCAATTTTTAATTCTTTTGCTTTTTTTGATAATTTTTTGGTGAAATTTTTAAAAGATTTAACCAAATTATTTTTGTCATTTTGACTGCCGTAGATTGCAATATCAGAAAATATCATATTAATCTTAGAAGAGATCCATAGATAGTTATTGCTTCCGGATTTTAAAATACTTTTAATCAAACGGTTTATTTTTTCTACATTTTTTTCTGGATGTTCAAAAAAGTTAATTTGCATCCATGAAACCTTTGTAAGTTTATCTTTTTTTTCTTTTGTTATATGTCCAATTTCCTCTAAACTTTTAGGAAGGCTTATTTTTTTTGTAAATTTAATTTTCCTGATATCATTTTTTATAGGTTTTTTGAATTGTTCTTCTAATTTCCAAGCAATTTCTTTTGATGTAATAATTTTATTAAGTTCCCACATCATTTGTTGTATTGAATTATATATTTGTTTTCTTAGATCAAAATCCATTGGACAGAAACGAAAATTTTCTGTTACTCCAAAGCCTGATAGAATTGTTTTACTAGTTATAAAAATATGATTTTGTTTTTCTTTGTTATAAATGTAAAGACCGTATGGCAAAGTATATTTTATTGTTGGAGATATATCTTCTTTTTTTATTGGAAGAGTTATTGCGTTAAATGATTTTAATGGTTTTATTTGATGAACTTTGAATGAGGGATTTGAAAGTGTTGTATGATATGCTCTGCTCCTTGCTTCCATTGGGATTTTAAAGAAACTGTTTAGTGAATTTGAAATTGGGTTTGAAATTTTATGAAGACTGCTATTATAAAAAATTTTATTTAAGATAATATTTATGTTTTGTTTTAATATTCTTGGAGCTAAGAATGTATCAAATGCTAGATAAATAAGTTTTCTTGGAATGGATGAAAATATATTTAAAATTTTTAATATTTTATTTACAACAACAGAATTATTTTTTATTCCACTAATTAAAAATTCTGTATCAAAGATAAATAATATTCCATCATATTTTTTAAGATCAGATTTTTTAAAGTCAAAATCAAGAACTTGGCCTATCGATTTGTATTCAACATTAAAATTTGTTGATTGGGCTATATCAATAAAATGTTGATATCTATATTTTTCATTATGACACGTATCAAAAATTCCAAGTTTTATTATTTTTCCAGAAAGCGATGTATTTAACATTAGATGTAGTAATATTAAATATATTGAAAAATTAAGATTTTTTATTTTCATAACTTCCCCCAAAACCAATGTAATATTTTTTATTTTTAAATATTTCTATTTATAGAATAAGTAATTCATATTCAAATAGTCAATGTTTCAAAAAAATAATTAATATAGTATCCTGTTTTAGATAAAGTTTTTTTTAATTTTTAGTTTATTGTGATTTAAGAAGGAGAAATAATGATTAAAAAGAAAGTTAAATTTATATTTTTTCTAGTTTTTATTTTTTTGATTCCAATATTTTTCAAAGCAAAAGAATTAGATATAAAAAATCATAAACTTATAATTCACAAGGCGCATCTTTCAACAGGTTGGTATTATCAGGATAAAAATATTCTTGATGGTATTTTGAAGATATATTTTGACATTGCAAAAAAAGATTTTGATGTTGTTGTGGATCCAGGCAGTATTAAGGCGTTAATTGTTCCTCATGCGGGAATTTATTTTTCTGGATTTTGTGCAGCTAGTGCATATCAAACTTTGTTTAAAAATAAAGAAAAATTTGAGAAAAATAAAAAAATTAAACGTGTCATAATTCTATGTCCTTCTCATGTAAAATCATTCAGTGGAATATGTTTACCTGATTATGATATTTATCAAACAGTTTTGGGAAATATAAAAGTTGACAATGAATCAATAGAAATTTTAAAAAAAAGAAATATTTTTAAAAATATTTTAGAAACGCATTGTTATGAACATGCGATAGAAGTCCAACTTCCTTTTTTGCAGAAAACAATTGAATCTTTTTCTATTATTCCGTTGATATGTGGATCTCTTCAAACCGAGGATTATTCTACTATAGTTGATTCTTTAAAAGATATCATTGATGATAAAACGTTAGTTGTTATAAGTTCAGATTTTACACATCATGGTAAAATTTATAATTATGAAATTTTCAAAAAAAATATTTTAGATAATGTACGTTTTATGGATTCTGTTTTCTTGCAGGCAATAATTTTAAAGTCGTTCAAAATTTTTGATGAATATACAAAAAATCAAAGATCTACTATATGTGGGCAAATCCCAATAAAAATTCTATTAAAACTTTTGGAAGAAGATGTTTTTGGAAATGTAAATACACGTGTGGCAAGTTATTATACTACTTCTCAGCTTCAAAAGGCGCATAATAAAGATAAAATTGATATTGACATCAATCTTTTGTTAGAAAATGTTGATGATGATCAGATTTCAAACAGTGTTAGCTATTTAGGGTTAATTTTTACATCTCAAAAAATAGAAGATTTGAAAAAGGAAGATAGGCTTACAGAATATGAAAAAAAATCATTGTTAACATTGTCACGCAGAACAATATCAAACTATTTTAGACTTGAAAACGAAAAAATTCCGCAATTTCTTTTATGGCCTATTTTGGGAGAAGGGATACGTCAAAGCGGTGGTTCTTTTGTAACTTTGCATACAAAGAATGGTTGTTTACAAGGTTGTATGGGAAGAATATATTCACAAGATCCACTTTATAAAACAGTTCAAAATATGAGTGATATGGCTGCATTCAATGACAAAAGGTTTAGTCCTTTTAAAAAGGAAGAGCTTAATGATGTTAAAATTGATATTTCAGTACTTACACCTCCGAAAACTGTAAAAAGTTATGGAGATATAAAGTTGGGAAAACATGGGATTATATTAAATAAACAAAATGATAACAAAGATTGGATATCATCTGTATTTTTACCCAATATTCCAACATCTTTGGGTTGGAATGTTGAAATGACTTTGCAGCAACTTAGTCTTAAAGCAGGATTTGGACGAGAAGATTGGAAAAAAGATTGTGTTTTTGAAATTTTTGAAACGTATCAAATACAAGAAGAGTGATTTTTCTATGAATAAAAATAAAAAATATAAAAATATAATTTTTGATATGGGTGGAGTTTTAGTCAATTGGAATTTTAGAGAAATTGTATATGAAATTTTTAAAAACAAAAAAACAATGCCAATTCAACATTGGGAAGAATTTTATTACTCTGATATTGTAAGAGATTTAGAACGTGGAATTATTTCAAGAAATCAGGCCACAAATCTTTTGCCAGAAAAATATAATAAGGATCATCTTTTATATTTTTTTAACAATGTTCATATGTATCTTTATCCACTTCAAATGGGTCTTAAAATTTTTAATAAAATTAAAAAAGAAAAATATAATACATATATCCTTTCTAATTTTCAGAAGGAGATTTTTGAGAGTGTTAAATCTCAATATCATTTTTTAAAAGATTTTGATGGTGCAGTTTTTTCTTATCAGGTAAAATCTATGAAACCAGAGCCAAAAATATATAAAACGCTTCTTGATAATTATGCATTAAAACCAAAGGAATCTTTTTTTATTGATGACATGAAAATTAATATTGAAGGAGCAAAAAAATTTGGTATAGATGGCATTGTTTGTAAAGATCATAATTATGTTTTTGATAAATTAAAAAAGTTAGATATTTTTTAAATTTTTTGACTTATCAAAGATGCAATAATTATTAAAAGAATTAGAATCGAATTAAATAAAACAGAATCAAAACGATCTAAAAGTCCCCCATGGCCAGGTAGCAAGTCAGCGGTATCTTTTAAATCTTTTTTTCTTTTTAAAAATGATACAAAAATGTCTCCAAGAAAGCCAACTATTGTTAATAAAAAAGATAGAAGAAGAATTGGTAAAATTCCTTGAAGATAGATAATAAATGGAAAGATTTTTATTCCTGGTAAAAATATAATATTAAAAATAAAAATTCCAAAAAATCCACCAATTAATCCTTCCCAAGATTTTCCAGGACTTATTTCAGGACAAATTTTATGTTTTCCAGTAAGTTTTCCAATTATAAAAGCACCAGTATCTCCGGTCCATGAGACAATAAAAGGATACAATGGAAACAGAATATCTACCGAACGGTAATATAAGTTTAAAAAAATTAAAGTTAATATGGGTAAAGATGGATAAAAAAAAGATATAAACCAAAATTTGAAACCTTTTGTTGTTATAAGTTTTGGCCATTCGAAAAAAAGAATTATTAACAAAATAGCAAATAAAATGAAAGAGAATAAAATTGCAGAATGCAGATAGGCACCAAAAAAACAAAAACCTAATATAATACCTGAAATACTTCGGTTAAAAAGCTCATTTTTTAAAATTGAATTCATTTTTATAAATAATCTTTCGTAATACTAATCCACACCCTTCTGCTTTTAAAAGTTTTTGTTTAGGATTAGGATTATCTAATATCTCTTTTAAATAGTCAATTTTTAAATCTTTTCTTCTAGCAACATCTAGAGCATATCCAATCATTCGTCTTATTTGAAATCTCAAAAAAGATTTTCCTTTAATAATAACTTGAAAAGTTTCAAATCTTTTTATTTTTCTGATTTTAATGCTGTTAATAATTCTAACTGTATCTTTTTTTTCTCCTGGATCAATTTTACAGAATGATGCAAAATCATGTTTTCCAATATATAATTGCAATGATTTTTCAAATTTTTGCCAATTAACAAGTTTGATCATATCATAAAACCATCCGTAACGTGCGATAAACGGTAGTGGTTTTTTTAAAAAAAGATGATAGTAATATGTTTTTTGATGAACATTAGCACAAGGATGAAAATCAATATTAACTTTTTGAAGTGATCTTATCAAAATATTTTTTGGAAGCTGAGCATTCCAGGCTTTAAGGATTTTTTCTAGTGGAATGTTAAGTTTTGCTTTAAATCTTGCTACTTGATGAAGAGCATGGACACCAGAATCTGTTCGAGATGCCCCTATTAATGATATAATTGGCTTAGCAAATACTTTTTTGAAGGTTTTTTGAAGAGTTGAAGAGACTGTAACCGTATTAGGTTGAATTTGCCATCCGGAAAAATCTGTACCATCATAAGCAACAATTATTTTAAAATTTTGCATTAATAGAGCCCTTAAATAAAGGAATACCCCCGTCCAGACAGAAGTCTAGGACAGGGGAAATGGAGGTTATCGATCAACTTTAAAGTTGTTATTATGATAACCGACCTGGAAATAAAAATCAAATTTTTTTAGAGCTAGTTATTTTTGCGTCCAAATTACAAGATTTGCATATCTGAATATGCCTTCTGATAAGCGTTTTTCGTTTTTTCAATATCAAACTTAGCCTTTACTAGTTTCAAGTTTTCATTTTTTATTTTTTTACAAAGCAAGTTTGAGGAATATAATTTTTCTATGGCCTGTGCTAGTTTATTTTTATCTCCAATTGGAATCAAAAATCCATTTTTATTGTTAATAATAACGTCGTGATTGAAGCTATTATGAGTTGTGATTATTGGCAAACCAAAACATAATGCTTCTAATAACGAAATTGAAAGTCCTTCACTAATTGATGAGAGAACAAAACAATCAAAAATATGATAGAATCGTTGTGCATCTATTCTTTGACCAACAAATAAAACTTTGTTGGTCAGATCTAATTTTTTTACAAGATTTTCAAGCTTTTTTCTCTGTGAACCATCTCCAACAATACAGAGCCTGATGTTTTTTTTGTCTGTTTGTATTTTATTTACAAAAATTGAAAAAGCCTTTATTAGTAAGTCAAAAGACTTGATTGGTTCTAGCCTTCCTACTCCTCCTATAATAAAATCATCTTTTTTAAAGCCTAATTCTATTTTTGATAATGGATTTTTGAAAAATTGTTTTCTGACTTTTTTTACATCAATTCCATTTTGTATGATTAAAATTTTTGATTTTAAATTTTTTCTTTTATTTTCATTTTTTATTTTATTTACGATTGTATTGATAAATCCTTGATATGAAGTTTTTGATATAGCTATATATTTTTGTGCCATGTTGGCTGTTATCCTTTCTAAAAAGGCACGTATTTTACCATCATGAGAAAAATTGCTATGTAAATCACATAAAATTGGAATCTTAAGACTGTTTGCAATTAATTTTCCAAAAAAATTTGCTGACCAAAGTGATGAGTGGATAATATCTGGTTTTATTTTTTTTATTAGTTTTTTTAGTTGGATATAGGCTATAGGATCGTATTTATGAATTATCCCTTTGATTTTAAAAACTGGAAAACCTAGAGCTTTTATTTTTTCAACGTTTGGGCCATTGTAAAAATGGGCTATAAAATGATTGTTTTTATTTTCTTCTTTGAATTTTTTTAAAAGATTTACTAAAGCTGATTCAGCACCACCGATTTTAAGGCTTGTAATAAGATGAAGCACTTTCATTATAGGCCTTTTATGTTAAAATATAAATAAAGTTGATGTTGTATTAATCATGTAAAAGATACTTTAAAGATGAAGATAAAAAATATCAAAAAATTTTTAATAATTTTTTCTTTTATATCATCGGTAATATTGCTTGGAAAACTTGTAATAATACCGAAAAAGACTAAATTTACTTTAGAAGAAAAAAATAATTGTGTAAATAATCATACATCTCATAAGAAACATATTATAACCGTTTTTATTCATGGGACAATACTTCCATATCCTTCTTATAAAGTTTTTAAAAAGGCTTTAAAAAATCAAAAAAATCAAGATAAAAAAAGTTTTTATTCTAAATATTTAAAAAATTTAAGATACGAATTAATATATAAACTACAACCTATAAGTGATTTTGGTTTATTGGAAATTAATGAAGATAATACAAATGGAGAACGTAATTTGCTTATAGCTAAATTGTATAAGTTTTTATGTAAGTATGTTGAAAATGATAATAATATTTTATTTTCTTTTTATACTTTTGGTTGGGATGGTAGGTTGGATTCAAAAAAAAGAGAAGAATGGGGAAATAGATTATATAAAGAATTGATAGATAAAATAGAGGAATTAAAAAAGAAGATGCCAAACATCGAATTGATTATTCATGTTTTGGCGCATAGTCATGGAGGAAATGTTGCTTTAAATCTTTCAAAATCAGAAGAGATTTTAAAAAAGGGGCTTGTTATAGATAAATTGGTATTATTTGGAACCCCTATTCAGAGTGAGACAAGTGGTTTTATAAATTCTGACGTTTTTAAATATGTTTATAATATTTATTCAAAATCAGATCCGGTTCAAGTAGTTGATATTATTTCTACTAAAGATAGTTTTTCTAAAAGACGTTTTTCGTTGAACCTTTCAAAACTAAAACAAATAGAGATTGAAGTTGGTAAAAAGGGTCCATTGCATAATGAATTATGGTTTTTGAAGGGAAAAGATAATTTTTTATACAGAAAAAAGTTTGGGTTAAATCCTTTTCCAGTTTCTATTTTTACTCCATTAATTGTAAATTTTATTGATTCTAATTTTTCTGATACTAATAACATTGAGTTGAATATCAAAAAAGAAGGAAATGATTTGAAATTTATTTTTCATGATTTTTCTTATTCTTTTACTAATTTTGAAAATCTTAAAAAACAAATACCAAAAAAATTAGTTTAAATTTGTAACTTTTTCATCACACTTCTTTTTTGTGTTAAAATTATATCTAATAAATAGAAATTAAAATAACTAAGGAAGAAAAATGATAGAAAATATTCTTGCAAAAATATTTGGAACAAAAAATGAGCGTGAATTAAAACGAATGCGTCCACTTGTTCAAAAAATAAATTTTTTAGAGCAAGATATGATTGAATTGAGTGATGCACAGCTAACTGAGAAGACAAATATTTTTAGGGAGAGGGTTGATCATGGGGAATCGTTGAATAGTATTTTACCAGAGGCATTTGCTGTTGTACGTGAAGTTGCAAAAAGAAAACTTGGTGAGCGACATTATGATGTTCAGTTGGTAGGTGGTGTAGTGCTTCACGAAGGAAAAATTGCAGAAATGAAGACTGGTGAAGGAAAAACTTTAACATCTTCACTTTCTTTGTATTTAAATGCGCTTACAGGAAAAGGTGCTCATCTTATAACAGTTAATGATTACCTTGCTCGTCGTGATGCTGAATGGATGAGTCCTATTTATAATCATCTTGGTTTAGAAGTTGGTGTTATTCAGAATCAGATGAATGATGAATCTCGAAAAAAGGCTTACAATGCAGATATTACATATGGAACTAATAATGAATTTGGATTTGATTATTTAAGAGATAATATGAAGTTTAATCTCGAAGAATATGTTCAACGTGATCTTCATTATTCAATTGTAGATGAAGTAGACTCTATTCTTATTGATGAAGCAAGAACTCCTCTTATAATTTCTGGTCCAAGTGAAAAAGGAAGTGATCTTTATATTAGAGCCAACAAAGTTGTTCTTCCTTTAAAAAAAGATCTTGATTATGAAGTTGATGAGAAGGCTAGATCTGTTCATCTTAATGAATCTGGTATGGACAAACTTGAGAATTCAATGAGTGTTGGAAATCTTTATGCTCCAGAAAATATTTTAATTTTACATCATTTGCAGCAGGCACTTAAAGCGAAGACTCTTTTTACAAAAGATGTTGATTATGTTGTAAAAGACGATCAAGTTTTAATTGTTGATGAATTTACGGGGAGAATTCTTCCTGGAAGAAGATATAGTGATGGTTTACACCAGGCTCTTGAGGCAAAGGAAGGGGCGAAGATTGAAAGAGAGAATCAGACCCTTGCTACAATAACATTGCAAAACTATTTTAGAATGTACAAAAAACTTGCTGGTATGACAGGTACTGCAGAGACTGAGGCGGTTGAATTTCACAATATTTATAAACTTGGTGTTATTGTAGTTCCTACCAACAAACCGATGATAAGAAAAGATGAATCTGACATAATATTTTTGACAAAAGAAGATAAGTTTAAATCGGTAATTGATGATTTAAAAAATTGTTATAAAAAAGGACAGCCGGTTTTAGTAGGAACAATTGCTATCGAAACGTCTGAACATTTAAGTTATCTTTTAAATAAAGAGAATATTCCACATAATGTTTTGAATGCAAAACAACATATAAGAGAGGCTGAAATTGTAAAAGAGGCTGGAGAGCAAAGTAAAATTACTATTGCTACGAACATGGCTGGTCGTGGTACTGATATAAAACTTGGTGGTGGTGTAATTGAATGTGGAGGGTTGAGAATTGTTGGAACTGAACGTCACGAAAGTAGACGAATAGATAATCAACTTCGTGGTCGATCAGGTCGTCAAGGAGATCCTGGATCTTCAAAATTTTATATTTCTTTGGATGATGATTTGATAAGAGTTTTTGGTGGAGAAAAATTAAAAAAAACTATGATACGAATTGGAATGAAGCCTGGTGAAAGTATTGAGCATAAAATGATTTCACGCAGTATTGAAAAAGCGCAGGAGAAAGTTGAAAAGCATAATTATGAAATACGAAAACATCTTTTAGAATATGACGATGTTTTAAATCAACAAAGAACTGTTGTTTATGATTATCGACGTAGTATTTTAGAAGGTGAAGAACAACTTAAAGGTTTGATCCAAAATATGATTACCGATATAGTACACAATCTTTTTACAATATATTGTTCTAAAGCTCAATGTGATGTTGAGAGTGAGAATTCTATTTTTAATTCTTTGGAAAAACTTACAAATATTAGTGTTTCAGAATTTAGAAATGCAAGTCTTAATCCTGGGCGTAGCGAGGTTTTTGAAAACAAGATTATCGAATTTTTAAATTACATGTATGAAAAGTATCGCACTCTTTTTCCTCAAGAAATGTTAAAAGAAGCAGAAAAATGGATGTTGCTTGAAACTGTTGATAAGGCGTGGAAAAACCATTTACAAAATATCGATCACTTAAAAGAGGGAATTGGTTTGCGTGGATATGGGCAGAAAAATCCATTAATCGAATATAAAAAAGAAGCTTTTTCGTTATTTCAAGACATGATGTATCAGATTAAGTGGGATATTATAAACAGCATTTTCAAAATGAAACCAGATAGTTTTTCTGTGGCTAGTATACATGAAATAGAGCAAGAAAGAGAAAAGGAGCTTGCATCTTTGCAGATGGGTGGTGATGAATCAGGAGCAAAAGAGCATAAAACTGTAAAGCGAGAAGGTAAAAAAATTGGAAGAAATGATCCTTGTCCATGTGGTTCTGGTAAAAAGTATAAAAAGTGTTGCGGTAAAAGCATTTAATTTTAGAAGTATAAATTAGGTATTAAAAATCTTTTGACGCAGAAAGTCCTAATTGAGTTAGATCGTGAATTACCATTCTTTGAGCAACTTGATTAAATAATGGTGCAGTAATTTGTGATGCCCACCAATGTGCGCCTTTTGGTTCATTTACTGAAGTTACAATAACTCTTTTGTATGGTCCTTTTTCAACAATTCCTCCAAAAAAATAAACATGATGTTTTTTTGAATATTTTCCATTTTTAACACTTCGTGCAGTTCCTGTTTTTCCCATAACACGAAAACCTTCGAGGTTTTGTTTGTAGTTGTTTCCTATTGTTTGCAAAATTTTTTTTATTTGTTTTATTGTTTTGTCTTTATATATTTTTTTTCTAAAGGTTGATCTAAATTTTTTAGGTTTTGTTATAAGTTGTGGACAAACATCATAACCATCATTTGATATTATGCAAAATGCTTTTCCTAATTGTAAGATTGTTCCCATTAATTCATATCCGAATGAAAGTACAAGAAGAGATGGTCGAGACCATTTGTGTGGTGGATTTACAAAACCACTTCTTTCTCCTGGAAATTGTATATTTGTTTTATTTCCAAAGCCTAAACGTCTTAAATGTGTATACAATTTTGGACCTAAACGTTTTGCAATCTTTGCGATTCCAACATTACTTGAAAGACGAACTACGTCTGTGAAAGGAACTACGCCAACAGATTTCCAATTTTCTATCTTAAATTTATCTATATAGGTTTTTTTCCCTTCACAATCAATTTCTTCTTCAGGTGTTACAACCTCCTCTTCTAGAGCGGCAAGGGCACTGAATGTTTTCATGACAGATCCTAGTTCATAACATTCTGTAATTATTCGATTTTTTGTATTTTCTATTTGTTCAATTTCTTTTTTATTTGGATCAAAATCTGGATAGTTTGCCATTGTAAGAATTTTGCCACTATCAGGATCTATAATAAGAACAGAACCAGATTTGGCCTCAAATTTATCTACAGTTTTTTTTAGTTCTTCATAGGCTAGGAATTGCAATTTTCTGTCTATAGTTAAAAAAACAGGTTGGCCCTTTTTCCCTTTTTCTTTTATTTTTTTTTCAAAGTAGAATTTTCCCGAACGGGCATCTTTTTTAAGTTCTAAGGTTGTTGGTGTTCCAGATAAACGGCTATTAAATTGCATTTCAATTCCTGCTAGTCCAAAATTATCAATATCTGTAAAACCTAAGATAGTTGAACTTGCAGGAAATGGATAAAAACGGGCTGGCTCTTTTAAAAAATGAATATCATTAAGTTTAAAATTTTTAAACCATTCCAATTTTTCTTTAGATAGCCTTCTTTCTAACCATAAAAATTTTATTTTTTTATTTTTGTCACGTTTGATTTTTTTATATATTTTTTTGAAATATTTTTTAAAAAAAGACCTAATTTTTTTAGGTTCTTCAAATTGATTTGGAAGAATAAAGGTAGAATCGACTTCTCTGTTTATTGTAAGTGCAACTTTTCCTATAGAGTCGTAGATTTTTGCACGTGGTGGATTTATTTTTAACTCGACCTTATATTGTTGTTCGGCCAAGATTTTGAAGAAATCTTTTCTATGAATTTGAATCAAATAAAGTCGTGTTAAGATTGTAAAAAACAAAATTGAAAAAATTATTAAGATTATAAAAACTCTTGGTTTATAATTTTTTTTAATCATATTTTATTTTTTTTATTTTATTTTTGCTAACAGTTATGATTTGACTAGGTTTTAATGCAACCATCCCAAATTTTTCTTGAGCCATTTTTTTTATTTTTCCGTAATTTTTTAATTTAGATAATTTTACTAATAATTTATTCTTATGTCGTTTTAATAGATTTTTTTTATTTTCGGATCTTTGTTTTTGATAACTAAGTTTTATAAGAAGATTATGTTGATAAATTTTTATAAAAATAAAAATAAGAGTTGTTATAAATAACGTTGCAAAAAATTTTCTTCTAGTCATGATATTTTTCCAAATTTTATTCTTATGATTAAAAATAAATAATTTTATTTCAAATTTTATATTATATATACAAGATAATTTTTTCTAGATATTATTAATTTTAGTTCTAATATCTACTTTTTATTGTTTAAATAAAGGAATAAAACATGAAAAAAACTGCATTAATTCTTGTTATGATAGTTTTACCACTTTTTAGTGGTTGTAAATGGGTGAAAGATTGGTTTGGAACAGAAAAGAAAGAAAAGTTTATAGAAGAGAAGTATGTTATCAATATAGAGAATGAAGATGAGTTTAAAAAAAATATTCTAGATTCCAAACTACCTGTAGTTGTAAAATTTGAAACAAAATGGTGTGGTATTTGTAGATCGATAGCCCTTATATATTCTGAATTGGCTAAAAAGTATAATAATGAGATGAAGTTTGCAACAGTAAATATTTCCAAGATAGGTGAGATAGCAAAAAAATATGAGATAACCGGAGTTCCTATTTTTCTATTCTTTAAAGATGGTAAGATTGTTGGAAGAATAGAAGGTGGAGTTGAGGTTAATGTTTTAGAAAATAAGATTGTGGAAGTTTTAAAGTAAAATTTAAGATATTTTAAAGATTAAAAAGAATAAGCAAAAACAGCTGCTCCTAATAATCCAATATTGTAATCTGTTATTATATAAACAGGAATTTTAGTTAAAATTTTTTTTGATTTGTAACTATTAGCAAATTCTTCTATAAATAGTTTTTGTTTGAAGATTTCTAAATTTTCTGTTGCAATTTTTCCAGCAAGGTAAACGCCTCCTGTAGCTAAAATTTCAAGGGCAAAGTTTTTGGCGGATCGTGCATAAAATTTTGCAAAAAGTTCAAAAGTTTTTTTGCAAAGAGGAGTTTTTGTTCCATATTTTGAGATCAAAAGCGGTGAATAATCATTTTTGTCTATTTCTTTTGAGTATTTTGTTGGTTTATATTTTTTTGTGCTTTTTAAAAATTTATATATATTTTTAATTCCTGTTCCAGAAAGCAAATCTTCCCATTCAACGGGTTTTGATTTTTTTCTGATAAATTCAATCAAATCTAATTCTTCTTGATTTTGTGAAGCAAAATCACCGTGACCACCTTCACTGGCCATGACATTGTATTTTTTCATTTGTTCGTTCCATATCAAAAAAGTTTTGCCAAGACCTGTGCCGGCGCCAAGAATAACTTTATTAAAATTATTTTTATGAATTATTTTTGTTTTGTTTATTTGAAGTAAGGATTTTTTATTGATATAAGGTAACGCATGGCCAATCGCCTCAAAATCATTTAAGAGAACTATTTTTTTTAAATTTGTTTTTTTTAAAATGTCTTTAGAATCGATCTTTATTTTTAGATTTGTCAAATTTACATATTTTTTATTTGGAGATATTTTTCCGGCTGCAGCAATACTAGCTTTGGTAGGTTTTATTTTGTACTTATCATTTAAAATTTTTAGAATCTGATTTATGGTTTGAGAAAAATCAGTAATCTTTTTACTGGCAATTTTGATTATTAAAACCAGAGTAGGTTTATCTTTTTGTATTTGTATAAGCCCAAAATTACTTTTTGTTCCACCAATATCTGCGGCAAGAATATAATTTTTTTTTGGTGAAATATTTTTTTTATAAATTATAAGTTGTAGATTTTTAAAAGAAATATCTTTAAATGAAAGGCTTACTGGTGATTGTTTTGAAAAAGCCTTCATTATTTCTCTCCTTTTTTTAATTTTGAAGAATTTGTTTATATAAAACTTTGCATTTTTGTGCTGTTTTATTCCAGCTTATTTTTTTTATTTCTTTTTTCCCATTTATTGAAAGTTTTTTATGTAATAAAGGTGATTCTAAAAGTTGAATAACTTTTTTTGCCATTTGATTAATATTCCAATAGTTAACCTTTAAACAGTTTTTAATTATTTCACAAACACCTGCATCTTTTGAAAGAATTACAGGGGTTCCATTTTTCATAGATTCAAGAGGAGCAAGCCCAAAAGGTTCACACACAGAAGGCATAACGTAAACATCTGCTAATTTATAAATAGAATCTATCTGACAACCTTGTAGATAGCCTGTAAATATTATATTTTTACTTATGCCTAGTTTTGTTGCTTTTTTAATGATTTTATTTTTCATGTCACCGTCACCTACAACAATAAATTCAACGTTATTTTTGGATTGCAAAATTTTATGTGCAGTATCAATAAAATATCCAGGGCCTTTTTGAGCAGTAAGCCTTCCTAAAAAAAGAACTTTGAATTTTTTTTTATTAGTATTAATTTTTTCAGATTGTTTTTTTATTAAATTTTTAATTTTATCAATTTCTTTTTTATTACAACCACTTCTTTTTAATGTTATGGCATTATGAATGACTTCTATTTTTTTTGGAGATATTTTATAATACTTGATGATTCTTTTTTTTGTAAAATTACTCACAGCAATAATTTTATCGGCAATTTCCATTCCATTTTTTTCAATATTGTAGATTTCTTTTTTTATATTGTTTATTCCTTGTCTATCTACTTCTGTTGAATGAACATGAACAATTAATGGTTTATTTTTAGATTTTTTAATTTTTATAGCTGCTTTAAAAGTCATCCAATCATGTGCATGAATAATATCAAAATTTTCTACATCTGAAATATTTCTACAAGAAGTTGTGTAATGGGAAACTCTTTTAAAAAGATTTGTATAAAGTGTATTATATATTTTTTTTTTGATAGATGTTTCTTTTGAATATTTTTTTTCTATATTGTGTTTTATTGCAGGAGCATGAATTATTTTACAATCATTTAAAAAACTTTTTTGTTTATTTGGTAAAACTAGTTTTACTTTTATTCCATTATAGATTAGTCCTTTGACTAATCCATAACAAGCATTTCCTAATCCTCCCCAGCTATTTGGAGGAAATTCCCAGCCTAATTTTAGAATAGTTATTTTCATCTCTTACTTTATTTTTCAGGAAGTGTTTTTAAATTAGTTACATTTTACAAGAAAAAATAACATCTTCATATTTTTTTGTTATTGTTTTTGATTTTTGGTGGATTGACCATTTTGATTATGCCTAAAGAATCTAATTTTTCTAAATATTTGTTAACGGCTATGATATATGCAGCATGACTCCATGTTAAAGGAGCTACTGAAAGAGGTTGGCCTGAGTTTGGATTTAATTGTTCTGATAAAATTCCAGTTTCCAATTTGTTTTTATTTACCCAATTAAAAATTTCTATTGCGGGTTTTAAATCTTCTTCATTTTTTGCTTTAACGATATAGTATTCTGCTAGCCACAAGATTGTAATGAACCAAGGATTTCCTGGCCCTTTTTCGTTTACTCTATAATAATCATCATTTTCGTATCTTGCATAACCACCGACTGGAGTTTTATTCAATAATTTTTCTTTGAATGATTCAAAAGAGGATAAAATCTTTGGATCATCAGGTGGTAATAATTTAAATTCAAAAATGCCATAGCTACTGCTTGAATCCACAGTTTTATCTTTTTTAATTTTACCTTTATGGTAATAAATACTTTTTATAAATCTTTTTTCATTTTCATCATAAAGATATTTTATTACATTATTTTTAATATTTTGTGCCATTGTAAAATATTTTTCTGCTTCATTTCCTATTCCAAAAGTTTTTTCAAATTTTCCAGCTGCCATAAGTCCCGCATAAACTGTGGAACATGTAAAAGTGTGGATTCCTAATTTTTCTTCCCACAAATCATAACTTTCTTTTGGTAGGCCTAACTCTTTATCAAAAAAATTGTACATAAAGTTTGCAGCATGTTTAATAAAATTTTTGAAAATATTTTGCATGTATTTTTCATTTTTGTATTGAGCATAATGTTTCCACATTGCATCAAGAACTAATGCTAACTGATCTTCTTGAATTGGAAGTTGCAAATGATCCTCATGAATCCATGGATGCCACGAGCTTCCTAATGATCCATCTGCATTATATTTATGAAAAAGATAACCATCTTTTGTTAAAGCTTTGCAGCAAAATGTAAAAAAATTTTCTGTCATATCTTTATAACCTGCTCGATCTAAAGATCTTGCTATAAGAGCACCATCACGTGGCCACATATATGCATATGTGTCTTTTTTGCGATATAAAGTTGATGAGTCTCCTGCCGCGATAAATGCTCCTTGTTTATCAACATGTGTGTTAACTATTAGAAGAGATCTTTTAAAAAGATCTACGAGACTATCATCAAGTTTGTAGAAATTGAAATTTGTTCTGTTTACCCACATGATCCAGTATTTTTCTGTTTTTTTTATAAGATTTTCTGGACCATGCTTTAAAACATAATCATTCAATTTAGTAATTGTACCATTTTTTGTTCCTGCACATATCCAGTAATATAATGTTTGAGATTCGTTTGGAGAAAGCTTAATGTTAAAAGATATTACAGAATCAACAGAACCATGTTCTATTGGATTGTTACATAATTTTCCATCTTGTGCATCAATAAAACTACCTTCATATCCTTTGTTAAAAAATATTCCTGTTGTATAACTGCTAATTCCATGTTTTTCCTCATTACAAATAAGACCATTGATAAGGAAGTATCTTTTGCCTTTATAGAAAACTATAGCTTTTAATATTGGGTTATAGTAAGCAGTATTTCCAATTATATTACCGGTTATTTGAAAAATTTGATGTAAAAATAATTTAACTTCTTTTTCTTTTGTAGATTTATTTGTAACTATTACTTTTCTTAAATATATGTTTTTGTTGCAATGAACGGTGTCGTTTATAGAAAGTTTAACTTCCAGTTTTTTATTGAAAGCTTCAACTTGTGCTGTTAGAGTATCTTTTTTATATGATAATTTTTTTTCCCATGAATCAGAATCTAACCAGAAAAATTCTGAATCTGCCCATACCCCGAATTTATGAATATTGCCATTAACATGATTTTCTTGTCCGACGTACGGAAAGTAAAAATCTCTTATTTGTGCATTTTTATCTAAACATATAAGAATTTTACCGTTTCCTAAGGTAAAGTATCTGGCCATAATCACTTCCTACTCTAAAATTTATTTTTTTTATTTTTTCTTTTTGTTATGGATATTATATTGAATTTTAAAATTGGAAGTAACCTAATTGTTATTTAAGTTGGATTACGGCTTATAATAAAGACATACTATTAATTTGTAAATTTTGTGTATAAAGAAATTTTGAGCGTTTTGATATTCCTTTTGATAATAATATTAAGAAAAGAATGATTAGTCCTATTCCAAGAATTATTTTTATTATATTTTTTTTTGCAGTTATAAGGTAATAAATAGCTACAGAAAGTGATATTGTTGCGTACATTTTATAAATTGTCCATATACTAAAAAATGGTTGCAAGAAATAGCAACACATTGCCAAAAGTACAAACCCAAAAAATTTTTTGATTTCTACCATCCATTTACCAGCTTGAGGTATTATTGCAAGAGTTGTTGAAAATGTTCCGATTATAATTAAAAGTGTTCCCATTCCAATAGCGAAAAACCACATTATTAAAAAACCAAAAAATGGATTTCCAATTTTTGCAACAACTGCTAATATGACGGCAAGCGCTGGAGTAAGACATGGTGAAGCAATTGTTCCGCTAATCATTCCAAAAATAAAACTATAAAGAAAAGAGCCTTTTACGTGTATGGTTGTTCTTTTTGTAAAAAATGATGGCATGCGAATTTCATAAAAGCCGAACATGGAAAGTGCAAGATATAAAAAGATTAAAATTATAAATCCAATTAGCCAGGGATTGGATAACCATTGGCCAAAGATTATAGTTGTTGTTGCTGCTAAGTACCCAAGAAGCGCATAAACTGAGGAAATCCCTAAAACATATGAAGAAGCCAAAAGAAAGTTGCGTGTCATACTTTGTGTTGCTTGTGTTTGTAGAATTCCTAAAGTTATGGGTATTAATGGGTAAATACATGGTGTAAAGCTTGTAAGGATACCTATTAAAAAAGCAAAAATTAGAATATAAAATATCGAAGTTTCTTTTTTAAAAATATTTTTTAATTTTTCTAATGAAAAAAAAGATTTTTTTTGTTGTTTTTTTATTTCAGAAGTTTTTGTTTTAATTTGATTAGTAATGGATTTTGTTTGAAATGTATTATTTTTAAAAACTTTTTGTTTATATTTTGCATACATTCCAAAGTTTAAGAAAAATATTAAACTTAGAATAAAATAAAAAATTGTTTTTTTATATGAAATTTTCATAAGCCCCCTTTTCTTTTAGAATTGAAAGAATATTATATTAAAATTTATATTAATAGAAAAATACATTTTATTTCAAGATTTTAATAATCTTAAAAATTATTAACCTAACGATTATAATTGACAAAATATTCAAATATTGTTATTTCCAAGACCTTAATGATATCAAAAATTTAATTAAAAAAAAGGAGAAAAATATTGTATTTGTAGGGTTTTGGTAGAATGTAAATTTATAGAAATATTTTCAAAGTAAAATTGATTTACGTTAATAGGAGAAGATGCATGGATTTTATTAAAAACAGTGTTCTTGTACTTTGTCTTTTCTTTTTATTTGGTTGTCTACAGTTTGGTGAGAGCAAAATTGGTTTGAAAAAATTTGATTTAAAAAAAGTTACTTTTGACCAAAATACATATCCGGTTGCAATTTTGGGAGGAGGTGGTGGTGGACTTACTGCTGCTATTTATCTTTCACAAGCGAATATTCCTCACATTTTAGTAGAAGGTGAAAAGCCAGGTGGAGCAATTGCAATGTCACATTCTGTTCGTAATTGGCCTGGAGAGATAGATATTTCCGGAAGTAATATTGCTGAAAAATTAAAGAAACATGCATTAAACTATGGTGCCAATATTTTACCACAAACGGTTTTGGATATTGATTTTTCTTTATGGCCATATTTGATTACAGTAAAAAATTTGATTGATGGGAAAATTAAACAAATAAAAGCCCTTTCTTGTATAATTGCTATGGGAGCTACACCTAACTATTTGAATATTCCAGGTGAAAAGGAGTATTGGGGACGTGGTGTATCTAATTGTGCTGTGTGTGATGGGACTTTGTATAAAGATAAAATAGTAGCAATTGTTGGAGGTGGAGATGCTGCGATTAATGAGGCAAATTATCTTTCTAAGATTGCAAAAAAGGTTATGATTTTTGTAAGAAGAGAAAAGTTAAGAACGAAGGGTAGAGTTGTAAAAGAAGTTATTGAGCGTTCAAATGTTGAGGTTATAACTAATACAATTGTTAAAAAGATAAGAGGTGATAATAAAAAAATAAATGATATTGTAACTTATAATCAAAATAAAAAAGAAGAAAATGTTGTGAATATAGATGGATTGTTTTTGGCTATAGGTTCTACTCCAAATAGTAAAATTTTTCAAGAGGAGTTGGATTTAGATTCAAATGGTTACGTTATAGTTAATAAGGATCAGGAAACATCAAGAATGGGAATTTTTTCTGTAGGTGATATTTCAGACCAAATTTATAGGCAGTTGATTACTTCAGCTGGAGATGGTTGTAAAGCAGCTTTGCAGGTTCAAAAATTTTTAGAGCATATTGGTTATGAACCAGAAAAGAGTGTTGAAAAAATTGTAGAGAAAGAAAAAGTAAAATTTGTTGTCAAAATAGTGGATATAGAAAGTGAAAGGGAGTTTAAAAAGATTTTAGAAGAAAATGAAAAAGTTTTTGTTGATTTTTTTGCACCATGGTGTATTCCTTGTCAACAAATGATGCCGGTTGTGGAACGATTAGGAAAATATTTTTCAGATAAGGTAGTTTTTGTAAAAGTTGATGTGAGTAAGCTAGGAGTGTTGGCACGAGATTATGGAGTTTATAATGTTCCTACATTTATATTTTTTAAAGATGGGAAAAAAGTTGAAATTATAATTGGTGGAAGGAGTTTTGAAGATTTAAAGAATATTATTTTACGTACATTTAAAATTGGTATTTTATGAAGAAGATTTTTTTAAAATTTATTTGTTTTTTGTTTATGTTTAAATTTGTATTACCAATGAAAAATGGTCAGAATTTTGATCCAATGTTAAGTTCTAGGAAATTAGAGTTTAAAACAAGAGTTGAAAAGATATTGTCTTGTTTACAATCATTAAACGATGAGGAATTTAAAAAAAAGGTTGAAAATTTAAAAGTGATAATAATAAGTATAGACGATCTTTTTTTAGATTTAGATCCAGATGGAGAAAAGACGTTAAGTTTTAAACAATTTGAAGCAAAAATAGAAGAAAAACTTATAGAATTTGAGGAAAAGATAAACAACATTCAAGAAGAATGGGAAGAAATTCAATTAGAAGTTAAAAAAAGAACTAAAGGAAAGAAGTGTTTGTTAATGTAATTTTTAATTTGGAGATTAAATGAAAAAATTAGTAAAATCATTATTTTTTATTATGTTTTTAACGAGCTCACTTTTTGCTGTAAGAGATTTTTCTTTTTTTCGTAGAGATAAATATTTTGTAATATATGAATTGAATGCATTGATTCGAAACTACGAAGCAAACTTTTCTATGTATAAATTATCTAAAGATTTATTTGACGAAATAACAAAAAATATTAATGATTTTATTCAACTTGTTGAAGATTATAAAAAAAATGAATCTGATAAAATGGATGGCGAATTATTGAAAAAATTAAAAATGACCATAAATTATTTGGATAATATATTGGATTATAATAGCACAAAAACTTTTTTCGAAAATGTTGAACAAGTCTATTCTTGACTGATCAACTTTAATTAATAATTTGTTCTTATTTTCCAATATATTTGCCTATTCTTTCAATTTTGTTAGAATGTTTTTTCATTGTCTAGATTGGGTGGCGTAATATATTTCCTATTTTAATTATTAAAAGAATTCTTCTTGGTTGTTTTGTGAAAAGATTATTTTATTTTTTTTGTTTAATATATATTTTTTGTTTTTTTATTTCCAATGTTTTTGCTATGCAAAATCAAGATTCCAAAATAATTTCTGAGCGAGCAGAAAAAATTAGTAAATATGTTAAAGAATATGGTCCGTTATTAGATAAATATTCGAATGAAGAATTTACAAGCAAATTTGAACATTATGAGCAAATGGCTGGAGAGTATGAAAAAAAAGGGGAGCAAGATGAGTCTTTTTGGTTTAATACGTTTGAAAGTGATGGTGAAAAAGAAAAAAAAATACAAGATTTTAACAACACTCTTCTTTTTAGATTTCCAGAGAATGGTCCTTTAAGTATTGGAATATATAAAGGAGATATAATAAGAGGAATGTTTCTTGGGGCGGATCTTGGTGTTGATTGGTATTTTTATAAAAAATTGACTGATTATTGTATTGAAAACCTTTTTGAAAAAGTTACTAAAAATGTAGATGGAGTGATACGAATTTTTGTAAGAATGGCGGATAATTTGAATAGCAAAGATAAGAAATTGAAAAAATTATCTGAGGATGAACTAATTAAATTTATGGAAAATAACTTTTCTTTTGATTACTTTTCTCTTATGAAAAATTCTTTTGTGAGACATTTATTGTTTTATCTTTTTTTAACCGAAATTTCTAGAAAATTAAAAAATCAATTTTTGGGTCATAGAGATATAAAGTCTTTAGCTGTTTTTTGGCATAGATTGGGAATGCCTTTAAAAAGTAACAGCCTTAGGAATTATATTTTTGGAAAGCCTATTCCAATTTCCAATGTAATCGAAGGTTGGTTTATAGCTTCTAGACCTTTGACAAGTGGGATTGGGTATTTTTCTTATCTTTTTAATTCTGTTCTTACGGTAGTTGAAGTAAGGCCAGAATTTTTGGATTCATATTGGCTTTTATTTGTAAAAGAAGTTTCTATTTTGTTGTTATCAATTAAAACCATTTACAGGAATGTCTATCAAAAAAGTTTCTTTTCTTACGTAAAAGCTTTTTCGGACGAACTTATTCCATTGTTGAAAACTTATAAATTTGAAAGAGAAAAATTCAAAGGCACTGTAAAAGTAGGTAAAAGTAAATTTTTAGAAATAGAAAAAAAGATAAAAGATTTTATTTGTAAGGCTTATGATTTTTCGTTTAATTTTTGGTTGAAAAATAAAAATTATTGTTTTAAAGAAAATGAATTTTGGGTGAATTTAGTATTAAATGGGTTTGGTGTTAGTGGGAAATTGGCAATAAAATTTGTATCTCCATATTTAAGCAATTCAAAAAGTGAGGGGTAAAAAATATGAAAAGAATCATTAAATATTTATTTTTATCTTTTTTATTAGTTGGCTCAAGTAATTCTATGCAATTTGATCTTCCAGGTTTACAGTGGCTTTTAGGTGATGAAGCAAGAATTAATCTTACGCAGCAAGAAGTTTTGGAAAGTGGAAGAGTAGCAGCAGAATTTGCAGGTAATGTTATGACAGGATTTGGAAATTCTGCTTCTGAATGGTATAAAGGAGATAAAGAAGATATAGAGAAAAAAATTAGGCATCTTTCAGCAGAAAGAGAAAGATGTAAAAGGAACATTGCAAATAAAATAGGTTATAGTTCTTCTGTAAATAAATGGCCTGATGAAAATTATCATTCTTGGGAAGAAAAATTAGCAGGAACAAATGTAGAGCTAGAACAATTAAATAAAAGGTATACAGGAATAGAAGAAAAAGAAAAAAGCTGGACGAAAGTATTTGGTGAACAAACTAATAATGGAATGAACTTATTTTGGGCTAAAATGAACAAAGATATGAGGCATGAGGATATTAAAGTTAAGGCTAGAGCTGAAGGAGCAATGGCTATTGGAAAATGGGTAGAGAGTATAAAGCAGCTTACAAAACAAAAAACACTTGGATCAATAAGTTTGGCAGTTTGTGGTGGAGCTGTGGCTATAACTGGTGGTTATTATGGGTGCAAACTTAGTTTTAATTGGTTAAACGCTAAGATTGGAAAACCAACTTTAGTTCGTGAATCTACACGACATGATTGGAAATATGCATTAAAAAATTTTTGGAAGCATTCAATTCTTGGATATGAGTGTGAAGAGATTAGTCTAGAAGAGGTTATACTGGAACAAAAAATGGCTACAAAATTAAAATTTTTGGCGGATGATACTAGAAATACAATGGAAAATTCTCTTCCATTCAGGCACACTCTTTTTTATGGTTCTCCAGGAACTGGTAAAACTATGTTTGCAAAACGACTTGCAAGATATTCTGGAATGGATTATGCAATAATGTCTGGTGCAGATTTTGCGCAATTTAAAAATGGTGAAGGAATTGTTGAATTGCATAAATTGTTTGACTGGGCAGAACAAAGTAAGAGGGGTTTATTAATATTTATTGACGAGGCAGATGCATTTTTAAGGGACAGAAGGGTTTTAAGTAATCAAGGTAAAAATCTTGTTAATGCGTTTTTATCAAGAACTGGTACCAGTTCAGAAAAATATATGTTGGTATTTGCAACAAATTATGAAGATGAACTTGATCTTGCGGCATTAAGTCGAATTCACAAGAAAATTCAATTTCCTCTTCCTAAATTGCCTGAAAGAATACGAATATTTAATTTATATTTTGGCAAATACATTATAAATGATATTAGAATTATTGAGAGAAATGGGAGTAAACATGGGGTTTCGATTGATATTGATAAAGGTATAGATCAAGAGTTTATTAAGATTATCGGACAAAAAATAAAAGGGTTTTCTGGAAGAGAGATTGAGCAGATGGTTTCTGAATTAAGAATATCAGCGTATAACATTGGTGGAGGAACTCTTACAAAAAATATTGTAAATGAAGTTCTTGAAGAAAAAATAAAAGAGCATGAACATGATACTACTTGTGGCAAATTTCAGAGAGAAAGATATGAGTCTGCATTAGGGAATACTTAGATTAGTATGAAAAATTAATAAAAAGTATTGATAAAAATTTAGCCCCGATTTTTTAAAATAAAAAATCGGGGCTAAAAAATTATATTTAATAATTATTTAATATCAATTATTTAATATCGACCTCTTCCTCTGCTACCACCTGCACTTGGTCCACCAAATGAACCACGTGGTGGTCTACTAGGACGATCATGGGCTTTGTTAACTTTAAGTTTTCTTCCCTTTAATTCTTGTCCATCTAAACCATCAACTGCAGATTGAGCATCATTTTGGTTTGCCATTTCAACAAAAGCAAATCCTTTTGGTTTTCCGCTAAATTTGTCTGTAATAATTCGAGCTGAAACAACAGGTCCAAAAGCTTCAAACTTTTCTTTTAGCTCTTCTTCTGTTACGTCGTAAGACAAATTGCCTACGTAAATATTCATAAAAAAGTCCTTTGAAAAATAAATAAAAAAATACACCAGTTCCATAGTTGGAACTTTAACTATCATTAGTAAAAAGTTTAAAGATTATTTTAGGATATTCCTTTAAAAACCATCTCATTTTTAACTTTTATCATGATATCATCATTTTGTGAATATTGCAATAAAGTTGATTTTAAGGGTAAAAGCGTGAAAATTTATAGTTTTTATTGGTTTTTTTAATAAATAAGGGGATTACTTTTTAGGATATATTGTGGAATATCAAATTCTTTATTTCCTTTTTTTATTTTGATCCAATTTAAAGTGTAACATGATCCTAGGGCATTTTTATCTGGAATTATTGTTTGTTTTTTTTCAATATATTTTTTTATATCTTCATTTATTCCTTCTTTAATATAATTTTTAATTATATCGTTTATTAGTTTTGTAGTAATTTTTTTGTTATTGTTTTTTGATTTGTTAATAATGTCATGCATTATATTATCTAGTGAAAATTTGCCATTTGTTTTATTTTTTATTTTTGAGTTCCAATTGTGAGCTAAAACATGGCCAAGATAATATGGAAATTTTTCATCTTTAAAAGAAGATATATAAAGATTATATAAAGTTTTGTTATATATATTTATGTATTGGTGGAATGTTAGCAATTTTGTATTTAATGCAAAATTATACGCATAGTAATCTGTAAAACCTTCAGAAAACCATGGAAGCGTATAATTAGCAATTTTGCCTTTATTCCATGTATGAAAACATTCATGATTAATGCAATAGATTGAATCTATGGATTTTAGTTCTTTTTTTTCACCTAGAAATATTACAGATGAATTTAAAAGGCTAACTCCTCCATAGTTATGATTTTTGCCTAATGGTAGTATCGTAATTAGAAAGTGTGGAAAATTATAATCATTCCAAAATTCTCTTTGTGTATTAATTGCTTTTTTTGCTATTTCTACAAATTCTTTATATTGAAAAGAAGATTTTCCGAGCATAACCAAAAAAACTGGATAATTTTTACAAGTAAACTTTTTAATTATAAAATCTCCTGCAATATAAATTGAGTAAATAAAATTGCTTATAGATATGAAAAGATTTTGTTCTGGATTATTTATCCCGTGGCTATTTGCGAATTTCCAATTTGTGGGCATGTTTTTCCATTTTAATATGATATTTAGGTTATCATTTTCAGTATAGTATCTTTTCTGATTTTCATATTTCCAACATGGGAAAACTATAAAATTATATCCAATAAGATGAAAATAGTTTTTGGTAAGTATTGGTCTATAGTAATCATTTTGTCCATTCATATTTTTTAGATTTTTTACAGAACAAGTTACTGTGTAATTTATATGAATAATATTTGTTAAAATATTTTTTATTATTTTAGTATAAGGTTCGTTAGTATGAACTATTATTGCTTCTGATTCTACAATGTTTAAATTTTTTATATCACGATGTAAATTTTCAGCAAAACCAAATTTATTTGGAATATGTAGATAGAGCATATTTAGAATATTGGGCTTATTTTTTAATTCAATATACAAATCTACATTAAGTTTTGTAGAATTTTTTTCAAATTTTGGTTCTATGATGTATTCAAGTTTTTTGATGTCATAAAAATTGATTACTTTTTGGTGATTTTTATATAATAATGATGAATTAATATATGTTGTAAATGTTATACAAAAGATTATAGAAAAAAATATTAAAATAACATGTTGAAATGATTTTTTCACCCAGAATCCCCCAAACAAATTATAAAGATGTTATGTTAAAAACAGAACAATAACATTATTTTTTTTGTTTTTCAATATGTTATTTATTTTAAAAAATTGTTTTTTGTATCATTTCTTTTGGAATTTTTAATCCTAAGTATTTCAAAATTGTTGGAGCGATATTGGCGATGCTCAATGTGGGCTTATCATATTGAATTTCTTTTTTATTTGTTTTAAGTTTTTTATTTATGAATCGAAGTCTTGGCGAAGATTTATTAATTATTATAAAAATTACTGGGTTATTTGTGTGTGAGGTTTTTGGTTTGCCAGTTTTAACATCTATCATTTCTTCTGCATTTCCATGATCACTTGTTATGAAAATTGTTCCATTTTGCTTTTCTATAACTTGTTTATAAAGTTCAGCTAATTGTTTATCTAAAAATTCACATGCTTTTACTGTTGCATTAAAATTTCCTGAATGGCCGACCATATCTGGATTAGCATAATTTACAAGATAAAAATAGGCAGGATCTGTTTTTAATGATTCTAAAATTGAATTAGTAATTTTTTCTGCAGACATTTTTGGATGATTTATATAATTTTTTACTTTAATTGATGGAATTAAAGTAAAACTTTCGTTTGGTAATCGTTTTTCTACCATTCCTCTAAAAAAATATGTTACGTGTGCATATTTTTCGGTTTCAGCAATTACAAAAATTTTTTTACCAAATGTTTGTTCTGAGATTTCATCCAGAAGAGTATGTTCTATTTTTTCTTTTTCAAAAAGAATTTGATTGTTAAATTTTTCAAATTCTTTTTTATATCTTGTGGTTGTTACAAAAAATGAAAGTGAACTTGTTGTAGAATTGAGTTGTTCTGTTTTAAATTTGTCGAAATTAGGATTTATAAATGGTTCTGTTATCTGATTTGCCCTGTCTGGTCTAAAGTTAAAAAAGAATATACCATCTTCTTTTTTAATAATTCCATCTTTTAATAGTAGATGTGGTTCAAAAAATTCATCTGTAATTTCATTTAGATAAGATTTTTCAATTTCATTTTGCCAACTTTCTGATTTAAAATCATGAGGAGCTTTACATAAAACATCATAAGACTTTTTGGTTCTTTCCCAATTATTATCTCGGTCCATGGCATAAAATCTTCCATGTAAACTGGCAATTTGACCACAATCTAGTTGGCGACAAAGATTTTCTAGAGCCATTAAAAATTTTTTTGCCGATTTTGGAGGGGTATCTCTTCCATCTAAAAAGGCGTGAATAAAAACTTTTTTCAAACCATTTTTATGCACAAGTTTTAAAATAGAATAAAGATTTTCTTGATGACTATGAACTCCGGCGTCAGAAATTAATCCCATAAGATGTAGAGAAGAATTATGTTTTTTTATTTTTTTAAAATTTTCTAGAAGCATTTTATTTTTAAAAAAACTTCCATCCATAACCGCTTCATGAAATTTTATAAGGGCTGTTTTTACAATTCTTCCACTTCCTAAACATGTATGGCCAACTTCAGAGTTTCCCATATAGAAAGGCATGAGACCAACAGCTTCTCCCGAAGCGTTTAGCAGAGTACTTGGATAAATTTTGAGCCATTTTTTCCAATTTGGCATGTTGGCAGCTTTAACCGCATTACCACTCTCTTCTTTTCTATATCCAAAACCATCCAAAATTATAAGTATCGTAGGTGGTTCTTTTTTATTTTTGGGCATTTTGGGATTCCTTTTTTTATTATATAAATATGATATTTTTATAAGTTTTATTTTTTGTTACACTAATTGTGTTCTAATGGCAGCCTTTTTGATAGAGTTTTGTAAATAAATGAATATTTTGCAAGGTTTAGTTTGAGATAGAAAAAGGATTTATTATTATGAAAAAAAAGTTATTATTTTTAGGTTTACTTGGTTTTTTATTGTTTAATTCTATTTTTTGTTTAGAAAAAATAGAATTAAAAGATGAGAAAAAAGAGGAACAAATTTTAGAAAAGAATTTATTTTCAGATTTAGAGTTGGAAGAAGAATTTTTAGATTGTTTAGATAGTTTGGATTTTTCAGATCTTTCGGAAGATGTTGATAAAGATTTGACTTTGAAAGATAAATTGGCATTAATCTTTTTTGCACTTAAATTAAAATCAGGAATGTTAAAGGAGACTCTAATTAATCATTTTAAGAATAATGAAAAAATCTACTTATCGGTAGGTGGTACATTGATTAGTTTATATGTTTTGTGGAATCTTGTTCCCTTATTATGGTGATCTTTAAATTCTAAATTTTATGAAAAATAAAAAAGATAAACATCTTTTTTCAATATATTTTGAAAACTTTTCTGATCTTATCCTTAATTTAAAAGTTGATCAGGATTTTGTTTGCAAAAATAAAATTTTGTATAAAAGGTTGTTTCATATTTTAAGATTAAAATGTGATGAACATTTTATTTTATTCGATAAAAATATAAATACTGAGCTTGTTTTACTTGAAAAAAGTTTTGAAAAAGAAAATATCATTTTTGCAAAAATTTTAAAGATTAATAAAAATAAACCACTAAGTCCCCAGATTATTTTTTGTCCTTCTATGTTAAAAAAAAGTTCATTTGAAAATATTGTTTATACAGCATCTTCAATAGGAGTAAGTCAAATAAATCCTATAGAAACTGAGAAAGTTAAAAGAAGATTTGGTGATATAAAAGAAAATAACAGACTATCAAAAATAATTATTTCTGCTTGTGAGCAGTCTAAGAATTTTTTTATACCACAATTGAATACTTCTATGGAGTTATCAAATTTTTTAAAAATCGTTCAAAATAAAAATATTAAAAAAGTTGTTTTTGATACTAACGGTATGCCGTTATTTGATTTACTTAAAAACTTGCATGAAAAATTAATAAAAAAACTTGTTTTAATGTTTGGTCCAGAAGGTGGTTTTACAGATCAAGAGCTTGAACTTTTGAAAAATCATTCTTTTGAATTTTACAAACTTACACCAACCACATTACGTTCAGTTGAAGCAATATCGGTTGGCTTAGGAAGTGTTAGAAGTATGTGGCAGTGATCTTATTGCAAAATGTTGAGACTTTAAATATAACGGATACAATTTATATTTGAGCCCTTCTTTTTTTTGATATTTTTCAAGAGCCATTTTGGCAATTTGTTTTGAAGAGCAGGTATCATTTTTAGCAATTGTTATTTTTTGATTTTCAAATTTTTTTTGAATAAGGTTTTTATGTAATTCAGTTCCATTTCCACTAAAAAGTAGTGATTGATTTGGAAAGTTGATTTTTATTTGTTCCAATAACATATCTATTTTTTTATATCCTTTAAAATTTTTTAAATTTTTTAAAAGTTCTAATTTTTTATTTTCAGAAATTTTATAAAAGGCATAATAAACTTCGTTATTGTATGCATTAAGAAGTGGAATAAGAATTTGTGATTTATTTTGATTTGATTTACGATCTGTGATTGTTTCTTGTGCCAAGGCATCAAGACCATCTATTCCTATCAATGGAATTTTGCTTGAAAAACTTATTCCATTGATAGTTGATATTATGACACGCAATGAAGTGAAGGCTCCAGGTCCCTGATCAACACCAATAAATTTAATTTTTGAAAGTTCTATTGAATTTTTATTTAAAAGATTTTTTATTAATGGAATTAAGATGCTACTTGCTAATCTATTATTTTCGGTTATTGATTTATAACAAATATCTCCTTTAAATAATGATATTTGTAATTTGTTATAACTACCTTGGATGCTTAAAAAAATTGGGATGTTCATTTTTAGTTGTTTTGTTTTTTTATCTTTTGGTGTTGATAAAATATGCTAAAAGCGTTATCTTTAATAGTGTTCTCTTTTTTTTCTATAATTTTACCACAATTTAGGCATTTCCAACCTTCAAAGTTTATAAAGTGGTCAAAGAACGATTGTAACACCATTAAACCATCGCACTTCGGGCACTTCATAATTTTATACCCTCCTTTATCTATTTAAAATACTTTAAATGTATCCTTACTTCTTTTTTTATCAATTTAAACATTTTTTAGTAAATTGCAAAAGAAGATTTTTTTTGATAATAACAATGCTTTAAAAAAATATATGGCAAAATATGTTTTGGGAGATAGAATCAAGAGTAAGGGTTTTATTTTATGTCGAATACAAGGCTATCAAGGTAGCTCTGAAGGATAAAAGCCGCAGCTATTGAATGATTTTCTTGTTTTGCTTTTTTAGATTTAAGCGTTTTTTTTAAATGATCGGCTCTTTTGCTGCTTAATCTTTCATCCCACAATATCCATTCGATTTTTTTATCGTTGATTATGTAAAATTGTTTTTTTAATTCTAATGCTTTAGTTTTAACTTTTTTGGTTTGTTCGCTTTCTTTTCCTTTTATTGTTATTGGAAGTCCTACAACAACTTTTTTTATGTTTTCTTCTTTTAAGATTTTTTCTAGAAAAGAATTTAATTCGTCAGATTTAATTGTTTTTAATGGGCGGCAAGTTATACCAAGTGAATCTGATATTGCACTTCCAATCCATTGGTCTCCAAGATCTAAAGATAAAATTTTCATAAAATATCCTTAATTTAATAAAGTAAAGTTACATCACTAGAATATGACATATTAAGTTTTATTGTTAACATTTTTTTGTTTTTTTGAAATAGTGTTATCTTTTGCATCATGAGAAATTATTCACTAGCATGTGATTGTGGAAATATTAAAATATGGAATATTGATGATGATAAAATGTGCTTGTGCGAAGTCAAAGTATATGCTAATAATGATAATAGTTTAGTTAGTTTTCTTTCTTGATATTCAAAAAAGTATATTTTGGTTGTTGGTTCTGTTACTAAAAATATTGTTAAAATAATTGAATTTGATATTTAATTTTTTTATTAAATATTTGTTTTTTTATTATTAATATAATTTAGTTTGGTTTTTGAAATTTTAATAGTATGAAAAGAAATTTAATTTCAAGTTTAGTATTTATTTTGTTTATTTTTTCAAATTTTTATTTTTTAAAATGTGTAAAAATAAAAAGAATAAATTATTTTGTTTTAAAGGATAAAAAATCTCGTGATTCTGATATTAGATTTTTGAAATGGAATAAAAAAAATGATGAAATTCTATTAGCTATTGGTTTTGATTATAAAATTGAAATTTGGAATGTTACAAATAAGAAGATAGTTTATAAAATAGAACCATCAGGAGAAGAAAATGAAAAAAGTGAGTTTGTTTTTTTATCTTGGTATGCAGGTACAAATAATCAATTAATAACATTTGATTCTTTTTCCCGTTTAAAAATTTGGAATTATGATTTCCATGTTTTTGATTTCCATGTTGAAGAAATGTTAAATCATTCATTACATCTTATAAAAGTTAAAAATATATTATTACATCCTTCTGAAAATTTATTTTGTTCATATTCATTAAATAGAAATATAATGGTTTGGAGCATTAAAAATATTAAAAATAACATGATGATTAAACTAATATATTTGATAAAGCAGCGTAGAGATGTAATGTCAATGGCATGGAATTGTAATAATCAAGATTTATTTGCTACAGTTTTTAATGATGGTTCAATAGGAATATTCAATTATAAAAATGGAAAATGTGTAAAAATGTTAATCGATTGTTATTATAAAAATCATTTTGAATTTATTGATATTAATTGGAACTATAAAAATAAAGATGTTTTAGCAGTTTCTTATCCTGATGGAAATATAGAAATATGGAATTGTGAAAATGGAGAATGCTTTAATTCTTTTATGCATAGTAATTCTAAAAAAAATAATATTGGGAGAACTCATGTATCTTGGAATCCAAAATATGAACATGTAATAGCAACATTTTGTGAAAATGAAAATTGCGTTAAGATATGGAATACTTATAATGATAAAGTACAAATTTTGACTAAACTAGAAAAATTGGAAGGTAATGTTAGATGTTTATCTTGGAATGTAGATAAGCCGTGGCTTTTATGTATTGGGTTGAATAATGGTTCTGTTCTTGTATTTGAAATTAAATTTGTAAGATAATTTTGGTTGATAAAAAATAATTGATTAAATATTTAATTAGAGAAAGGTAGATAAATGAAGAAAAAGTTTCTTATGTTATCATTTTTTCTAATTTTTATTTTTTCAAATAATATCTTTCTTTTTTCTATGAAAAATTTTAATTTACATGATTATATGAAAACTCATCCTGATCGTGTAGAGAAACATCCTACAAAAAAAAATATTAGAGCAATTGCGTTAGAGGACGGTAAAGTTTTATTAACAAACATAGACAACGATTTTGTAGTAGTTTTAAAAAAGCATTCATATATTGTTGATTATATTAAATGGCATAATGAAAATGATTTTTTATTAACTTATTCTGAAACAGATAAAGATAATTGTTTTATGGTTGTAGTTTGGAATATCAATTTTTATAATTTAAAAGAGTCAAAAATTTATTCGTTCAAATATTATGATTTTTCAGAAAGTATTTCTATTAAAACTGAAAAAGCATATTTCTATTACCCTATTTTTTATTTTACTAAAGATTATGAACCAAAATTATTGTCAATTTCCTTTGGTGAAGGGAATAGGGTTTGTTTTGAAACTTTTGATGATGTTTTTAAAGATGATATAAAAATAAACACTAAATTGTAGTATATTTGAATAAATAGGAAAGGGTAGAAAAAGTGCCAAAAAATATAGAAAAAAACGCCCTGTTTTTAATTGATGGCTCTTATTTATTATATCGTTCTTATTATGCTTTGCGTCCTCTTCAAACATCAAAAGGAATCCCTACACAGGCAACATATGGTTTTTGTAGAGCCATAAAAAAATTAATTGATGATTTTGATCCAAAAAATGTTGTTTTGGTTTGGGATAGTAAAGGTCCAACTTTTCGAAAAGAAATTTATTCTGAATATAAAGCGAAAAGGCAAAAACCTCCTAGTGATCTTTTTGTTCAAAAAGAAGATATAATGGAATTTGCTAAAAAAATTGGGCTTTTTCAAGTATCAAAAACGGGTTATGAGGCGGACGATCTAATTGCTTCAATAGTAAAAGATTTTAAAAAGAAAAATATAGTAATAGTTGGTCCAGATAAAGATTTATATCAACTTATAAGTGATTGTGTTGTAGTTTTTGATCCATTCAAAGATAAAATTCTTGATTATAAAACATTTGAAAAGGATAAAGGATATCCACCTGAAAAAGTGTCGTTTTTTTATTCTTTACTTGGTGATGTATCAGATAATATTCCAGGAGTTAAAGGAATAGGTAAAAAAAGTGCACTTGAAATTGTAAAAAAATTTGATTCACTCAAGGATCTTTATAAAAATTTGGACAAAGTAAAAAAAGAGAAAATTAGAAAACTTCTTGAGCAGGGAAGAGATAATGCATTTTTAAGTTTTAAACTTTTTTCTCTCAAGTATTTCAAATTAAATTTAAAAGAAAAAGATTTTGAATTTGATAAAAATAATATTGTAAATGCAATTGATTTTTTTCAAAAGCTGGAATTTGTAACATTACTAAAAGAAATTCAAAAGAAATTTGGTTCAATAAAAACGGTAGAGAAGGAAATTGGCAAAGAAATACAAACAACATTATTTGATCAGGAAATTCCAACATTTGATAAAAAAAATTATGAAAAACAGAAAAGAAAATGGAAATGTTATGTTGTGACAAGCCAAAAAGATCTTGATGAGCTTTTTAAAAAACTTAAAAATGTAAAAGAGTTTGCTTTTGATACAGAGACTTCTAGTCTTGATGTCATTGATAATGATCTTGTCGGTTTTTCTTTTGCTTTTAATAAAAAAGAGAGCTATTACGTTCCATTAGTTTATATAGATCATGAAGAAGTTTTGGAAAAAAAGTATGTCTTAGAAAAATTAAAACCAATTTTTGAAAATAGTAAAATTAAAAAAATACTTCATAATACAAAATTCGATCAACTTGTTATGGAAAAATATGATATAGATATAAAAAATGTATATTTTGATACTCTTATTGCTGCAAATTTATTGAGAAAAAGTGATAGTGAAAAGATAGGATTAAAATCTCTTTCTTTAAGATATTTTGATGAGCCGATGCGAGCTTTTAAGCAGGTTTTGGGTAAAAAATATAAAAGTTTTGAACGTGTTCCATTAAAAGATGCTTCGGAATATGCTGCTCATGATTCTTTACAAACATTTAAATTGAAATCAATTTTACAAAAAGATCTTAATAAAGATAAAGATCTTAAAAAAATATTTGAAAAAGTAGAAATGCCTCTTAGCCAGGTTCTTTTTAGGATGGAGAGATTTGGTATTTATTTGGATGAAAAAAAATTAAGAGAAGTTGGTAAGAATATTGAGAAAGATTTAAATAAAATTGAGAAAAAGATTATATCTGCAATTGCACGTGAAAGAAAAAGGAAAGCTACAAGAATTAATCTTAATTCGCCTATGCAAATCGAAAAATTTTTATTTGATGAATTAAAACTTTCAGTTATAAAAAAGAGTAGTAAGGGAAGGCGTTCTACCGATCAAGAAGTTCTTTTTGAGCTTGGTAAAATTCATCCTATTCCTGGAATGATTTTGACATATCGTGAACTAACAAAACTTAAAAGCACATATATTGTTCCAATAATAAAAAAGAAAAGTTTACGAACGGGAAGAATACATACCTCTTTTAGTCAAACAATGGTATCTACCGGTAGGCTTTCAAGTTATAGACCTAATTTACAAAATATTCCTGCTTCACCAGGCCATGGTATTAAAATTCGTTCAGCATTTATTGCTTCAAAAGGAAAAGTATTTTTATCTGCAGATTATTCACAAGTGGAATTACGTGTACTTGCACATATGACAAAAGATAAAAATTTAATTGATGCTTTTTTACATGATAAGGACATTCATTCTTTGAGTGCAAGTCAGATTTTTGAGATTCCTCTTAAAAAAGTAACAAATGAACAACGTCAGGTAGGAAAAAGAATTAATTTTAGTATAGCTTACGGTCTTACTCCTTATGGATTGTCTAAAGATTTGGGTATAAAACCTGGTCAGGCTAAAGATTATATAGAAAAATATTTTCAAAAATATATAGGTGTAAAAAAATTTATAGAAAAAACTGTGGAGTTTGCTAAAAAGAATGGCTTTGTAAAAACATGGTTGGGAAGACGAAGATATGTTTCACAAATACATGAGAAGAATAAAACTTTGTTTGAAGCTGCGAAACGCATTGCTATAAATACACCTATTCAAGGTACATCCGCGGAAATAATGAAGTTGGCTATGATTGATATTGATAAGGATATTCAAAAAAAGAAGCTTGAGGCTATGATGGTTTTGCAGATACATGATGAATTGGTATTTGAACTACCGAATGACGAATTAAAAGTGGTTGAAAAGTTGGTTATAAAATGCATGGAGGGGGTAGTTAGCTGGGAGATTCCTTTTAAAGTAACCATTCGAACAGGCAAAAATTGGGAAAGTATTACCAAATAACCTTTGACTTTTGTTAAAAATAAAGGCAAAGTGATATTAGTCTTGATCAACAAGATTTTTTGAAAAAAGGAGGGTTTTTCGTATCTTTTATAGCTTCTTTGCTAAATTTGGTAAAAAATTGTATTTTATTTAAAATTTTAGGCATTTTTCATGGTCATGAATAATCAAATAAGGAATTTAGATGGCAACGAGTAAAAGTGGTGGATCTACGGGTAACGGTCGTGATAGCCATAGTAAACGTCTAGGCTGTAAACGATTTGGTGGTCAAAGTGTTAAGTGTGGTCAAATTTTAATTCGTCAACGTGGAACAAAATTTTATCCCGGTCGTGGAGTAAAAAGGGGTGGGGATGATACGTTATTTGCAATTAGTGATGGATTTGTTAAATTCTATGAAGGATTTAAAGGTAGAAAATTTGTATCCGTTATTGAACAAAAATCTTAATGAATCTTTTTTAAGTTTTAATATGAAAAAACAATTTATTTTTAGGAAGAGTAGGAAAAGCTATGATTGATTTTTTAAAATATCGTCATATTTGTGCTATTATTTCGGCAATTATTTTGTTTGTAGGTCTTGTTGCCTATTTTATAAAAGGTGGTTTTAAATATCACATTGATTTTTCTGGTGGAACTCAGATTCGAGTTTCTTTTGATAAAAAAGTTAATATTTCTGATTTGCGTAAGGCTATTGCGAAAGAAGGATGGAAAGATTCAATAATTCAAAGTATTGGTATTTCAGGACGAGAATTCCTTGTTCGTGTAGGTGATCAAATTGAGGGTGTTGAGAAAAAATTTAAATCGAATATTGACCGTGCTATAACTTATAGCAAAATGACTGTTGATAATGTTGACATGGTTGGAGCAGAGGTAGGAAAAAATATAAAGTGGAATGCAATTATTGCAATTTTACTTTCTTTAATTCTAATTTTGTTGTACGTAGCAATCAGATATAAATATATTTTTGCAGTTGGAGCAGTTGCTGCAATTGCTCATGATGTTCTTGTAGTCTTAGTATGTGTGTTGTTATTCGGTGAGCCAATTTCATTGCATGTTTTGGCGGCAATTTTGGCAATTTTAGGTTATTCTTTAAACGATACAATTGTTACATTTAGTAGAATTCGTGAAAATCTTAAAAAGATGAGAGGGGATACTCTAATAAACATTACGAATACAAGTATTAATCAAACATTGAAAAGAACTTTGTTAACAAGTATTTCAACTTTGGCAGCTGTAGGCTCCTTTTTCTTACTTGGGGGAGAAACTTTAAGAGGATTTTCTTTTGTGATGTTAATTGGAATAATTGTTGGTACATATTCTTCTATTTATATTGCTAGCTCTGTTATATTAGCCATTGGACCTGTTCTTGCAGAATCAGAAAGTAATTAGAGATAAATTTAGATTGATAAAATTGTTTTCTATAAAAATAGTTTCTTATTTATGAACTTTAGCTTCCATCTACGTTAGTTTGTTATTCGAAGTAGTGGTAGCAACGGTTTATTGTTATTAATAAAGGTGAAAAAAATATATGAATGGAAGTAATATGTCATTTAAAAATGGTGATAATGATTATAAAAAAGATGATAATAAAATGGAAAAAGAAAATAAAGTAACGCAAAAAAAATATTCAGAAAAAAAGCCATCTTATCAAAAAACAAAACCTTCAAACACTAGAGATGATGAAGTAAAAAAAACATCTATAAGCGTTCAGGAATTAAAAGAGATGCCAATCAGGGACTTGATAAAATATGCTCAAAAATTAGATATTCCTAATGTTGCATCTTTGAAAAAACAAGAAATAATATTTAGAATTTTAGAATCTCAATCTGAAAAAAGGATTGAAATTTATGGAGAAGGAATTTTAGAAAGATTGCCTGATGGGTTTGGATTTTTAAGATCTTCTAAATTTAATTATGTTCCTGGTCCAGATGATATTTATGTTTCTCCAATGCATATTAAAAGATTTGGTCTAAGAACTGGAGATGTAGTTAAGGGAACCTTAAGAAAACCTAAAGAGGCAGAGAAATATTTTGCTTTGCAGCGAATAGATAGTGTAAATTTTGAATCTCCTTCGATGGCTTTCAAAAAAACTGTTTTTGAAAATCTAACTCCAATTTTTCCTAATGAAAAATTTAATTTAGAAGGCGATCCTTCTGTAGTATCAACAAGAATTATGGACATATTAACTCCAATAGGTAAAGGGCAACGTGGAATGATTGTTGCGCCTCCTCGTACAGGAAAAACAAATCTTTTAAAAGAGATTGCAAATACTATTATTATGAATCATCCAGAAGTTATAATGCTTATGTTACTTATTGATGAACGTCCAGAAGAAGTTACTGATATGCAACGTTCTGTGAAAGCAGAGGTTGTAAGTTCAACCTTTGATGAGTATGCAACACGTCATGTACAGGTTGCAGAAATTGTTCTTGAAAAAGCAAAGCGTTTAGTAGAATGTGGGCGTGATGTTGTCATTCTTTTGGACTCTTTAACAAGATTAGCACGAGCTTATAATACTTTGGCGCCGGCTTCAGGAAGAGTATTAAGTGGTGGTATTGATGCGGGTGCACTACAAAGACCTAAAAGATTTTTTGGTGCAGCACGAAATGTTGAAGAAGGTGGTTCATTAACAATTATTTCAACAGCTCTTGTAGAAACTGGATCAAGAATGGATGAGGTTATTTTTGAAGAGTTTAAAGGTACAGGAAATATGGAAATTCACCTTACAAGAAAACTTTCAAATAGAAGAATTTATCCAGCATTTGATCTTTTAAGTTCTGGAACTAGACGAGAAGAATTACTCTTAGATGATGGTGGAGTTAAAAGAATGTGGGTCTTACAAAAATTCTTAAATACCATGAACACAGCCGAGGGAATAGAATTTTTGATAGATAGAATGCGCAAAACAAAAACAAATGAAGAGTTTTGGAAATTGATGAATAAAAAGAAAGCATAGGTTGCAATATTTATAGTAAGTTACGTTTTGTGTATTTTTGAGATGCGATATGTCAATTATTCTAGGGATAGAAACTTCATGTGATGAGACTGCAGCCGCGGTTTATGATTCTGATAAAAAATTGTTGTTATCAGGTTCAATTTTTTCACAAATAAAGTTGCATGAAATTTACGGAGGAGTTGTTCCAGAAATTGCTTCTCGTTCACATCTTGAAAAAATAGATATAATTGTTCAACATGCCTTAAATGATGCAAAAATAACATTAAACAATGTTGATGTTGTAGCTGTCACCAATAAACCTGGACTTGTTGGAAGTTTACTTATTGGTTTTTGTTTTGCAAAGGCTATCTCTTTTGTCAAAAATAAAAAATTTATTGTTGTGGATCATCTTGAAGCTCATATTTTTTCATCTTTTTTAAAAGATGATTTTTCTGTTTATGATATAGAATTTCCATATATTAGTCTCTCCGTTTCTGGAGGAAATACAGGTTTATATTTGGTTGAAGATTTTGGTAAATTTGAACTTCTTGGACAAACAATTGATGATGCAGCTGGAGAAGCATTTGATAAGATTGCAAAAATTATAGGATTTGGATATCCAGGTGGAGCAATTATTGAAGAATATGCGGCTAAAGTAGGGTTTAAAGATTTTTTTAATTATACACGAACAAAGGATGTTTCAACTTCGTTAAATTTTACTTTTTCGGGTCTTAAAACTGCAGTTTTATATGATCTTGTAAAGCGTGGAGCTTATGATCTAAACTCTGGTCCAATTTGGGATAATGTTACTTTAGATTTGAAAAAAAAAGTTTCTAGTTCTCTTCTTGTGTGTATTTCAGATATTTTTGAACAAAAAGTTAAATTGGTTTTTTCAAAATATCCGCAAGTAAAAACTCTTACTTTTGTGGGTGGTGTTGCTTGTAATAAATACATTACTGAACGTTTAGAGAGACTTTGCAAAAAATTAAATAAAAAATTTGTAAGTCCACATTGTGGATTTTGTTCAGATAATGCAGCTATGGTTGCATTTGTTGGAGGATACAAAGCGGAACAAAATAAATTTTCTGATCTGGATTGTGATATTTTAAAGGATTAGTTAATAGAAATTTTTTTTGTTTTCAATTATTCTGATTTTGAGTAAAAGTTTAAATAATTAAAAAAGGAGATTAATATGAAAAAGTTGTTAATTTTTAGTTTAAGCATTTTTGTTTTGATATCGATCTTTAATTCTTGTACAAACAAAAAATCTACAAAAAATTTAGAAGTGAAAACAAATACTGGTTTGAGATTTGAAATTTTAAATGAAGGCGATTCGTTTTCTTCGCCACCACAGCAAGGGCAGCTTATAACTGTTCATTATGAAGGTTGGTTGGATGAAGATGGAGAGAAAGGAAAAATGTTTGATAGTAGTAGAAAAAGAGGAAATCCTTTTCAGTTTAGAATTGGAACAGGTCAAGTGATAAAAGGATGGGATGAAGGTGTTGCTTCAATGAGAATTGGTGAGATAAGAAAGCTTGTTGTTCCAGCTCATCTTGCTTATGGAAGTCGAGGTGCAGGAGATTCCATTCCTCCACATTCTACTTTAATTTTTGAAGTAGAACTTTTGAATATTTCTTAAGATAAAAAAAATTATGAAAAAAATGTATATGCCTTGGCGTCATGATTATGTTTCAAAGACTACTATGGCAGGGGATAGAGAGAAATTAAAAAACGAATGTATTTTTTGCCATCAGTTTGCACAAAACGAAGATGAGAAATATTTAATATTAAAACGATTTAAAAATTGTGGCGTAATGCTCAATTATTATCCATATAATGCTGGTCATATAATGATTTTACCTTATGAACATAAGCCTGAACTATGTGATTTGAGCAAGGATATTCGTTCTGAATTGATGGAGCTTATAAATATTTCTATTGAGATTTTGAAAAAGGTTCTTAAGCCTCATGGTTTTAATGTTGGTATAAATTTAGGAATCGGTAGTGGTGGAGGATTACCATCACATCTTCATATTCATGTTTTACCTCGTTGGGAAGGAGACACAAATTTTTTTGCAACAATTGGTGAGACAAAGATAATTTGTTCAGATTTTTATAAAGTTTATGCTGAATTAAAAAAAGAATTTGATAAGATAAAGCAAATTTAAATATTTATTGTTCTTTTAGAGTTTGTCTTTTCTTTTAAAATTTTAACAGTTAATAATGAGTTTATTTCTTTCGTTTTTTTACCTGTTCTCCAGTTAATTGCAACCTCTTCAAGTTGAGGATTTATATAAAAGTTCTTTTTTTTAAATTTTAATGCCATATTAAATTCCAACCATATTGGAAAAGTGATTTTGTTTGCAAAAACATTTTTTCCCATAGGTTTATGATCATCTCTTCCTGCATAAACGCATGTGGTGAGTTCTGGAGTTGATCCTACAAACCACGTAGATGTTGCTTTGTTTGTTCCTCCTGTTTTTCCTATCGCTTGTGCGTTAATCCATTTTTTAGCATTCATAATTAATTTGGCACGTTGAATTCTGTAAGAAAGAGCATTGATCATTTTTGAATTTGTTTTACTATCTAAAATTTTTCTTTTTTCTGATTCATGTTTCCAAATTTTATTTCCCCATTCATCTTTTACCCATTCGACAAGATGAGGTTTTACGTAAGTCCCATGATTTGCAAAAACATTAAATGCTGCTGTTAATCCTTCAACTGTAGATTCTGCAGTTCCTAAAGCAAGCGAAGGATATGGATTTAATTCATATTTAAATCCAAATTTTTTTGCCCAACTTATTACATGTTCAGCTCCTAACATTAAAAAAAGTTTTATAGCAATTATATTGTTTGACAATGTAAGGGCTCGAATCAAAGTCATTGGTCCGTCAAATTCATGGGTCCAATTTGTAGGTTCCCAAATTTGTCCATTAGGCATTTCTAGTGCAAAAGGTTCGTCTACAATGATATCATTCATTTCATATCCAGCTTTTAGTGCACTTGAATATAAGAAAGGCTTAAATGTAGAACCCATTTGACGTTTTGCTTGAAATACTCTGTTGAATTGTGATTCATGAAAATTGTAACCACCTATAAGAACTTTAATCTTGCCTGTTGAAGAATCGATAGACAGCATTGCTCCATTTAAATTTTCAGATATCGATTTTCTATTTTGTTCAAGTTTTTCACAAAAGATTTTTTCTGCCAATTTTTGTTTTTTAAGATTAATTGTGCTTTTTATTTTTAATCCTTTTTTGTATAAAGTATCTTTTCCCCATTTTTTTTCAGCCCAATTTCTTATCCATTCTTGGATATATAAGTGAATAGGATTTCCTTGCATTTTATCTTTTATATTGAGTTCTTTTTTTTTAGCATTGTTGTATTCTTTTTTATTTATAAAATCTAATTTTAACATTTGTCCTAAAACGATATTCCTTCTTCTTTTTGACATCAATGGAGCATTTAAAGGGGAATATAGCAAAGCTGATTTTGCAACACCAGCAAGAAGTGCAGCTTGATTTATTGTAATGTTGTGTACAGATTTATTCCAAAATCTTTGACAGGCTGTTTCTACACCATAAATTCCTCGTCCAAAATAAAGATTATTAAGATAAAGTTCTAAGATTTGTTCTTTTGTAAAGTGACGTTCTATTTGAAAAGCGAGAAATATTTGTTGTATTTTTTGCCATAAAGTTCTCTGATATGTTAAAAACATTAATTTTGCTAATTGTTGTGTAATTGTACTCGCCCCTTGGATTATTTTTCCGTGATAAATATTTTTAAGTAATGAACGGATTATTCCTTTTAAATATATTCCACAATGTTCAAAAAAATACCAATCTTCTGCTGCAAGAAAAGCCTTTATAAGAATTTTTGGAAGTTTTTCAAAGGTTATTGGTTTTCTTTTATCAAGTTGAAAGTGAGCTAGTTCTTTTCCTTCATCATCAAGAATAATAGATGGTTTTCCTGAATTAAAATATTCTATTGATGAAAAATCTATCCATTTTTTTTCAAAAAGGTAAAAAAATGATCCAAAACAAAAAGAGAAAGCTATGAAAAATAGAGTAAATAGCAATTTATGCAGATTCAATTTTTGACCTTAAATAAAAATTTTACCGTCATTACTTTTTTAGATTGTATCGTAAGATGACGGAACAGACAATAAAGGCCTTTATTAGATCTCCAAAAATAAATGGGGTTAGTCCTAAAAGATACAGTTTTTCTTTTGGAACAAAATAGGAAAGCTGAATTATACCGAATGAATAAATAATTATATTTGAAGCAAGTAATTTTAAAAAAATGAAAACAAAAGAATCATTTTTATATTTTTTGATTGATGCTAAAAAAATCATTGCGAAAGCAAAACCAAAGATGTAGCCTCCCGTTGGACCTAAAAGTTTAATTGTTCCCCCTTGAAATCCTGAAAAAAATGGTGCTCCCAAAGCAGTTTGAAAAATAGTTAAAAAATATGCGTAAACTGCAGGCCACCCGATGGTAAGCGATAGTAGGAACAAAGGTAATGGTTGCAAACTGATTGGTATACTATTGAATGGGAGTGGTATAATTATTTGTGAACAAATGGCGTATAACCATGAAAGTGAAATGTAGAAGATAAATTTGAAAATTTTTGATTTTTCAAACTTTAATAAAATTTTGTGTGTTATTTTTTTATCCATATTTTTTCTCTTTTAGAACTTATATTAAAATTCAAACAAATTTTGTATAAATTCTTAGTAAAATTTTATTTTCAGTGTTTTTTAAATTGTATTGTAAGGGAATGAGAGAAACAAGAAATTATAAGTAATAAGATGATTTTTTATTAAAATATTGGTTTTTAATTGCACTTTTTTACGATTTATAAAGAGTTTTTTTGAAAGTTTGACTTTTAATTTATAAAAAATATTGTCATTAACATGAAAAAAAAATTATTTTCAATAATGATTTTGATTATAGCTACAAATGTTTTTTATGCTATGAAAAATAAAGATTATAGAAACAGAGAAACAATAAATTTAAAACTACCTAAAAAGTATTGTAAGATTGTTGGATATTTAAAAAATATAGATTGTTATCTTTTTCTTGCTTTTAAATGTTTGCATCATGATCAAATTTCTTTTTGTAAAAATATAATTAACGGTGTTTATAAATACATTAATGATGGGGATAGGGACTTTTTTTATGCTTGTCTATATTATACAGGTTTAATAAAAAAATTAGATAATACAAAAAACAAAAGTTTTTTTATGGCATCAAAATGTTGTAAAAAGTCTAAAGCGGAATATTTGAAAATTTTAAAGCGTTATTCAGAGCACCATATAGACTACAAGTCGTTTGAAGATAATTATGATTATAATAGAAAAGTTAGTGAAAATGAGAAAAATTATATTGAACAATGTAAAACAGAACTTAATAATAAAATTTCGATTGTTGAATTATTATGTAATGATATAGAAAGTTTTAAAAATAAATATTCTAGTGGTAATAAAATGAAAAAATTATTTTATAATTTTAGCGGTGAAGAAGTTTGCTTTTCTACAGTTTAATTTGGAATAGTACAAAGATTCAAAAAACATAAGTTTTATTTAATATTCTTTACAAAGAATCATGATTGGAATATTTTCAAAGGTGCAATCTAAAAATTAAAGTGTTGGTTTTAAAAATTTAAAGGCTTTTTAATGCAGTCTGGTAATAAAGAAAATAAAAAATTGAATCCAAAAAAAGTTCTAAATAATGAGCAAAGTTTAGGAAAAGTTTTAAAAATTAGCGGAACGGTTATTGATGTTCAATTTAATTTACACAGTGTTCCCCCAATTTCAAATATGCTTTTAATTATTTGCGATAAGAAGAGTGATGGAAGAAGACTCGAATGCAAACAACTTAGTTTAGAGGTGTCACAGCATCTTGGAGATGGTGTTGTAAGATGTATAGCATTAGAACCTTTAGAAGGAATTTCTAGAGGACTTTCGGTACTTGATTCTGGATCCCCAATAAAAGTTCCAGTTGGAAGGTCTGTTTTAGGTAGAGTTTTTAATGTTTTAGGACAACCAATTGATGGTCAAGAAGAGATTGCAAAAGCTGAATTTTGGCCAATTTATCGATCTGCACCTAGTCTTGTTGAACAAAGAATAACGGAAGAAGTTTTAGAAACAGGAATTAAAGTAATTGATTTGTTATGTCCATATCTTAAAGGTTCAAAAATTGGTCTTTTTGGAGGAGCTGGTGTAGGAAAAACAATAATAGTTCAAGAGCTTATACGTAATGTTGCAATAGAACATGGTGGTTATTCTGTTTTTGTTGGAATTGGAGAGCGAACCAGAGAAGGAAATGATCTTTGGTTGGATATGAAATCATCTGGTGTATTGTCTAAAACGGCATTAGTTTTTGGTCAGATGGGAGAAATGCCAGGGGCTCGTTTCCGTGTTGGGCTTTCTGGGTTGACAATGGCAGAATATTTTAGAGATGAAGAAAATAAAGATACTCTTTTGTTTATAGATAATATATTTAGATATGTTCAAGCTGGATCAGAGGTTTCTGCTCTTTTAGGTCGTATGCCTTCTGCTGTAGGATATCAACCTACTTTAGCATCTGAGATGGGAATGCTTCAAGAAAGAATTACAACAACTCAAACAGGTTCTATAACATCTATTCAGGCGGTTTATGTTCCAGCAGATGATTATACTGATCCTGCTCCAGCAACAACATTTCAGCATCTTGATGCTAGTACTGTTTTATCAAGAAAAATTTCTCAAGCTGGATTATATCCTGCTGTTGATCCTTTAGAATCAGTATCTACAGGATTAAAATCCGAAATTGTTGGACAAAAGCATTATGATGTTGCAAGAGCTGTTCAAAAGATTTTACAAAAATACAAAGAATTGCAAGATATAATTGCCATTTTAGGAATGGATGAGCTTTCTGATGCTGATAAATTGATAGTTTATAGAGCAAAAAAGATACAGAAATTTTTGACGCAACCTATGTTTGTGGCTGAACAGTTTACCAATGTTCCAGGAAAATTTGTTCCTATGGAAAAAACAATTAAAGATTTTGAAAAAATTGTTTCTGGTCAGTGTGATGACATTCCTGAACAAGCATTTTATATGGTTGGAACATTAGAAGAAGCAATTGAAAAATCAAAAATAAAAGTATGATTATGAAAAAAGGCAATAAAGATAAAGGTTTTGAATTGCAAATAATTCATCCTACATCTAAGGATTTATTTCAGGTTGAATGGATTGATGTTAAATCACCAACTGGTGATTTTGTAATTTGTTATGACCATAGTCCACTTGTCTCGATTATAAAAGATAGATCTAAAATTAAATATAAGAAGATTATTGATCAAAAGATAGAACATTTTGATGTTTATGGAGGTTTTATTAAGGTAGAGGATAGCAAGGTGATAATTGTTGTAGATATATAAAATTTTACAGAAAATGTCATGTTTGATTATTTTTTTAGTTCTGTTAGACTTTAAGTTTCTTAATTTCGTTATTACATAAAGTTAATTAAATTTGTTATCTTGATTTCCTATTTATATTTTATCTATTTATAAAATATAAATAGGAAATATTATTTTTTATCAAAATTTTATTTAATTGGAGGGTAACATGAATTTTGAGAACTTGTCTTAAGATTCCATTTTTTATATTTTTTGTTTAAAAATTTTTGATGGGCAGAAAAAAATTACATTTTATTTTTGATTATTTTTATTAATTAATTTTTATATTTTATGAGGAGTAAAATTATGTTTCGTAAAATTGTTAGATTTTTATGGGGTGATTTGACAACCAAAGAAATGAAAAAATTTGGGATTTTGGCTATTACTTTCTTTTTTATAATTGGCTCATACTGGTTACTAAGACCTCTAAAGGATGGGATTTTTAAAAGTATAGTTGGAATAGAATATCAACCACTGGCAAAAATAGTTTCACTTTTTATAATCATTCCTTTAGTACTTCTTTATTCCAAACTGGTCGATATTTTCAAAAAACATAAATTATTTTATGTTTTTTTTCCAGTTTATGGTGCTATTTTCTTATTGATGGCTGTTCTTTTAATGCATCCTACTATTGGACTTGCAAATACAGTTGCATCACCTTTAAGAATATTTGGTTGGTTTTCTTATGTTGTTATTGAAAGTATGGGTTCGCTTATGGTTGCGCTTTTTTGGTCATTTGTTGCAAGTTCAACAGACGCTACTTCGGCTAAAAAAGGTTTTGCTATAATAATTTCTGGAGCACAGACTGGATCTATTTTGGGGCCTACAATTGCAAGGTATTCTGAGACAACAGGTTTGCCATTATTGTTAGTATTTGCAGCTTGTGGAGTTTTAGTTGTTCCTTTTTTGATTAAAATTTTTATGACAAAAGTTGTGGAAAAAGAGCAAGATTCTATTGCTTTTCAGCGGGAGCAAAAAGAAGAAAAAAAACCAAAAACTGGAATTATAGAAGGACTAAGACTTTTATTAACAAAACCATACCTTTTAGGAATTTTTGCAATAGCTACTTTTTATGAAGTTATTGGTACAATTATGGATTATCAGATGAAGGTTTTAGCTGCTAAAAAATATACTAATCCTGAAAACTTTACTGCATTTTTAGGTTTTTTTGGTCAATGTGCAAACGTTTTGGCATTATTGTTAGCTTTATTAGGAACTAGTTACTTGATGAGAAGGTTTGGATTGACATTTTGTTTGCTTATTTTTCCAATAGCAGTTGGTACAGTAGTAGGTTATGTTTATATTAACCCTATGCTTTGGACAGTTTTTGCATCTGTTATAGTTGTTAAAGGGTTGAGTTATGCATTAAATAATCCTGCTAAAGAGATGATGTATATTCCAACAACTAAAGATGTCAAATTTAAAACAAAGAGTTGGATAGATATGTTTGGAGCTCGTTCTGCAAAGGCTACAGGGGCTAGTGTAAATAATATTTTTAAAGCTAATATTTCTGAATTAATGCTTTATGGAACATTAATAGCATTAGGATTAGTTGGAATTTGGATAATTGCTGCGATGTTTGTAGGTAAAACATTTAATAAGTTAACCAAAGAAGGAAAAATCATAGGATAAGTTTATTTTTTTAAATTTGTTTTTATTAATAAAAACCAACCTTTTAAAAAAGGTTGGTTTTTTATTTTAAATTATTGAATAAATTAGGTATCATATTTCTTTCTTTTAAAAGAAAGGGAAAAATGATTCTAAAAATTATTAAATTTTTTTGGCCTGATTTGTCTGATCAGGAAGCTTATAAATATGGTTTATTATCTTTAGCTTTCTTTTTTACGGTAGGTAGTTATTGGTTATTAAAAACTCTTAAGGATGGAGTGTTTTTTAATATAGTTGGAGGGGAATATCAACCAAAAGCCAAGATGTTTTCTGTTGTTGTAATTTCATGTCTTGTAATTATATATAGTAAATTAGTAGATATTTTTAAAAGACATAAGCTTTTTTATATTATAGGTTCAATTTATGCATTTTTTTTTGCAATAATGGCCTTCTTAATAGGTTTTACTGTAAGTAGCGATGGTATTATTAATGAACGTTTTATGCGAGTAACAGGATGGACTTTATATTTTTTAGTAGAAAGTTATGGTTCCTTAATAGTTGTTCTTTTTTGGTCTTTTGTTGCGAGTATTAGTGATACTTTTTCTGCGAAAAGAGGTTATGCGTTGATAATGGTGGGCGCACAATTGGGAGCAGTTATCGGCCCTTTTTTGTCTTGGTATGCAAGTATATTAGGATTACGTTTTCTTTTTTTAATTGCGACTTTTGGTATAATTTGCTTGATGCTTGTAATAAAATATTTTGTAAGAGTAATTCCAAGAGAACAAAAATTAGTGGAAGAAACCAAAAAGAATGTTCCTGTGATAAAAAAAACAAAAACTGGTTTTTGGGAAGGTCTAAAACTTCTTGCAACACAACCTTATCTTTTTGGAATATTTATGATTGTTTCCTTGTATGAAATTGTTACGACAATTGTTGATTATCAGATGAAAATGCAAGCACAAGCTCTACCTGAATATTCTTCTAAAGAGGCATTGACATCTTTCATGGGAATTTTTGGTATGTCAACAAATGGACTTGCTTTTTTTATGGCACTTTTAGGAACAGGATATCTTATTAAAAAATTTGGAGTAAGAAAGTGTTTGCTAATTTTTCCTGTTTGTTTGGGATTTGCAATTTTAATGCTTTATTTTGTTATAACAAGTGGAAGTGTTTCCACTCACAAATTATTATGGTTGACATTGAGTGTAATGATTATTGCAAAAGGATTGAGTTATTCACTTAATAATCCAGTAAAAGAGATTTTATATATTCCAACTAGCAAGGATGCTAAATTTAAAACAAAAGGATGGATTGATGCATTTGGAGCAAGGAGTTCTAAAGCTATGGGATCTGCATTTACAAATATGATAAAGCATTCACCAAAAGCATTATTACATTATGGAACTATTCTATCTTTGGGTTTTATTGGTATCTGGTTTTTGATAGCAGTTGTTATAGGAAGGAAATGTCATCAACTTACTAAAGATGGAAAGATTATTGGGTAAATTAAGCATTTTGTTTGACAAATAAAGACTTGTTCTTATACTTAAAACAGAGAAAATATGTTTTTTATAGATGTCGCGGGGTAGAGCAGTCTGGTAGCTCGTTGGGCTCATAACCCAAAGGTCGCTGGTTCAAATCCAGCCCCCGCAACCAAAATTAATTCTTTTTAATAAAGTTTCTTATGTTTCCACGTATATTTCATATTTATGGTCCGTTATGGATTAATAGTTATGGTCTCATGATAGCGGTTGGTTTTTTGGTTTTTGTTTTTTTAATGTACAAACATATTAAAAAAACAAAAATTATTTCTAGTAATCAGTTTTTTAATATAATATTTGTTGGCCTTATTGGTGGAATTGTTGGAGGAAGAATCTTTTTTTTACTTACTAATTGGGAAGATTTTGTTGGAAATTGGCCAGATTTTTTTTACCCATGGATAGGTGGATTTGGAATTTTAGGAGTAATTATTGGAGTAATTGTTGTAGTTTCTTTTTATTTGAAAATTAACAAAATTCCAATTTTACATATTTTAGATATTGCTGCTATTTATGCTCCATTATTTCAGTCTATTGCAAGAATAGGATGTTTTTTGGCGGGTTGTTGTTATGGAATTCCAGTTTCTAATCATTTTAAATTAGCTGTAATTTTTACAAATCCACATAGTCTTGCCCCATTAAATATACCTTTACATCCGACACAAATTTATTTAAGTCTTACTTCATTATTTGTTTTTTTAATCGTATTTTTATTTTCTAAATATTTTGCATCTAAATTTGGACAAATATTATTTACATATCTTTTTTTAGAATCTTTATCTAGGTTTACTGTGGATTTTTGGAGGGGTGATAGAGTTTTGATAGCCTGTTTTTCTTTTTTATCTTATTCTCAGGTGACAGCTTTTATAATTTTTGTTTTTGCTTTAGCAGGATTCATTTACGTTACCAAAAAATATAAAATTTCAAAAAAGGTAATCATAAGGTAAAAAATGCCTATTTTTAACTTTGTTAAATCTAGTCTTTCTATACTTGATGTTATAAGTGAATATGTAAATCTTAGACAGGTTGGTAGTTATTGGAAGGCGTCATGTCCTTTTCATCACGAAAAAGATGCTTCTTTTACTGTAAGTCCTGATAAACAAATTTTTTATTGTTTTGGATGCAATAGTGGTGGAGATTTGATTTCTTTTATAGCAAAAAAAGAAAACATGTCACAGATTGAAGCTGCAAAGTATTTGATTGATCGTTATAAACTTGAAATTCCTGATCATATTAAAAAAGTATCAAAAAAAGATTTTGTAGAAAATCTTGGGAAAAAAAGTGTACATTTTGAATTGTGTAAGATAGTTGCAGATTGGGCATACAAACAATTATTAGAGTATAAAAAAGCAAAAGAATATATTGAGGAAAGGGGAATATCTTTAAAGTTGGCGAAGTGTTTTAAGATAGGATATTTTGTTGGAGGTATGCGGGCAATAAATAATTTTTTAAAACAGATGACAATGAAAGGAATTTTAGCGAAAGACTTAATTGATGCTGGAATTTTGATGGAAGGACGATCATCACTTTATTCACCGTTTGAAGAAAGGATTATTTTTCCAATCGCTGATAATATGGGAAGAATTTGTGGTTTTGGAGGAAGGGTTTTTAAGCATAAGGATGAGAGGGCAAGATATTATAACAGCAAAGAATCGGATTGGTTTTCTAAAGGTAAACTTTTATTTGGTTTAGACTTGGCTAAGAAAGTTATGCGAGAGACATCAGTAGCATATCTTGTTGAAGGATATACCGATTGTATCGCAATGGTAAAACATGGCTATAGTAATACAATTGCAACTCTTGGTACAGCTTGTACTCAAGATCACCTAAAAATTTTATCAAGATATATTAATACGCTTTATGTTTTATATGATGGTGATAAGGCAGGGCAAAAAGCGATTTTAAGATTGGTACAGCTTTGTTGGGATGTAAATTTAGAGTTATTGATTGTTTCTCTTCCTGTTGACGAGGATCCTGCTTCATATTTAAATAAGAAAAAAGACATGGAAAGTCATATTGCAAAATCTTTAGATATCTTTTCATTTTTTATTGAATTTTTAGGAAAAGATTTTTTAACAAGCCCTCTTTCTAAAAAGTTGGAATTGAGTGAACAGATTATAAGTTTGATAGTAAAACTTAAAGATTCATTTAAAAGAGATATTTTATTGCAACGTGCTTCTTGTGCTATGCAAATACCATTTGTTTTATTAAGGGATTTAATTTTAAAACGTATCGGAAAAAAAGGTTATTTTTTTGACGATAAATGTGCAAAATTGAATATACATGAAAAATCTAAACTTAATAAACTTGATGAAAAAGGCTTAGAAAATTCAAAAAGTCAACAAAAAAATGTACCTTTACTAGAAGGAAGAATATTTTCTGCTATAATTAATAGTGTAGGCAAAAATGAAAGATTTTATATTGATCAGGATCTTATCCCATATTTTTCTGAAGATATCCAATTTTTGTTGCAAAAATTTGAGTATTTTGTTGCAAAAACCAAAGGAAAACCAGTAAATTTTATAGGTTTTCTTGATAGTTTGGATAAAAATGATAGGAATTGGGTGTTGCAGTATAGTTTAAAATTTGAAACTGATATTTCAAAAGTTTTGTTTGACCAATTAATTTTTCACTTTTGTAAGCAAAATTGGAAAGTTATTGTTCAGGATATGAAAAGAAAGCTGGAGCAAGCTAAAAAACAGAAAGATAGAAAGAAATTAAAAGAATTATTTACTTTGTTTTCAAAATTGAAAAAAGGTATGCAAATTAGGGGGTTAATATGAGAAAAACGGCAAAAAAAACAGTAAGAAAAATAAGTACCACAAAAAATTCTTCTAAAAAAGGTTTTGTTTCTAAAATATCAACCGCTGTATCAAAGGTTGTTTCAAAAGCATTAAAAAAAGTTTCAACACCGCCTCCAAGAAAAAAAACTTTAACGAAAAAAGTATCTTCCGTTAAAAAAAATACGAAAAAAGCTGTTACAAAAAAAACACATAAATTAGTAAAAACAACACCTGCAAAAAACAAAAAAGTTATGGTTAAGAAAAAAGGTCGTCCTGTAAAGGTTATTAAAAAAGTAATTAAAGCTACAGCTGTAATTGGGAAAATAAAGAAGGAAAGAAAGATTTCTAAAGATCTTGCGAGAATAACAAAGGAGGTAAAAAAAAGGGGATCAATTAAGGGTAGAAAAGTTGCAAAGGGTAAGGAAGAAGTAGTAAAAGTTCATAGACAGCAATTAAAGGAAATAGAAAAACAGGTAGAGATATTAGTTGAAAAGGGAAATAGAAATGGTGTGCTTAGTTATGAGGAAGTTATTATATTTGCAAGGAAACATAGATTGGCTGAAGAAGAATTAAATGAGCTTTTACATAGTTTTGAAAAAGAAAATATAGATTTAATTTCCCAAGAAGAATTAAGTGCTGTTGGTAGTCCTTTTAAAAGCATAGATAAGGAAGAAGAGCCATCTTATCAAACCCATAAAAGTGATTTGAAATCATCTTTAGAAAAAGTGGATTTATCTGGAGAGTCTACAGGAGAAGAATTTGTAAGGGAAAAGGAAGTTGCAAAAGTTAAAGCTTTTGCAGAGCCTGGACAGTTGCAGGATTCTGTAAAGCTTTATTTGAAAGAGATAGGAAAAATTCCTTTGCTTAATAAGGAAACCGAAAAAATTATTTCAGAAAAAATTGCTTCTTCTAAACGAGAATCTATTGAAGCTATTTCTCAATTTCCTTTTGTAACTAAAGATATTATATCTATGGAAGATAGACTTGAAAAAGATCCTTTAATTTTAAAGGATTTAATTCAATTTTCCGATTTTGACGAAGATAATTCTCCTAAGTTTGAAGAAGAAAGACGAAAATTTTTAGACATTATATTTAAAATAAAAAAATCAATTACTAACGTGGAAGAGACTTATCGTTTTTATAGGGGAAAATTGGATAAAGAGCCAAAAAAAAAGAAGGAGATGCTTAAAAGAATCGAACATAACAAAGATGAAAAAATAAATTTGATAAGATCTATAAAGTTTTCTAATAAACAAATTAGAAAGTTTGGGAAAAAGATAGAAAAAATTGTCTCGAAAATTGATAATAGAGAAGAAGAGATTAAGGTTATAGAGGAAAAATTAAAATTTTATAGAGGAATAAAAAAGAAAACAGAAGTTGATTTAAAACAGATTGAAGAGTTTGAAAAAAATATTCGAACTGCTACTAAAATAATTAAAAAAATGGAATCTGAGACGGGATTACAAAAAAATAAGATTCTTAAATTATATGAAAAATTTGCATTTGCTCAAAGAAGAGATAAATTAGCAAAAGATGATTTAGCTAGGGCGAATTTGCGTTTGGTAGTTAATATTGCTAAAAAATATATTAATCGTGGATTGCATTTTCTTGATTTAATTCAGGAAGGAAATATTGGTTTATTAAAAGCTGTAGAGAAGTTTGAGTTTGAGCGTGGATTTAAATTTTCTACATATGCAACTTGGTGGATTAGGCAGGCTATTACTCGTGCAATAGCAGATCAGTCTCGTACCATTCGTGTTCCAGTTCATATGGTTGAAACTTTGAGCAAAATTAACAAATTAACAAGAACATATGTTCAAGAGAAAGGAAAAGAACCTTCTTATGAACAACTTGCAAAAGAGCTTAATTTGGATGAAAAGAAGATAAAAAATATAATAAAAATTTCAAAAGAACCAATTTCTCTTGAAACTCCAGTTGGTGATAGTGATGATATTTATTTAAAGGACTTTATAGAAGATGAAACTGAATTTACTCCAGTAGATGCTGTTGTTAACGATGATTTGAAAAAAAAGGTTCGTCAAGTTTTAAAATCTCTTACACCTAGGGAAGAGAAAGTTTTAAAAATGAGATTTGGAATAGATGTTGCATCCGAACATACTTTAGAAGAAGTAGGAAAAGATTTTTCAGTTACTCGTGAACGTATTCGTCAGATAGAGGTTAAAGCTTTAAGAAAACTGCGACACCCATCAAGGAGCAAAAAATTACAAAGTTTTTTTGATAAAGAAATAGAGACCTCATCTAACGATAATAATGATTGATATTAATTTTGTGATTGTTTAACAATAAGCCACCTTTTTTTATCAGGTGGCTTATTTTTTATTAAGTTTTTGGCCAATGAAAAAATTTGCGTTTTCTTTAGTTGAAATTGTTATTACTCTCGCCATAGTTATAGTTGTATTTTACATTTCACTTCCAAGTCTTAATTTTATTAATAGATTTATTTTGCAAAATGAGGCAAACAAGCTTTTTTCAGTTTTTTCTTTTTTGCAATATAGAGCGATTGCTAGTAATAAAGAACAAAAGTTGTTTTTTGATTTAAAAAATAAATGTTGTTCTTACAACAAATCTAAGAGAAAAAAGATTTTGTACAAAGTTCCTAATTGTATAGAATTTGGTTTTTTGAAAAATACAAAAGGACCTCCTTCGAGTCCTTCAAAAAAGATTATTTTTCCAATTACTTTTAAAAAAAATAAAAAAGGAAATTATTTTGTAACTTTTTTTCCTAATGGGAAAGTTTCTCCTGGTACGATTTATCTTGTTGATAAAGAAAAAAGATTTATGGTGGCGGTAACTTGTCCGATTTCTAAAATTTCTTTTATACGAAAATATAGATATGATAATGGTCAATGGATCTGTTTGAAATAATTTAAAATGTCAAAAATTAAAAAAAGTCTTTTCTCTAGATTTTTTTCAAAACTTAGTATTGCGATTGTAATTGGAATGATTCCTGCAATTTGGGTTATTCAAAATGATAAGAAAACTCAATTGTTTGCAAAATCAAAATTAATAGAAATATTGCAGAGAGAATGGAATTCAAAAATAGATATAGAAAGTTCATCTTTTAATATTTTTACAGGTCATGTTTTTTTAAATAAAGGTAGGGTGATTTCTTGTAGGACAGATAATTTTTCTGAATGGAATTTTAAAAGAGCTAAAGTACGCTTTTCACGATGGGATTATTTTTTTAATAATAAACTTGTATTAAAAATCAAATTTTTTGATATAACAGTGGTAACTATTTTTAAAAAAAATAATCTTGATTTATCTGACCATTTAAAAGATATTTTTGCTCCTAGCAAACAATTTGATGTTAATATAAAATCTTTGCATATCAATAATTTAAAATTGAATATCTTACCTAATAAAAATAATAATTATTATTTTTCAAAAGTATCTTCAATTTTTCATGGAGATTTTTTGATAAATAAAGTTGTTGATGAAGGACAAAAACTTTGGCATGGATCTTTATCATTGAAAAATGGGAGTGTTATTGTTGATGGAGTGAAAATATTTAATGATATTAAAGGTATTAGTTATTTTTGTGAGCAAAATAATTTTTCTAATAGATTGGATTTAAAGATTGATAAAAAATTTAAATTAGTGAATAAAGAAAATTCTTTAGACTGTTATTTGATTGTTGAATGGAATAATAAAAAAAAGTTTTTTGAGTTAAAAAGTAAAGATGATAGTATTTTTTTAAAGTCAGATATTTTTTCTGGAAATTTAAAAGGTAAATTTCCTTTTGAAAAAGTAATTCAGATTTATTTTATGTTTAATCAACAATTTTTACCAGATTCTTATTTTACAGGAACATGTAACCTGGATGTAAAATTTGATTTAGAAAAAGATTTTCAACCAAAAGGAAATATTAAAATTGATGATTTAAAATGTGATAAATTTTTTTGCAATGACTGTAATATTGATTTTAATTATAAAAAAAATGTTATTAGTGGTTCTTTTGACTTTAAACAGGTTGCTTCAGACTACTTTAATGCAGATGTTATGATAACTGGTAGCGGTTCTTTTGATATTGATAAAGTAATTGGGAGATTATTACTTTATAACCTTAAACCTATTAATATTAATTTTCAGGATGGTTTTTTAATATCCGAAAAAGGATTTTTATTAGATGTAAGATTTGATAGTAAGTTGAATTTTACTGGAAAATATAGTTTATTATTTTGCGAAAAAAATTCCAGAAAAGAATATTTATTTAAAGGAAACTACTTTTTAAAAGATAAAGAATTAAAATTATCTGGAAAAACTTTTCAGTCAAGTTACCTTTTGGAAGGTATATTTGAGAATAAGTTTTGTTTAAACAAATTTTTATCTTTTAGCAGTGGAAAAAAATTGGTGGAAATTATTAAAGATGATAAAAAAGATTGTTTTATTGGAAAGATTAGGTATTCATTTTTAAGGAATTTTTTACCTGAAAGTCTAAGAAAAACAGTTTTGGGAAGAAATTCGATTTTATATTTTAATTTGAAACAAAATGAAGATGGAAATTTTAAAGGATCTGCATTTTCCGGGGGAGGTAAATTGTCATTTTTGGGTAGTTATAATCCTGTAGAAAAATTTAGATTTGATTTTTGCGTAGATTCTTTGGTAAAAAAAATTTTTCTAAAAAATTTTTTTGTTAAATTTTTTAAAGGATCTGTTAAATCATTACGTAGCAGTATAATTTTAGATAATAATTATAATGTTAATTTTATTCATTTTCCTCTTCGAATAGATGATTTGCTTATAAATTGGAAAAGTGATTTTTATTCTTTGTTGTATGGTAACGCTTTATTAATGAAAAAAGCAACTTCTGATGAGCCACATCATAGAGAGTTTAAGGTTTTTGGGGATCTTGTTTTAAAAAAATCATTATTTAAAGAAAGTATTTTTTTGATACTAGATAGACATCATTCTTTTTGTTCTTTTATTCCATTTGAGCCTATAGATTTTCAGCAAATGCCAATAGAATTTGAGATGAAATTGTCAACTCAAAATTCAATTAAGGCAAAAACTTCATCCCTTGATGTTTTAGCTGATTTAGATTTGAATTTGAATTTTTTATACTTTAATAATAAATTACAGATGTCAAATATAACTGGTAGTGTAGATTTGAAGAGAGGCAGATTAAAATTTTTATATCATAATCTTTTTATAGAACATGGAAAGATTCAATTTCTACCAAATCAAATGAATGATCCTATTATAGATTTTGTAGCGAAAAATAAAATACGAAAGTATTTTATATCATTGCATGCAACAGGATTGTTGGAGACTCCAAATATTATTTTAGAATCTTCGCCAGAACTAACTGAAGAAGAGATTTTGGCATTGCTTATAGCGGGTTCGGAAAATGCAAGTTTTAGAACAGATCTTCCTGCTATTTTGATGCAAAATTTAAATAATTTAATTGTTGGAAGCAAAAATATTTTGCCAGAATCAAAAGGAATGTTTGAAATATTAACTTTTCCTTTTAAATATGTACAGATTACTCCTGATTTTACAAGTCATTTTGGTCGAGGTGGAATTAAAGGCACGTTGGCTATAGATTTAAGTAAACAACTGCATGCTCAAATTCAAAAAAATTTTAATTTGCAGGATGATTTGGGTGTGCAGGTAGAATACTTTTTAACCGATGATATTAATTTTAAAATTGTTAAAGATCAACGAGGTGAGGTTGGTTCTGAAGTGGAGGTAAGTTTAAGGTTTTGATTATCTTTAATATTATTTTTTCTATGTTTCATTTTATAAGGATATAGATCTTTTAATGATTCTTTATGTTTGTAAGTAAAATTATTATTTAAAGAAGTTTGTTTTTTTTGGGGTTGATTTATGTTTTGTTTGCTTTGATATTGTATGTTTTGTTGCTGAATTTGACTTTCTTTAAGTAATAAATTTTTTTCTTGGGATAATTGTTTTTTTTCCTTTTTTAATTTTTGTTTTTCTTTTTTAATTAAGGTAAGTAATGATTTTTTTTGTTCAAGATCTTTATTCATATATGTTAAATTTTGTTTTGTTGTTGAAAGCTCATTTTTTAATGAATCTAGCTTTTGTTTTAGAAACAAATTTTCATTTTTCAAGTTATCGGTTTCTGAAATTTTTTCTTGAATTTGTGTTTTTAATTTATTTTCTTTATCAATTTTTTCTTTTGATATTTTGTATATTTTGCAGACTTGGTCTAAAAGAGAATAAACCACACGTTGTGATTTTGGAAATGATTTGCGAATACCAATAAGATCATCACTTATTTTTTTATGTAGGTTTTGTATTTTTTGTTCTAAATTTTGTGTGAGGATATTTTGACTAATAGTTATTGTTATGATTATAGACAAGATCTTTATTAATTTTTTCATTTGATACTCTCCTTTTTTATTACAATCTCCATTCTATATAATATACTATATATTTACTTTGAGAATTTTTTTAACTTAGTTAAGTGTTAAATTATAAAAATTCGATAAAAAGAGGAAGAGATGAGATATAGTGGTTACTTTTGTCAAAGAATATTATGTTTTTTCTTTTTTTTCTTTCCAATATTTTTGTATGGAGATACAGAAGTATTTTTTTCTCCTAAAGATAAACTGTCTTCAAAATTAATAGAACAGATTAATAGTACAAAAAAGAGAATTTATGCAGCAGTTTACATGATAACGGATATAAGAATTGCAAGAGCATTAATTGAAGCAAAAAATACAAGGAACATTGATGTTCAAATTGTGACAGATAAAGTTAGTGTGGAAAGTGAAAGTGGGAAAATAGATTTTTTAAAAGAGAATGGTATAGAGATTTTTGTTTTTAAGCCACCTATTAAAAAATATAAAAGATTTGAGAAAAAGATGCATAACAAATTTGCCTTATTTGATAATAGATCATGGACAGGTTCATTTAATTGGACATTGTCTGCTGATAAAAGAAACAAGGAAAATGTGATTTATACTGATGATATTAAAATTTGTAAAAGTTATGAAAAAGAGTTTGAAGAATTGAAAAGAAGTTGTTGTTTAAAAGCAAAGTGTTTTTCTAAAAAAAATTGTAAGATTAAATCAAAAGATAAATTTTTAAATAAAAAGAACTCTGTTCAAGATAAAAATTTAAAAGAAAAGATAATAGAATTATTTAAACAGATAAAAATGAAATTTGCTAAAGGAATAAAGCTTTTTAGAGATGTTTAATTCTCAATATTAGTTTGTCGAAATATGAGCACAAAATTATTATTTTTTATTAACTTGTGTCAATAGATCCTCAAAATCTTGTGGTGGATTTTGAGAATAATTAAATTTTTGACTATTAAATTCAAATTCTAATTTATGAGCATGCAATGCTGGTCTTTGTATGAATTTTGATATATATCCATACATATCATCTCCTAAAAGGCCATGTCCTATTGCTGCAAAATGTACTCGAATTTGATGTGTTCTCCCAGTTATAATGGTTACACTTACTAAAGAGCATTTTTTGTAATATTTTATTACTTCATAATTTGTAATAGCAGTCTTACATTTATAGTGTCCAACGTGTGACATTAAATGTCTTTTTACAGGATGTCTTCCAATTGGATAATCTATGATTCCTTTTTTTTGAGGTAACCCTTTTGCTACGGCTAAATATGTTTTTTTTATAAGTCTTTTTTTAAAAAGTTCAGAGAGTTTTATCAGTGAAATAGTATTTCTTGCAATGATCATCAGTCCAGATGTACCTTTGTCAAGACGATGAACAATTCCAGGTCGTTCTTTATTATCGAATTTGTTCAATTCTTTAAATTTATAAAGTAAACCGTTTACAAGAGTTATTTCTTCATTATTATTATTTGATTTTTGTGAAGGATGAACAATTAATCCTGATGGTTTGTTTATAATAATAAAATCTTTTTGAATATCAACTACTTCAAAATCTATTTTTTTTGGACTTAAATCAAATTCTTTTTCCTCAGGAAAATTGATTTGAATAATATCATTTTTTTTAACTTGGTAACTGCTTTTTTTATTGATTTTGGAATTTACTAAGATTAGTTTATTATTAATAAGTTTTTGAAAATATGCTCTGGAATATTCATGGAAGTTATCAAGTAAGAATTTATCTAACCTTGTTGATTTATTGTTTTGTGTTTTACAACTAAGTTTTATACTTTTTTCTATTTGGTTAAAGTTTATCATAATAAATTTTAATAAAATTTGTTTAGAGCTAATAACTTATAAATCAAATTAATGATTTGTGTTAAAATTAAATAAAAGATTAGCAAAAATGCATATTTATACAGTATAATAAAAAAGACCCCTTAACATTAATTAATAATGTTTTATTTTTGGAAAAATGTCAAACTGAAAAGATAAATCTTAAGATAAGGTTTAATTTTTAAGAAATATTGGGGATGCCATGATAAAAGGTAAGGAACCTTTTTTTCAGATAGAAAAAAATATAGATTTAGTTATCAAACAAGATACACAACTTGGATCAGATTTATTTAATCTTCTTTTAGAACAACATCCTGCGGATATTGCTATGCTTTTAGGTAAGATTGAGTATGATGATCAAATATCTTTATTTAAAAAAATTCCATTAGATCTTGAAATTAAAGTTTTTGAAGAGCTTTCTGAAATAGTTCAGGCAGATATTTTAGTTATGCTTGATCAAGAAAAGGCAACTTTAATCCTAAAAAATGTTTCATCAGAAAAATTGGCAGATTTATTTGATTATTTGCCTGATGAGGATTTAAAAAAATATCTACGGTTACTTCAGCGTAAACAGCGACATCAAATAATTTCAAGGTTGAATTTTGAACCAGATTCAGCTGGTAGAATAATGAACAGTGAGATTGTAACGTTGCAAAAAGATTTTACAGTCAAAAAGAGCATTAGATTACTGCAAAGATTGGGAGAAAAGAGGGAATTATTACAGAGAATTTATGTAACTGATGGTGATAACAAACTAGTAGGATATATAAATTTGGATGATCTTGTTTTGAGTCAACCTGATACATTATTAAAAAATATAATTCACGAAAATGAACTGTGTATCGATGTTCATGAAGATCAAGAAAATGTGGCCAATCAAATGCACCATTATGGTTTATTAATGGCTCCAGTAGTAGACGAGCAAAATAATTTTTTGGGTGTAATCACCGCAGATGATGTTTTAGAGATTGTAAAAGAAGAAGCAAGTGAAGACGTTTATAAGATGTCTGGTATGGGACCTGTTGAGTATACTTATTTTGAAACACCAGTTTGGAAGCTTATATGGCAACGTAGTACTTGGTTAATAGCTTTGTTGTTACTTCAAAGTGTTTCCAGTTTTATTATGTCTGGATATCAAGATGTAGTAGATAAATATTTCATAATAACAATGTTTTTAACGATGTTGATAGGAACAGGTGGTAATGCTGGCAATCAATCTTCGGCTCTTGTGATAAGAGGGCTTGCTACTGGTGAGATGACTCGAAAAAATGGATTGCAAGTTTTACTTCGAGAATTTGGAATAGCTATTATAATGGCATTTTTGCTTGTTGTAGTAGGTTTTTCAAGAGTTTACATTTTTAGGCATGATATTATGGGAGCTATTGCTGTTAGTATTGCTCTTTTTATAATTGTTATGGTGTCTATTTTTTTAGGAGCTTTAATTCCTCTTCTATTGGAACGGTTTAATTTTGATCCTGCTCATTCGGCAGCTCCATTTTTGGCAACATTAATGGATATTTTTGGAGTTTTAATCTATTGTTTTGTTGTAAGCAAAATTTTAGGATAGTTTTAGCGATTTTTTTAAAAAATTAATTTTTATTTTGGTATAAATCTTTTATAGTAGTTTCCTTGACAAAAAAAGGTCATTTCTGTAAATTTTCAATACGAAAGTTTTTTTGTTATAATATAGTTATAATATAATTATATTGGGCCGCTAGCTCAGTCGGTAGAGCAACAGCCTTTTAAGCTGTGGGTCGCAGGTTCGATTCCTGCGCGGCTCACCATTTTTATTTTTGTGTGTCCCCATCGTCTAGCCAGGTCTAGGACCCAGGATTTTCATTCCTGTAACAGGGGTTCAAATCCCCTTGGGGACGCCAGCTTTTATTTAATGATTAAAGGGCTGAAGTTATGGAAAATAATGAAGTTTGCAAAAAAGGTAAGCATAGCATTTTACCAGGAATAATTTTGATAGTTATTGGTTTTTCGATATTTTGGCCAGATCTTTTTTCGACATTAATTTTCAAACTTATAATTTCACTTGCATTAATTTGGGCTGGATTGAAATTAATTTTTAATAAATATTGATTTTTGGAAAATATATGGATCTAAGGTTAAAAGGGGCGATATTTATTTTTTTAGGGATTTTTTTAATTTTTTTAGCAGGAAGTAAACTTATTATTCGTGCAATAATTATTGGGTTAGGACTATATTTAGTTTTCTGTGGTTTGAAACTTAGAAATGTTCCAGTCTTTTTTTATATTCATAGATTTATAAATAGATTTTAATTTAGTAATAATTTTTTGTATTCTTTTTTAAAAATTTTTCAAATTCTTGCTTGTTTCTGTTAGTTTATGATAAATAAAAAGAAGTATTTTTGTTTTGAAAAAAGAATGTGAAGTTTTAAGTTTAATACGATATAGTCTTTGTTTTTGTGTTGTTAAAAAGGAGAAAAAATGGCAAATGACTGGGAAGGTATAAAAAAGTGGGGTTCGGATAATTTGACTGGAGTTCTTGCAATTATTGCAGGTTTGATTTTGCTTGGAATAACCTACAAAGTTATAATTAGTTTAATTTTTATTTTTGTTGGTATTGCACTTATATATTTTGGCTTAGCAAGATTGAAAATTAAAACAGTTACAAATTTTATAGATAATTTGATAGAAAAATTAAAAACATTTATCTCTTTAAAATAAATAAAATTTATTTATTTAGAGATTGATTAATGACGTTCATATGAGTTGATTATGTGAACGTCGTTTTTTATTGTAGAAGATTTTATTTAAACAGATTAGAGAAGATTTATTTTGAAACCTCCTGATCAAATTTTATTTCTATTGCTTTTACAGGCTTAGATTGATTTTCGTCATTTTTAGAAAAATGAATAACGTGTTGTGGAAAAGGAATTATAATATTGTTTTTAGAAAATTCTTTGATAACTGAAAATCTTAGATCACTTGCAATCTCCCATTGATCTAATACCCTTCTAGCGCTTACAAAGGCTCTTACGAAAAATTTCATTCCATTATCTTCAAAATCTTCAAGCCTAAGATTAATAGCTGGAATTTTTAATATTGCAGGATGATTATGAATAGTTTGAGTTAGTACAGTTTTAACAAATTCTGGATCTGATTCATAAGAAACTAGTACAATGAGTTCAAGGCCAACGGCTCTTCTTCCCTGACTCCAATTTATTATAGGTTTAGAAATTATATCTTTGTTTGGAATAATTAGAGAAAAGTTTCTTGCAGTTCTTATTGTAGTTGCTCGTGCTGAAATTTTATGTACAGTTCCCATTGTGTTTTCATCAAGCTGAATAAAGTTTCCTATTTCTATAGACCTTTCAATTAATACAAAAAAACCTGCAATAAAATCTGTGATAAGATCTTTAAGTCCAAAACCTACACCTAATACTAAAAGTCCACCAATCGAAAATATGAAATATTCTAATCGAATTGTTACAAAGCCTAAAATCAATGTTAAGCCTATGATTAGATAATGAGATATTCTAAATATTGTATTTTGTGTTCCAGGTTCTGTTCTTAATATATCGAACAATTTATTTAAAACGAATTTATGGATTAAAGATGATATTAAAAATCCGCTGGCAATAAAGGTTATCAAAATCAAAAATTGTACTATTCCTAACTTTGGTTCTATTGGCAATACCCAATCTTCGGATAAGGCTTTCCATGTTGATGCTATATTGTAGTCAAATCTCCATATTCTGGTTATTAGTATGAATGTAAAAAATAGTAGTACTAAAAATGATATTACAATAAAAAAACCATAATAAGTTTTAGCATGATCAAATTTATCTTTTATTTCTTCATCTTCTTCTTTTAAAAAGAATGTGACTGAGTATTTGCGAAGGTAGAAATGAATAAAAAATATTCCATAAATTAAAAATACAGATGATGGAACAGCAAAAGCTAAGTACCATGCTAAGTTTGAATAGCCAATATATGGATTTGATAAAATTAGTAAACCCATAAAAAAGATGAAAACTGGATAATAATATTTATCTATTTTTTCTTTTAGCCATATGAATAATTTACCTTTTGATGGAAGAAGAGTTAAGACGTCTTCTTTACTGAAAAAGAACAAGATAAGAATCACTAAAATGAGAGAATAAGCTGCAAGAATGACGTTTGGAAATTCTGATTCTATGTCGCCAAAATATAAAAATGCTTGTCTGAGTGGTATCAAAATTGATGTGGAGTAAAGAATAGTAGTTATTAAAAATAAGAATTTACTTTGTGTTTTTTCCGTAAAAAATAAGTAACTTAATTTTTTGTTTAAATCTTTTGCATTTGATATTAATTGAGAGGATAAATATATCAATATTGGAATTGATATTAGATAAAAAATAGATAAAGAATATGGATTTGCGAGAACAGCTAAAAATGCGAAAAGATATTTGAAGTTGAAGATTATATGCAAAAAGATAAAAAACCAACTGAATAGAAGTTTAAAATTTTTTAAAGAAAATTCTATTAAAGATTCTAAAATAAGAGATAAATATTTTTTTTGTTGGAGAAATTTATTTTTGTGTATATTTTTTTGTAAAAATAACAAAAGTTTTTTAATTCCGAGAAATGTGACCAAAAAGAATAGTATGAAAATAAAAAAACCGAGATAATTTTTCCATCCAAATTGTTTTATGGCATTTAAAAGACTTATTGGGTTTAGATATGAAGGAGTTTCCCAAAAAAGTTTATTAAAAAAGTTTTCTGAATCAGAAAAAGACTTGGAAAGTTCTACAAAAGATATTGCTCTATGAGATCTTTTCCAAATATTTACTGAAATTAGTCTAGTTTCAAGATCATTTATTATAAAATCATACTGATTTATAATTTTTTGTTGCCTGATAATTGAATCTGCAATTACTGTTAGATATTCTTGAGTAATTTTTAATTGATTTTGTTTGTGATATTGAGCTTGAGAGATATTATTTAAAATTTTGTTAAAAGTTTGTTTTTTGTCTTTAAAAGTAGTATCTCTTTTGTTTTTGATTTCTTCTTTTTTTACATTTAAATTGTTAATGTTGCGAGTTGCTTCTAAAAAGGAGTTTGCGCCAGTATCTCGTTTATCATTTAATTGTTTTATAAGGTTTAAAACAATATCTTTTTGATTTTTTAGTGTTTCAATTATAGAGGCATCTACTTTTTCTATGTTTACTTTATGGTAGATATCAATGATTTGATATTGTAGATTTGCAGTTGAGACGTTAATATCAGCCAGTTCTTTTTTTGAATTTATCCATTTTAGTTTACAATCAACTTCATCTATTTTGTTTTCTATTTCAGATAGTTTGGATTGTGTATAATAGATTTCAGATTCATCTCCTTCATCTTTTACTTGTTTTTCTTCACTTTTTAATTTTTCAATTTGAATGAGAAGTTTTTCCTTTTCATCTATTTTTATTTTTTTTTGTTTATTTAGATTAGATTTTATTTTTAGAGATTTTTGTGTTTCATTATCCAATTCTGTTTTTGCAAGTTCAACGTCTGATTTATCCAGAATAAGTCGTTTTTCTATTATTGATAGAAGTTTTTTTGTATTTTTAGCAAGATTTTCTAAAAGTTCTATTTCATTTTCTTTAAGTCTTATTTGGTGATTTAAGCTTTCTTGTTTTAGGTTTGAATATTCTATTTTTTCATCAATTAAATTTAATTCGTTTTTCAAAATGTTTGCTAATATTTCTATATCAACTTTTTCTTCTGATATTTCTTCTTTTTCTGTTTCTTCCTTAATTGGTTTGTAAAGGGTTTCTTTTTCTTTGTTTTTTTCTGTTTTTTGTTTTTGTTGGTAAAAGATATTTTCCTTTTCTGCGATTTTTTGTTTGAATAAGTTATCTTTTATTGATTTTTCTGTTTCTATTTTTGCTATTTGTTCAGCAAATTTATTTTGCGCATCTTTAAATTCTTTCCAGGAGTATACAAGTTTTAATTCAGGAACTATTTTTTTTATTGCTAGTGTTTCTATAATATCGTTTATAATTTTTATATTTTTTTCTAAAATTCCCTTATTTTCGTTCCATAGTTCTTTTATTTGTGTAAGATTTTGTTTTCTATCATTTAAAATTTTTATTTTTTTGTTTAAATATTCTTGTTCCTTTTCATTTGTAGTTTTAATTTTTTCTTGCACTTGTTCTAATTCTGTTTGAATAATATTTAATTTACGAATTATTTCTTTGTTGGCTTCCTGATGTCTTTTTGAAAATGAGCTCAGATCTTTTTCTAATTTTTCTAACTGATTTTTTTTAGCTTCAATATTTGTTAGAAAAACAAATTCTACTTCTTTTTCTTTACCAATAAACTTTGATAAATCAAAAATTGCTTTTGAGGTTGTATTAAAACATATTGAAAAGAACGTTATAGAAAAAATTGAGATATATAATTTTTTGATTTGCATTTTTATTCCTATTTTTTTTGTATTTCTTTTAACATTTTAAATTTTTTGAAGCTTGGATGGCTATTTATACAATTTAAAATCCAATCATCTATCTTTTTATTGTGCACTTTTTTAATTTTTTGTAAGTTCCATTTTAAAAATTCTACTTTTTGTTGATCTTTAAAGTCAACATATAAAGATGATAGTTGATCATAAATATTTAAAAATGCCAAAAGTTCTTTATTTGGATAAAAACCAAGTAATGCTAATAGTTTTAATAAATATATTTTTTTAATAATTTCTATTTGGGTTAAAAATTGATATTCTAATTTATAAATCAAGAAGTAGTTGTATAGATGAAAAAAAATTTCGTGGCATGGTTTTTCAATAGGAACAAAATAATAACATATTTCTAGAAAACGATGAAGCCAGGTAAAACAATCATATTTTATATCTTGAGGTGTCATAAGAATTTCTATATTATTGGCAAAATATATGCTACTTGTGTTTCCTGAATAATTAAATGAAATTAGCATACCTGGTCGCAATTGATCAAATCTTTGTTCAGGATTAGTGGTAATAGATATTTTGCCTTTGTATTGACAAAGAATGGAAAGTTTTTGTTTCTGTGGAAAAAATCTTTTTAAAACGAAACCTATTTCTTTATTTTGCACTATCCTCTCAAAATTTTAACCTTTTTGATTTGAGGAAATGGTTTATATAAAAAACAATCTTTTGTTTTGGAATAAAAATTTTTCAGGTTGTTTTCTATCCTATCTTTTAGCTCACCAAAACTTAGACGATTTTGCAAGAAATATCTTGTTTGGTTATCTCCCAATTTTTTATCAAACATTTGGGAAAAAGAAATTTTTATATTTTTTCTGTTTTTTAAAAATCTGATTATTGTTAGCAAAGAATTGAATGCCGAGAATTTGTTAATATTCTTTTTTACTCCAATTTTTAAACCATTAATATTTTTATTTTTATTCCAATAAGAATAAGCTTTGCAAAAAATTCCAAGCTTTGAACATAAATTTTTAAAATATTTAATTTCCCATTCTGAAAGATTGTTGTTATTTGGTAGTAAAATCACTTGAAATGTCTTTTTTCCGTTTATATGTATTTTTATAGGTTCTATTTCTTTTAATATGCTTAGAAAGCTAGAAGAATAAATAAGATTTAGTGAATTTATATTTTTAAATAGGCCATTGTTTTTTATATTATACAATGGGTTGTCTCTTTTCCAGTTTACTAGAGGAACGACAGTAAGATTTAAAGATTTTTCAAAGTTGTGTTTATTTAGATAGATAGCTATTTCTCCTATAGTCATTGCATGTCGTAAAGGAATATCTCCAGGCCCTTCCATACATTTACCTAATGGATTTGGTCGGTCTGTAATTATTAATTGTTTATTATTTCTTATTGCAGAATTCATTGTTTTTAACAGTGCAGCAAAGGTGACATCATGACGTAGCCCAGAGTCTTGTATGTCAAAAATGATGGCGTCTAAATTTTCAATATGTTTTATAGGAAGGCAAGTTTTTTGAACTTCCCAGTTAAAAATCTCAATTTTTTTGTATTTTAAAAGTGATGATGTTTTTATAAGAAAGATTTTTTTTATTTTAAATCCTTTTTCTAGTAAAAGATCTATGTTTTTTTTAGATGGATCATTACTTATGATTCCTAGTCTGAGCTTTTTTATTTGGGAAAATTTCTTGTTATGGTTTGCAAGATTTTCAATTCCCAAAAGGGTTTTTGTGTTTTTATTTATTACTTGTAAATAGCAACTTCCACCTATGTCAAAGCTTTGATGGACAGGTTGGCGAAGGTTTATTAAATTATGATTCTTGTTTCTTTGTGATATTATTTGAGGAAGTATTGTTATAAGATATATAGTACAAATCAGTTTTATGAATACTATCAATTGTTTTTTCATTTTTGCCCCCCAGTTTCCTCATCTTTTTAAATAAGATTTATTTTTTTCCAGTATTTTTATTTTATTTGGTTCTACTTATTTAAATGATACATAAGCATAAGGTTCATTTTCAAGAATTTTTTGTAAAGTTTGAATGCTTGATTTTTCTTAGCATCGTATGTTTTAATATAAAAAAGAGGTTAATAAGGTACATTTTCTTATTTTGAGGGGGTAAGGATGAAAAAAATTCTTAAAAATCTATTTTTTATTTTTTTATTTTTTCATTTTTCGCTTTTTGCTTTTTATTTAGAGAAAGTAGAGATTGAGTCTTTTAATGGAGGTGTAGGAAGTGTTAAGCGATTGGATATTACAGATTTTTTTCATAAGATAAATATTTCATTTGATAAAGAAATGATTATTACTAATGTTTTTGCCTTGCAGGAGGCTGCAAAAGACGCATTGAAGGCTTTTAACGAACAGACATTAAAAAATAAAAAAGTAACAAAACCTTTAATTTTTGATAAGAAAATTGTCAGATCAAAAAAAGTAAAAGAGACATTGAAATTTATTATATCTGTTATAGATAAAGATAAAAAAAATAAAAGGAAATTTAGAATTCTTGATCCAGAATTTTTAAATAAAAATTTTAATTTTATTAAATGGTCCGGTGATGCTAAATCTGCCTATGAAAATAATGTTGTCATTTCTGATGGTAAATATAAAGGAAAGATTCCACCAGGAAAAATTCGGTTGACTAGTTATGCTGTATTTAAAATTGATGGAAGTTATAACAGAACCAAAAAGTTTTGTTACGCACTTTATAAAATAATAAATAAAAAATTTACTAAAAAAGACAGGTTTAAATATACAAAGCAGAATGTTTTATCCGGAATTTTGAATAGAAAAGGATTTAAACACAAAGTAAAACCATTGGTGTGGCTTACAAGAGATGGACTTGAAGAGGCTCTAATGCAAGGGACGGCTGTGGTAAGAATGCCTGATAAGCGAGAGCTAGTTTTTAATGTTGATAAGAACAATGGTTTTGTTTATGACAAAAAAATAAAAGATAAGAAAGAACAGAAAAGATATTGGTATTTTCGTAGGCTTAAATATAGTAATTTTAAAAAAGGAAGGTCAGGTGTTATTTTTGCAGGAGATTTGTACAATATCGGCCTAGGAAAAATTATTTTGATAAGGTATAAGAATCCAATAACCAGAAGAAAAGAAATTCGTCTTGGTGTTCTTGCGGATTGTGGTGGAGCGTTTACAAATAATCTTTATCAGCTAGATCTTTTTGCTGGTGTTTTTAAAAGTAAGTGGCGTTTTAAACTATGGCTCAGTCAACTACCAAATACTTCTGAAGCTTATATTTTAGTTAAAAAATAAAGTAGGCTATAACGTTGCAAGTAATAGAGAAATTACAGCCATTAACTTAATCAAAATATTGAGTGATGGTCCTGAAGTATCTTTAAATGGATCTCCAACTGTATCTCCAACAACTGCGGCTTTATGAGCATCAGAACCTTTACCTCCAAAATTTCCTGCTTCTATAAATTTTTTAGCATTGTCCCATGCCCCACCTGCATTTGCCATAGTAAGAGCCATTACAACACCTGTTAATGTTGCTCCTGCTAAAAATCCTCCAAGGGCTAGATTTCCGTTACTTCCAAAAGCAAATTTGATAATGATTGGTGCACTAACAGTTAAAATTCCAGGTAATAACATTTCTTTTAATGCAGAATTTGTGCTGATGTTGATACATCGCTCATAATCAGGTTCTGCTTTACCTTGTATTAGTCCTTTAATTTCTTTAAATTGTCTTCTAACTTCTATAACCATTTGCCATGCAGCTTTACCAACAGAACGCATTGTAAGAGCGGAAATTAAAAATGGCATTGTGCCACCAATAAAAAGTCCAGCGATTACTGATGGATTTAAAAGATTAATGACTTCGAGATTAGCTTTTTCAGAAAATGCTGCAAACATGGCAAGAGCTGTTAAAGCTGCAGATCCAATAGCAAAACCTTTTCCAAGAGCAGCAGTCATGTTTCCTAATGAATCTAATTTATCTGTAATCTTTCTAACTTTTGGTCCAAATCCAGCCATTTCAGAAATTCCTCCTGCGTTATCTGCTATTGGGCCATAAGCGTCAACGGACATCGTAATTCCTACTGTAGCCAACATTGAGACAGCTGCAAGAGAGACTCCATATAATCCACCAAAAAATTTATAAGATGTAAAAATTACAAGTGCAATAGAACAGACTGGCATAACAATTGATTCGAATCCAATTGAAAGTCCATAAATTAAATTTGTTGCAGCACCTGAGAGTGAAGTTTTTGCTAGTTTTTTAATTGGATTACCATTTGTATAATAATCTGTAATAAGACCGATAATAACACCAGTAAGTGCTCCTAAGACTATTGATCCGAAAAAACGTAATTCTATATTAGAATATTTCATGTAGAAATAACTACCAGTTAAAAAAAATATAATTGCAACATATGTTGAGTTATGAAGCATTTTACTCAACTTACCTTTGAAAAGATAAATTGATCCTAGACCTATCATAGAAGAGACAAGACCAATTGTGATTAGCATTAGAGGTAATGAAATATAATTTATTTTTCCTGAAAAACGTTCAAACCCTAGAGCTATGGTTGCAATTGTTGCACCAACGTAAGATTCAAAAATATCAGCTCCCATTCCTGCTGTATCACCTACACAGTCCCCAACATTATCTGCAATTACAGCAGGATTTCTTGGATCATCTTCAGGAATATTCATTTCAATTTTTCCAACAAGATCTGCTCCAACATCTGCAGCTTTTGTATAAATTCCTCCACCTACACGAGCAAAAAATGCAATTGAGCTTGCACCAAGACCAAAACAAGCGAGAATTTGTATGAAATTTAATGTTTTACTTTCTACAAACAAATAAAACAATGTTCCAAGACCAATAAGTCCTAGGCTTGCAACAACAAAACCCATAACAGAACCGCCCAAAAGTGCGGTTAAAAATGCCGATCTTTCACCTTCTGTTTTAGCTGCCATAGTTGTTGCTACATTGGCTTTTGTTGCAGCCCTCATCCCAATGTAGCCAGCTAACATTGAAAATAGAGTGCCACAAAGATAAGCAAAAGCTGTTATGATATTTGTAATGATGAAAAGTGTTATAAAAACGCAGGCTATAACGATTGAAAGAATGGAATATTCTTTTTTCAAAAAAGTCATTGCACCTTTGCGTATTAATTGAGCAATATGTTCTGCTTTGCGATTTCTTTCTTTGATTTTTGTTATTTTTTTGAAAAGAAATAATACAAGAATTATGCCGGCAAGGGCAACACTACTAAACATTGTAAAATATTGAATTAATTCCATACGTACTCCTTAACATAAGAAAACAGTAAATAATTACTCAATTTTTTAAAAACTTTTATTCAGATGGTGGAAATTTAGTTTTCTTTTTCTAAAAGAAACTCTAAAATAATAACTTAGTTTACTAAATAAAAAGTTTAAAATGGAGATTATTTTTGTAAAGTAAAAAATTGAAGAAAACTATTTTTGATAAAAAAGGGAGCTAAGGATGATAGATAAATATAATGATAAATTGGTTTCAATAATTCATAATCATTTACCAGGTTGTAAAATTTATTTATTTGGAATTAGGTATAAGGGGGAAAAGGGGGAAGAAAATGAAATAGAGATTGCAATAGATGCAGGAAAGATTAGTGATGTTGGAATTATTGGTAATATTTACGCAGATATTAAAGAAGAATTGTATAATCTTGATGTTGACATAGTTGATTTTAATACGGCTTCTGAGCAAATGAAAGAAAATATTCTTAAAAAAGGAGTTTTGTTATACAAAAAGGCTTAAATTTTTTTATTATGTAAATAATTTATTACTTGATTTTGTTTTATAATTGTACTTTTGCCAGTTTGCATATTTTTTATAGAAACAGTGTTATTTTTTTGTTCATCTTCGCCTAAAATTAAAACATATTTTGTTCCCATTTTATTTGCTTTTCGCATCATATTTTTAAGAGAGGCTCCTTCTAATAGAACATCTGTACATAAATCATTTGATTGAAGTTCGTCTGATAAAAGTAAAGCTAAACTTTGTTGATCTTGTGACATAGGAAGAATTAAGTGTAAAGTTTTGGGTTGAGGAATTGTAAGTTGTTTTTCAATCTTTTGGACTAAAAGTAAAAGCCTTCCAAGGCCAATTCCTGTTCCAACTGAAGGATAATTTTCTTTTGATCCTATTGTTTTTCCAAGAATGTATCTACCTCCACCGCAAAATGCATCTTGTGCTCCAAGTTCTTTTGAACAAAATTCAAAAACTGTTTTATTGTAATAATCGAGTCCTCGAACAAGAAATGGGTCATGAATGTGGCTTACAGAAAGTATTTGCAATGTTTCTTGAAGTTGATCCCACTCGTTTTTACAATCTTTACATAAAAAATCTATTAATTTTGGGGCATTTAGATAAATTTTTTTGCAACTTTCTTCTTTACAATCAAAGATTCTTAAAATATTTTTTTCTTTGCGTTGTGTACAAGTTGAACATATTGTAGATTTACTTTTTTCTAAAAATTCGTACAATTTTTCTCTGTGTTCATTTCTGTCTTTTAGACATCCTAAAAAATTTAATTTTATAACATAGTCTTCGAGTTTTAAGTATTCGCTAAAAAAACGATCTAACATTTTTATAAAATTTGCATCTTGTGCTATTGAATCAGAATTTATTACCTCAATGTTTATTTGCCAAAATTCTCTCCAACGTCCTTTTTGTGGACGTTCTCTTCTGAACATTGGACCGTAACTAAAAACTTTCCATGGTTTTTCTTCGATTTTGTTTTCGATGTATGCGCGTATTGTTGATGCAGTTGCCTCAGGACGGAGGCAAATACTGTTTTCTTTTTGTGGTGATGAATCAAAGGTATACATTTCTTTACATACAACATCTGTTTGTTCGCCAAGAGTATGTACAAAAAGTTTCGTTTGCTCTAAAATTGGTGTTTCAATTTGTGAAAAGTTATAACATTCGAGATGTTTTTTTATTTGATTTAATATAAAATTTTGCAATTTTAGATCAAGTTTATCTTGAGTTCCCCTGACCTTTTTTATCATATCATTATCCTTGAAATAATTATTGATGTTTTTCTTTAATTTAATTTTTATAATACTATAGCCAATTTTGTATGTCATTATTTTCAATTTTTCGGGGAAAGATTATGAAAAAGACGATTTTAATTCCTGGTGGTGCTGGATACATAGGTTCGAATACTGCTTATTTAATGTATAAATTAGGATATAAAGTTATAATTGTTGATAATCTTTTTCATGGCCAATCTTTTAATCATTCTTGGGCGGAATTTATAAAAGCAGATTTTACAGATAATGAAGTTTTAAAAAATATTTTTTCAAAAAATAAGATTGATGCGGTTATGCATTTTGCTGCATTGATTGAAGTTGGGGAATCTGTAAAAAGGCCACGGGATTTTTATAATAACAATGTGATAAAAACAATAAAATTATTAAATTGTATGGTTGACCATGGAGTAAAAAAAATAGTTTTTTCTTCAAGTTGTGCAGTTTATGGAAATCCTGTAAAAATTCCTTTAGATGAAGATAATCCATATAATCCTATTAGCCCCTATGGGAAAAATAAACTTTGCATAGAGTTTGCTTTAAAGGATTATGCTGATGCTTATGATTTGCAATATGTTTCATTAAGATATTTTAATGCTGCTGGAGCAAATATAAAAGAAAGACTTGGAGAGCAGCACAATCCTGAAACACATATAATTCCGTTAATGTTGAGAGCAATAAAAAATAATAAAATTTTTAAAATTTTTGGAACAAATTATAAAACTGAGGATGGAACTTGTGTTCGTGATTATATTCATGTAAAAGATTTAGCTCAAGCTCATGTTTTAGCTCTTAAATATTTAGATAATGGTGGAAAATCGAATTTTTTTAATTTGGGTAGTGAAGCCGGATATTCTGTAAAACAGATGATTCAAGCTGCTCAAAAAATTTGTAACAAAGAAATGAAAATTGAAATTTGTGATCGAAGGCCTGGTGATGTTGATATTTTGATTGCGGATTCGAGTAAAATAAAAAAAGTTTTAGGATGGATACCTAAATATTCTGATCTTGATTTTATTTTACAAACTGCTTGGGAATGGGAACAAAAAAAGATTTTATAATAAATAAGTCCCTCTTTTTTGTAAAAAGAGGGACTTATTTATTAATTTTTAATTTTTGTAGAATGGGATATAAGATGAAGGATTTTCATATGTTTTAATCAGTTCTAAAAATTCTTTTTTTAATGTGTAAATTGCTGTAATTAAACCTATTGCAAAACCCCATTTTAGGGAAGAAATTAATAGTATTGGATTAGATATGCATGTTAAGGTTGAGCATCTATTTATGATTTTTATTATCCATGCAATAACCGTTGTAATGGTTCCTATTTTGATTGCACTTGCAATAAAGTTTTTATTTTTTGTAATGTGATTTTTAATTATATTTATTTCATGCAGTGCTTTATTAAGTTCTAATTGTAGTTTACTTATTTTTTCTATTTGATCATTCAATTGTTTATCTTGATTTGTTAAATGTTTTTCAGTTTCAGAAAAGTTATCATTGGTGTTTTTTTCAAACGTTGATATTTTTTTGAATAATTCCTCTTTACTATTACTTAAGTTTTGTTGTAATGTTGTCATATTTTCAAGAATCATTTGTAAAGAATTAAGAGTGATTTGTGTTATTTCTTGTTCTATATTTGGATTTGTATCATTTTGAATAAAACTAATATTTTGTTGTATTTCTGTTAACTTTTTAAGTGCTTCGTTTGTTTTTTCTTGTAAAATTTTTACTTGATTTTGTTTTTCTAATTTGATTCTTTTTGAAGGATTTGCTTGGTTTTGTTCATTATCACTTTCATTTCTTTTTCTTTTTCCAAGAATTGAGCTTGTTATTTCTTCTGATTCGTCATCTGAAATTATGATTGGATCTTCTATTGTTCCTATTCCAGTGTTATTTAAATTTTCTTTTTTGATAGCATCTGTTTCATTTGTTTTTGAAGAAAACCAGCTGAATGGATTTAATTTACTAAAAAAACCTTGATTGTTTTGATTGTTTTTCATTGGATACATGCTAGAAGCAAAAACAAGTGTTGTAGTAATTGCTAATAACATTGTTTTATTTAAAAATTTCATATCGATAACCTCTCTTTAAAAAATTAAAAAAATTACAGTGAAGCCAAACTTATGTTATTAAATCTCCTTAAATCTTTCCATTTGTATTTTTAGCCATATAGAAGGCTATTTTTAGCACAAAATTACAATATTTCAAAATTGTAATTATTCGTTATTTAGTATTGCATTTTAAATAATATTTGTAAAATGCTAAGTGGAATAAGTTTGATTTTTTTGTATTATATTTTTGTTGATTTTGTGAATAAAAAAATTTTAAGTTAACTTTATCTATGAAATTTAGTGTAAAAAAATTTTAAAGGAGAAGCGTAATGAAAATAGGTTCAAAAAAAAATATATTTTTAATTTTCTTATTTTTTTCACAAGTTCTTTTATCTCGTGTTACTACAAATAAAACATTTTTTAAACATAGTTATGTTGGTCAAGATTTGATAATGCAGAATGCAATGTCATCTTATTTTATACATGATATGAAGTTGAAAAAATTTTCATATAAAATCAAAGACAAAGATAAAGTTGTAAAAAGCGGAATTCTTTCAAGATTGTTTTCTCCTAAATCGCTCAAAAAGAGTGTAGATTTTAAAGAAGAGTTTGCTAATAAATATGATAATTTTTTTATAAGTAGTTCCGTTTTTTACGAGGAATCGAGTTCATCATCTGATCTTGCAAAATACTTTTTTCCTAATGGAAAAACTGAACTTACGGTAAAAGGATATCAAGCTGCCGACGATACGGGTGCACCAGATATCTTTGCAGAGTGGCTGGGTATTCCGTCGTCTGGAGATTTAAATGTGCCTGGAGATCATAATTTTACTTCTAAAATAAAAATTTCACCATATCTTAAAAGAGTTGGTACAACACTTTATATTCATAAAGTTCTACATAAAAATTTTTGGACTTCTGTTTTTGCTCCTTTTGTAGAAGTTAGTACGAATATACATTTTAAAGAGTTTGATATTGGGGGTCAAAGACCAGAAGGTTTAATGCCAGATCCAAGGAATTTGTATTTTGAAGAACCATTAAATGCAACACAAGCTTTTGTTCATCCATTGATGAAATATGGACGTATTGATAATAAAGTACACAGATTATCTGGACTTGCAGATATCAATTTGCGACTTGGTTATACAAAAAAATTTAGAGATGTTACAACGTGGGATATTTATTCTGGTTTTGTAATTCCTACAGGTTATAAACCTACGGCAGAATATCTTTTTGAGCCAATTGTTGGAAATTGCCAACACTTTGGTGTTAATTTTGGATTTAATCTAGTTAGTCATTTTGCGAGAGACTCTTATTTTATAAGTAGTTTTGATTATCAATATCTTTTTGAAAGCAGCGAGAAGCGTTCGTTCGATCTTAAACAAAACGGTCCTTGGAGTAGGTATATGGCTGCAACTGTTGGTCTACCTCGCACGCGTCCAGAAAGATTGATAAATTTTCTTACACAAGATTTAAATGTAACTCCAAGATCTTTGGTTAATTTTCTTTTAGCGTTACATTTTAAGCATAATAAATTTAATTTAGAAATTGGTTCTGATATTGAATGTAGATCTACAGAAAAAGTTAGATTAAAAAATGGTTTTTCGGAAAATATTGGAATAGCTTTTTATAATGAAGGTTCACCAGATACATTGATTGAAGGTGGTGCAGAAACATATAATCGTTCATATTCTGCTGCTAAAATTGATTTACCTATGATTATTAATCCTAATATTGCTGATGCTGGAATAAATATTATTAATGCTGATCAATTAGATTTAAGTTCGGCAAAACATTCTAATATTTTATCTTTCAAATTTTATTTATCAACAGGATTTGATGGAACAATAAATAATAAGCCATTTTTATTAGATATTGGTGGAACTTATGGAATTGGAAGTGATAATAAGATTTTAGATTATTGGAATATTTGGACCAAGCTGAATATTTCAATTTAAAAAAGGAGATTTAAATGAATATGAAGAAATTTGTAATATTATTTTTATTTGTTTTTCTAAATATTAATTTTTTTAATTTGAGATCTGATAGTGTTGAAATTACGTTGGGAACTAGAACAGTTTCTATAGAAAAGAATATTTATAAAGCTGCTATGGGAATTGTTAATAAAAATGGGAAGATAACATTTAAGAAGCTGAGAGCAGAATTATCTAAAATTCCTAATTTTAGAAAATCTCCTTTATTTCCTATTAAAAATGCTAAGGCATTTATTGAATATGCGCGGCCGCAAGTGGCTTCTCTTGCAAAAGTAGAAAAACAACTTGAAGGAATTTTTAAAGCATTACTTGCACAGGAGGGTGTTCCAGGTGCTGAAAATTTAAAAGCAGATGTTGAAGGAGAGCTGAAAAAAGTTAAAGTGGGTGAGTATTTTAAACCAGGAGATGTTTCTGTTGTTGAATCTAAGATTGAAAAATTAGTAGCTGCTTTGGAAAAAATTGTTAAGGAAGGTGGTGTAAGTAAGAGAGAGAGGGACATATTAAAAGAAGCGAAAGATTTGGCAGAACGAGCGGGTGGTTCTCTAAAAGTAGAAGAAGTCTCAAAGTATGAAGAGAAAAAGGAAAAAGTAAATAAATTATTAATAAAAAATAAACAGAGAAAAAGTATTTTAGAGGAAAATGAAAATTTTTTAAATGGAATTAAAAAGATAATTGAAGAATTTAAAATAAAGATAAAAACAGCAAAAAAACAAAAAGTTATTTTATTAGAAGCGATGCCACAGTTTGGAAAAGCTGTAGAAAAAAGTATTGAAGAAGCTGAGAAAAAGATTGTGGTTGAATTTTTGAAGAATATTTTTATAGTGAAAGTATTTTCTGAATTAAAAGAAATTAAGAAAATACAAAATACTATATCAAAGATAGAAAGTCTTGAACAAATAAATCCAGATAAACTTTTTTTACAAGACATAGAAGCTAAAAATGAAGTAGCAGAAGAGACTTTAAAAGAATTAAAAAATTTAGATGTAAAATATGATGAATTTTATAAAAAATTTAGTGAGAATTTTAAAAAAATTCAACAAGGAATTAAAAATCTTGAGCTTGCAAGTGATGCAGCATTAGCTGCAAGTTCAATTAAAGAATTAGAAAAAGAAGATAAGAAAATTTTACAAAATGTTTTTTCTCAAATTATAAAAAAACTTGGTTTATGGGTTGTAGCTCCATATGAGTTTTCTTTAGGTAAAGAGATTTCCATAAGTAAGATTCCTAACAAATGGCTAGAATTTGGGAAGCCTAAGAAAGAAATATTGGTTGAATATAAGCCTTTAAGAATTAATATTGCAGATGAGATAAGAAAAATTAATTTAGGGAAAGTTAAGAAAAAAAAGATTAAAGTATATGCAGAGAAACTTAAAGGGGATGATGAAAAGAAACAAGCAAACATATTGTTATTATCAGGTAGCCTGGATAATTTAATAAAAGAGATTGGAGGAAAACCTAAACCTAAAGAAGACTTAGAAAGTACTGTAAATAAAATTATGGATCTTTTCAAAGATTATGTTTCTGATTTTAAAAAATTTAAAAAAGATAATGATTATTCATTAGGTTTGATTTTTGCTGATATTATCGCAAAAGCAAAATATATAGCAAAGGAAGGTGATGAAAAAACTTCTTCATTTGCTGTATTAAACATTTTTAAAAAATTAGAATCTAAGAAAATAACTCAAGAAGATATAGATAATTTAATTTATTCCTTAAATAAATTGAGGATTGAACATGGAATTTATTTAAAAGATGATAAACTTTTTGGACTTTCTAAGGGAAAAGCGGAATATTTTGATAATTCTTGTATGGTTGGAATGGGGCCTTTAAAACATCTTGCTATATTAAAAAATTCCATAATGTGGTATTTGCAAGGATATTCAAGTATTGATAAAAAAACTGATATTAATATTGTAATTAAAGATATAACAGAAAAGCTTATTCCTGATGAGTATCTTAGAAATCTTCATTTTGCTACTGTTAAAGAAGTTTTGAAAAAGATTTTTGATTTTATTAATAAAAAATTTGTTAGTGAAAGTGAAAAATTTGCAGAACAAATTGAAAAGCAAAAAGCAGAAGAAAGTGTTAAAAAATTAGATATTTCTAAGTTTTTAGATATTACTAAAATCTTAAGTTTGGATGGATTAAAAGAAAAATGTGAAAAATTAAAAAAGAAACTTTTAAAGATTAAAAAACATGGATTTAAAAAAGATGTTAAAGAATTTGATATTAAATTTGAGAATGTTAACAAAGTTATTGAATTCATAGGTGATTTATTTACACAAATGGAAAAAGAGTCAAAAGAATTAAAGAAGAAGATGGAGAAAACAGAGATAGATGATTTTGTAAAAGAACAAATGTCTAATATTAGCAGTAAAGAGTTTGAAATTAGGGGGTATTTAGAGAAACTTTTAGCAATATCCGATAAGAACTGGAAAATTTTTGTAGATAAAATTAAAAAACCTTTAGAAAAAAAGATAAGAAGCATTTATGGATTATTATCTGAAAAACAGGAAAGTTTTAAGAATAGATTAAATTTATTTATTGAAAATTTTAAAAATCTGTTTTCTGATAAAAAACTTAAAAAAGCAGATAATTGGAGAAGAAGCATCAGAGCAAAGATAAGAAAATTATTAAAAGACTATAATTACAAATTAAAAAAATTGAAAAGTAATGAGAAGATTAGTGATGAAGAAAAGGAAAAAAAGAAAAAAAGTATTAGAGATAACTATGAAAGTATTCGTTCAAAAACTTTGAAAGAATTAAAATATAAAGAATTAAAATATAAAGAAGGAAAATTTAATGTTATGTTGCAAGACATTTTATTTGAATTTGATGATTTTAGTAAAAGAGATCAATTACTAAAAATAAGGCAATTTTTTAGATTTCCTGAACTTTTTTATAAGAGTAAATTTAATATTATAGATTTTTATAAAAACTTAAAATTGTCTCCATATGAGAAAATATTTGAAGATGAATTAAAATATTTTTTTACAATTCTTACTTATTTTAATCCTTATTTTGTGATGTTAACCTATTTAGATTTTTGGGTAAAAGAATCAACAGATTATTTAAAAGAACATAAGTTAAAAAATATTAAGTCGATTATTCCTGATGTAGGACGGAAAATTAAATCCATTTTTGATGAACATGTTAAATTAACTAGTAAAGATAAAGATAGTAGACTTTATAAAGATTTTGAGTTTATAGGAAAATATGAAAATAAAAATTATGAGTTTTATAAGCGTAATTTTTATGATACCTCATGGAGTAAGGATTTTTTAGCAAGAGATTTGGATGAATTTTTTGATGATCATTATTCTGGTTTGTTGATTGAAGCTTTACATCGTTTATTTTGTTTTTCAAATGCGCAATTTGTTTACAATTATGTTTTGGATGATAATCAGAAAAGAAAATGGATTCGAGAAAAGACTATAAACATTGAAGGAAAAGAAGAAACAATTGTAAAGCCTAAAAAACCTGTCTTCTTGAAAGAGAAAGTTGAGCCTGAATTTGAACTTAAAGAGGGAGAGATTCCACCACCACCTCCTATGGGAGGTGAAAAAATTCCAGCAGCTCCTCCTATTGGAGAAGAAATAGGGGCACCGCCGCCACCACCTCTAGTTTTTGGTAAAGTTAAAGTTGCTAAAAAACGAAATATTAGTGAATTATCATATAATAATTTTTTATACATTTTAAATACTGTAAAACCAAAAGATGAAGAAAATGAATTTTTGAAAAATTATGATAAACAAAGCATTAGTCAATATTTTGTAGAAAGATATTATGAAACACTATTGAATGTTTTTGCTGTTGTTATAAAGCGTGATTTGATTGATGCTTTTTCAGATATTATTTCATTAAAGAGAGGAGTTACTTCTATAAAAGGAATGTTTGAAAAAACTACAAATTGGAATTTAACTACTCAGAGGAATCAGGCGTGTAAAAATTTTGGAACACTTATAAAAAATGTTTTATGGAAAAATATGGAGAAAGCTAAGATTAAATTGATTCTTGATAAAAATAATAAATTACAAACTAAAATTACAGGCATGGGAATTGTTGATCTTGAGAAGAGATTGGATGAGATACTTGACAAAGATATACTTGTCGGTACGAAAGCTAATGAGTTATATGAGGGTTTAGCAATTAATATGCATAGAAAATATGGGAAAAATTTTTATTCTTTTATTGAAAAGCCTACAGAAGAAAAGGTTGTAGAAGCGGAAGGGCCAGAGAAAGAAGAAATTAAAGAAGAAAAGACAGGATTACATCCCTTTATAATAGCAGCACAAAAGATTATGAAAAATAAAGAAAATCTTGAAAATTTATTAAACAAAAAAGAAGAATTTAAAAAAACAGCTCTTGATATTCTATCACAAAATATTTTTAAAAAATCTTATGGCAAAATTGATGACACGGATAAGGAAAAATTAAAACAATTAGTTATAGATTTTGGTAAATATAAATTGCCAAGTGGGACTTTGGATCCAAATTGGAGTACATTGCAGAATGCCTATACTTTGTTATCAAAGGGACAAGAAAAAGGAGAAAAAAAAGATTTGTTTGATTTATTTTTAGATAAATTTGGAAGATATAAAGGAAGCGTTTCTGTTACAATGCAACTTTCTGCTCCAAAAGGTTATAAAAAAGAAAAATTAAAGAAAGAAGGAAAAGAATTAATTATTGCAAAACTTATTGATCCAGGTCAAATTAAAGAGGCTATTAAAAGAGATCTTATAAATCCCATAAGGAAATATTTTAAGAAAAGAATAAGATACTTTACTCAATATCAAGAATTAGAAATCAATTTGATTAAAGAATATCCATTTGCAGACTACCTTAAATGGGAACCTGTTGAAGAAGAGCCTGTTGTTTAATAAGTAATTAAAAAAGAAAATTAAGGCCTGTGTTATTTAATGCAGGCCTTAAAAAATTAAAATTTAATCACTTTCTTTTAAAATTTCTTTCAACATCATATTTTCTAATAATCCAAGTCGTTGGCCTGCCATGTGGGCAGGTTAAACGATTATTTGTTTTTTGTAGATCATCAATTACATTTTGCATAATAATTTGATTTAAAACATCACCAGCTTTTATTGCCATTTTACATGACATTTGCGCATGCATATGCTCGTTTAGTTTTTTTCTAAAAACATCTTTTTCTAGATGTTCATTTTCTTGAATAAATTCGATCATTTCTAAAATTAATTCTTTTAAATCGTGATTTTGGATTTTTGGTGGAGATGTTTTTATTGCAATTTTATTTTGTCCAAAGTGTTCCAGCTCTATGCCTTGGCTATAGAAAAATTTTTTTTCGTTAAGAATTATTTTTATTTGTTCATTTTGAAGTTCTAAAATTTGAGGAAACAAAAGCCTTGTTCCATCTTTTTTTTCAAAGTTTTTTAAAAACTTTTCGTACAAAATTCTTTCATGCGCAGCGTGTTGATCTATTAAAATTAATTCTTCATCGTTTTCTAAAAGGATATAAGTTTTAAATAGTTGTCCTATAATTTTTGGTGTATTTTGATTTTGTATTTTAAGTTGACTGTTTTCTTGATCAATATTATTTATGAACCGTAGCTTTTCAGTCGTCGCAGCCGAAACTACTTTTTTGGTTAGTGAAGGTTCATCAAAATCTGAACAAACTTTAATTTGTGATGCAATGTTAACTTTATTTTGATTTAAATTTTCAAATTTGTTTTGAGTTTTGTTTTCATATGGCATTTGAGAAAAATTTGGGATTATATTTTTTAAGTTTGCAGCGTTTGGAAATGTTGATTTTTGTTCAATATCTACAAAATCCTCAAAATTTTTATTTCCTATTTTTTTATTCAAATTATTTTCAAGTGTTTGATGTACTAATTTTTGAAGATGATTTTTAATTGTTACTGGTTTTGAGAATTTTACCTCTTCTTTTCTTGGATGTACGTTAATATCAACAAGTTCATTACTAATTTTTATAAAAATAAATGCAGCAGGAAATCTTGCTGGTGGTAAAACATTAGAATAACCTTTGAGTAATGCTTTGCTTAATTCTATGTTTTTAACAGCTCTGTTGTTTACAAAAAAGAAAATTTGCTGACGGCCATAACGCCAGAAATTGTGGTTAGAAATTATGCCATTTATTTTTATGTCTTTATGTTCAGAATTTTCGAGCTCGATTAAGTTTTGTGCAAAATTATGGCCCCAAATTTGACATGCTCTGTCTTTTAAATTTTTAACGAATGGCGCGTTTAAAAATAATTTTTCATCTCTGTATGCCTTAAAATGTATTTGTAAGTTGCTTAAACAGAAGGCATAAAAGATATTTAAAATCTGATTCCATTCGGTTTCATCTTGTTTTAAAAATTTTTTTCGTGCTGGAATATTATAAAAAAGGTCTTGTATTTTTAAATCTGTGCCGATAGAACAAGAAACTTTTTCTTCGGATATTATATTTCCAGATTCATATTTCAATTTTATACCAAGTTCATTTTTAGATGATTTATGTTTAGTTATAAGTGTAATTTTGCTTACAGCGCTAATACTTGCAAGAGCTTCGCCTCTAAAACCAAATGATTGAATTGATAGTAAATCATTAATAGTTTTTATTTTACTTGTTGCATGTGGCTGAAAACATATTTTTGCGTCATCTGATGACATTCCACAACCGTTATCTACAACACGAATTAATTCTTTTCCTGCCTTTTGAATATAAAGTGAAATTTGGTTAGCTTGTGCATCAATTGAATTTTCTATTGTTTCTTTTATAATGCTTGCTGGCCGTTCTACAACTTCTCCTGCTGCAATTTTTTGTGCTTCTTGTTCAGGTAAAATTTTTATTATATTCATTTTCTTTTTCTACTATTTTTTCGTTCCATTTTTCTTTTTCGTTTCAATGCTTTTTTTTCGGTTTTTCGTTCTTTTCTTGTTTTAGGTTTTTTAGTAAATGACGGGTGACCTTCAAGTTTTATTGTTGTGCTAACAGGATTTTTTGAACTTCCCAAAAAAGTTACTTGCTCAGTTGCAAGATTTAGTATTACCTGATTGCATTCAGTGTAAACTGGCAAATCTTTTGGCTTTTCTTTGGTTTGATTTATTTTTACATTTCCCAAAAGTTTACATATTTTTTCAGATAAAAATAGTTCCGCTTTTTCTGCATGTACTATTCTGTTTTTTTGCTTTGCAACAACATTATTTTTAAAAGTTATTTTTTTAAACTGAGAAAGATCTTTGGGTGTGGTTTTTTGAGTAATAACTTTTTTTGCTTGCTTGGCTTGATTGATATTTGTTTGTTTATATGCAAGTTTTTCTTTGATTTGTGTAGTATCTAGTTCAATTTCTAGTTCATCTGATTGTATTGTACTTTTGTTTGCAAATTTTACAAAAACATTTTCAAGATACGAAAAGGTAAAAATATTTTCTCTACTTTTATCTTTTTGGCAGATTGCTTTATTGCTTGTGATAACTATTTTAGAAAAAGCATCTGTATTGCAAAATATTTTGCATTTATAAAAAGATGTTATGAAAATTAAAATTAATATTAATTTTTGTTTATTCATCTTTTTATTTTATCTAAAAATTGAATTTTGGGTAATAAGATAGCTTGTTAATGAAAAAAGCCATAGGTAGCAAATACTTTTGATTAACGTAAGTTCGATAATTCAAATATATTCATTTATAAAATAAAAAGTTCCACGATATATTTTCACTTCGTGAAAACACTTAGGATGAACGGAAAAATAGTAATTGTTCCTACTATAAAGTCTTTTTTAATTATTGAATTTGCGTTTGGGTTAGTATGAAATTTTCAAGAATTTTAGATATGCAAATACCTCTGCAATCCATTTTGCGTATGATAGAATTTCTACTACTAATTTCCATTTATAAAGAGATGACATTTCTTCTAATATTCTAATAAGTTCTTGTGATGTTATTGTTTTATAAACTAATGCCATTATTGTTACCAATGCAGTACTTGCTATTGCTATTGGCGACGTTAAATTTTTTATAACTTCTAATATTTTAAGAGAAACAGTTTCAGTTTTTTTGTTTGAGTTTTTAAATTTTCCAGAATTAATGTTTTGGTATAATTTTATTACAGTGGCTTTTTCTTTAGGGTCTTTTATTTTTTGAACCATGTTGAATAGTTTTTGAGGTAGATTTTTAATTTCTTTATCAATTTTTATTTCTAATTCACTAAGATTTTTTTGTGATACAAATTTTGATGTGACTAAGTTTTTTGAATAGCTGTTTGAGTTGCAGATGTTAACAAGAAAAAAAAACAATAAACATTTTTTCATTTTTAAATTCCTCTCTTTTCCCACCCCAAAAATACTTAAATTATTTTTTTGAAAACAAAGTAGAATGCTAATGATTTTTTTATTAAAAATCAAGTAATAAATTATAAATATTTTTTATAACAAAATTTTTTTATGGATCCATTTGAAAAAATAAAGAATGGTTGTTTTTATATTGTTCTTCGTTTGCTTTGTAATTGTTATAGACTGAAATTAAAAATGATAAAAAAGTTTGCCAGTATTTAGAGCGGTAGATTTGATTTTTTAAGTTTTTTAGAAAAAAAACTTCTATTTCATTGTTTATAGTAATTTCAATATTTTTTTTATTTGTTTTTTCCATTTTTTCAATTAGCTTTTCTAAAATTTGTTCTTTTTTTTCATAAAATTCTAAAAGATATTCTATTAAAGTTTTGAGTTTTATATTACCTAGACTACGTATTCTTTGATCCATTGTTTCAATTAATGTTTTCTTTTTATTTTGATTTAAGTTTTTATACATTTTTTCAAAAAATTTTATAAAATTTTCTAATTCTTTAACAGATTTTGTTTGATAATTATAAAAATCAATTATTCTATAATCTTTACCAGATACATTTAAAAGTCTAAGAAATATTTGGGAAGTTATATTTCTTTTTGTTATTAATTGTTGGCTTTCTTCTTTAAATAGTTCTTTGTATTCGAATGTAAGTTTTTCTAAGTCGTTTTCGTTTAAATTGAACATTGAATTAACATAAAATGGAAGCAAAGAAGATATAATGATTATTTGGATGATTTTTTTCATAATTTCCCCCCTTAAATGGATGTTGATTTATCCTTTTCTATGAAATTATAAAAAAATTTACCAAAAATATTGTGGCTTTTTGAAGTAAATAAAAAATCCGCTGTGATTTCTTATTATTTGACAGCGGATTTTTTACAAAATTAGTAGTAGAAATTGGGATTATTTTTTAATTAATCAATCATTAATATTGTCCATTTGGAATAATCCGTAATGAATATCTTCAATATATTTGTATTCATTATATTGTCTAAGTATAAAATCTAAAATTGTTTTGTAACTTTTAATTATTGAATATTGTCTTATTAATGTTTTGTTTATATTGATTATGTTTTTGTTATTGATTGTTTTATTATTGATGGATGTTTCATTAATTAATTCAATAAGAATCTGTTTTGTCGAATGATAAAAATCTAGATATTCGTTTATCTTGTTTAAGAGATTTTTATTATTGTCTATGTTTTTAATCAGTTGTTTTTTATTATTGTCTTGGTTTATTATGCTAAATAAATTTTGTTTATATTGTTTGATATTTTGTTTATTTTTAATTGAATTACTAGTGACATTTTTTAATTTTGTTTGATAAGACTTTTGAAGATTAATTATACTTGTACATATGTCATTGTAATTATTAATGTTGTTAATTGGTGACAATAGTTGATTTAGTAATGATTGTTCAATATATTCTTTTTGTTTTTCTAATATATGGGTTATTTTTTGATATTTTTGTTTTAATGATTGTTCAATATATTCTTTTTGTTTTATGGAATATCTTTTAAACTCATAAATTGCGTTAATATTATCTGCAATTGTTTTTATATCTTGATGATACGTAGTTTCATTATTATTTTGCATTGATTTGATGCAATTAAATGTAAATGAAAATAAAATTGGTAAAAGTATTATTTTTTTTATATTCATGATAATGTTCCTCTTTTAATTTTTTCTTAAAAAATACAAAATACGTTTGAAAAAAGATTTGTTTAAATATCAGTGTTTATTTTTAGCTAAAAAACATGTATTTATTAAAAATAGATTTAAAACAGATTAAATAACCTCCGTTTTTTGTATCTATAATTAAATCATGTGTCTTTTAAAGCGTTAAAACATAATTACAAATTATAAATTAACCGTAATTCTTTTAATTGTCAATAGGATATCTTTTGCAAAAATAGCGATAATTGTATGTTTTTAATTTTATAGCTTGTTTTCAACATTACTAAATGACATCTTGAGGCCTTTTTTCTTTGACATTCTTTTCAAATTGTCACTTAGAAGACTAATATGTGATTAGTGTAAATATTTTATTTACTCTGTTGCGATTTGAAGATATCCTTTCTGTTTAAAAAGTGGCTGGTGTTAAAATATAGTTGGATTGAGAAAAAGGAAAGGAATTTAATGAAGAAATTTTCAATGTCGTTATTGTGTTCATCAATATTGGTTTTGAGTTTATCAGCAAAAGATATTCAAAAAAGTAATTTTGTTTATATTGATGATAATTTATTAAAAAATTCACTTCTTACTATTTTGCGCGATAAATTAACAACATGTGATAAATTTCAAGAAACAACAAAACAATTGGCAAATTATTTAGTTTTTAAATCATCAGAGTTTTTGAATGTGGAAAAAAAAGAAGTTCAGACTCCTGTTGCAAAATTTAATGATGGAATAAAAATAAAAAAGAATCCTATATTGATTTCTATTTGGAGAGCTGGCTTATCTTTGCTTCCTACTTTTCAAGAATATTTTAAAGGATCATCGGTTGGATTTTTTGGTATAAAAAGAAATGAAAAGACGGCCGAACCAATGATTTATTATAAAAATCTTCCTAAAATAGAAAAAGATGATCAGGTTTTTATTTTAGAGACAATGCTTGCAACAGGTGGAAGTTTAAGTTTGGCCCTTTCTTATTTAAAAGAAACGGGAATAGATGAAAAAAATATAATAATTGTTTGTGTAATTGCAGCAACTGAAGGAGTTGCGAGATTAAAAAGCGAATATCCTCAAATCAAAATTGTTGCTGCAGGTCTGGATGAAGAATTGAATGACAAAAAATACATTGTTCCTGGTTTGGGAGATTATGGAGATAGATATTTTGGTAATGATGAAGAACAATGGTTTGAAAAATTACAAACTCACCATGCATAATTCATACTAAGATGGAATTCATGAGGAGATTCACCTGCTTTTTTGTCCCTGTCTAGTTTGTAGCCCCAATCGATTTTTGCTGGAACAGGTTTTAAAAGATTTAGACCAAAACCAACAGAGTGTCGCATATTGAATTTGTCTCGTTTAATCATTGATCGATTAGTAATTCCTTCTTTTGGAGTGTTCCAACCAGCACCAGCATCATAAAAGAAGTGTCCTTTCATTGAATAATCTGGAATTAATGGAAAGATAAGTTCACAGTTTAATTGAACTGCATATCTTGCACCCAAAGGATCGTTTGTGATCCATGCAGGTCCAATGCTTCCCCAAACAAAACCTCTAACAGTACCTTGTCCTCCCATATGATATAATTCTTTGTATGGGATTATTTTTGTTCTATTATTTGCTTTGTCTGCTCCACCAATAGAGTGTATAGTTCCGATTTTTCCATGAAGTGCTAAAACCAGATTATCTTCTCCTATAAGAGGTGTATAATAACTTGTATCAAGTTCAGCTTTAAAAAAACTAAATTCATCATTAAGAGCAGGAAGAGCTGTTTTTGTATTTAATAAAATTTTGTGTCCTTTATTTGGATATATTTGATGATTGCGAGTATCTTTAACAAGATCAAGACCTAACCATGTCAGAGTTCCTGATTGGAAACTTCTTTTTACAATTGGTTCAAAAAATTCTATTCCCCTGACTGGTTGTGGATTGTTATTTTTGATATTTTCAATTCCAATTTCTAATAAAAGTTGTAATCTTCTATCTATTCGTGGTAAACGAAATCCAAAACGTAAACTGCCTCCAGTTACAGTTTCTTTTGGAGTTTTGTCAACATTTCTCCATTGTTCATAATCTTCCCATCTTCTATAAAAAGTAGCGTATCCAGAAACATCTGAATCTAAAATATGAGGTTCAAAAAAGTGTGCTTGTAATTTTTGTATATGATGCCTATTTCCTTGAAGCATAAGGCCAGTATCCCATCCCATTCCAAAAAGATTCTTTTTTTCTACTGTGATATTGCCACGTAAAGATGGTTGAAGAGAATACTTATCACTTCCATAAGTAATACCTGCTTGAAAGTTTCCTGTTTTTGCTTCTTTTACATTCATTTCAAGATCAGCAAGTTCATCTGAAACTCTGTGAATTTTCCAGTTTATTCCGCCTTTTTGAAAAAATCCCAAATATTCAATGTTTGATTGAGAATTATTCAATTTTTTTGAAGTTATTTTTTCATTTTCATCTAACTCTATTTGTCTTCTTATAACTTTGTCGTGGGTAAGTTTATTTCCTGTTATTGTTATTCTTTTTACATGTAATAGATTTCCTTTTTCAACATGAAATGTTATATCAACATCATTTGTTTTTTCGTCAGGTTTTATTTGAGGATAGACATCGGCAAAAATGTATCCCTTTTCTCCATATAAATTTTTAAGATTGTTTATTGATTCGATTAATTTTGATTGAGAATAAGGCTTGTTTTTTTCAACAGTTATTTGTTCCAATAGTTTTTCTTGGTTAAATAACTCGTCTCCTACTGCATTAATTTTTTGTACAAAAAATTGATCACCTTCTTTTATATGAAAGGTGACATAAATTTCTTTATCATTTTTTAAAAATTCAACATTAACTTTAGGAACAATTGCCATTAGATAGCCGTTGTCTTTATAAAAATATTCAATTCGGTGTTTATCCATTTCTATGGCGTCTTGTTCATATTGTCCTGCGCCGTCTAGAAAGCTTAAAAGCCAATCTTCCCTAGTAAAAATTACGGTTCGCAGTTTTCTATCGAGGATTTTTTTATTTCCTTTAAAGTTTACTCTGGCTAAAAAAGACTTGGGACCTTCTTTTATGTTAAAAATAACTATAGCTTTGTCACGAACTTGTTTGTTTGGGATTATTTGGGTCGTGATTTCTGTTTTATGAAAATTTTCTTTGGAGTACATTTTTTTGATTATTTGACAAATTCTTTTAAGATTTTCTTCATCGACGGTTGATAATTTATCTAAATGAAGATCATCTATGATTTTTTTTGTTTTTATATGTTTATTACCTTTAAATTCCAACTTTTCTAATAGTTTTTTTTCTTCGACTGTAACATACAATATTATAAGATCTTCGTTTTCTTTTTCTATTTCCAAATTGATCTGTCTAAAATAACCGAGTGTGTAAAGGTTATTTATGGCAATTTTGCTTTTTGTTTTATCAAATTTTGTTCCTACCTTATATGGTAGACGGTTTAAAATTACATCTGTTTTTACATGCTTGTTGCCACTAATAATTATTTTACTAATAATAAGATTATTTTTTGTTTGATGATTCTTTTGATCATTTGCATTAATCCTATTTTGAGGGCTAAAGGCAATAATAAATGCAAATAAAATAAACAAAAGAATATTTTTACCCGATGTTTTTTTATACATTCTTGTTCTCCAACTATATTAATTTTATTTTCTTTTTTTATATCTGTTTATATCTGTTTTTTTAATCTGTTAGGAGAATAGGATACAATTTTGACAGAAAAAAGCTATGAATTTTTATCTGTTTTTCATGTTATATTGTTTGATTTTATCAAATAAAAATTGTTATTTCTAGCGAAGTTGGTTAATGAAGGTTTATTTTAAAAAATTACTATACCTTTTTATTATGTTAAATTCAGTATCATAAGAGTAATTTTCAGGTTTCCACTTTAAAATCTTTGGTTTTATATCTTCTAAAATTTTCATTGGTAAAGATATTTTATTTTTTATTTTTGTATCATTATGTTTTAAAGCATAGAGAAGTAATTTTCTTTTGGTAAATTTTATATTTAAGTCAATATCATTTGTTTGATCTAAAAGTTTTTCTATAGCCTTTGTAAGAAGTGGAGTAAAAACTACCGTTGGGAGAAAATTTAAAGAATTTTGTTTGTCCCACAATATAAACCAAAGTTCTCTGTGGGTTGGGTCATCGTTTTTTTTACTGCTAAAAATACCGGATAAAATTTTGCTCCAAAAACCTTGTTTTTTGTCTTTTTCTTTCTCATTAAAATCTGTTTTTATTGAGAAAAGTTTGTTTAGAAAACCTTTTCGGATCATTATTTTTGCTTGAATAACTTTTGAAGGTAGATCTTGTTTGTCTATCTTTATGTTATTTGAAAAATTGAATCTTTTATTGCTGCTGTATCTTTTTGTTGAAATGCCATCTAAATCTTGTACTACGTCTTCATCTGAATAAAAATTATATACTTTTTCAAAGATATCATTAAATGCAAAGCCTGCTGTTTCTGGTTGAATTGGGGTTCCAAACATTATAAGTTCATTTATTTTTATATCTTTTTTTTCTGGGATATAATCAAAAAGTTTTTGTCCTTTTTGTAATTTGTTTTGATCTTTTGTTGGGAGTTTTTTAATTATTTTTAACATTGATAATAACGATTCTTTTTCATCAGTGTTTTTTGGAATGTTTTCTATTTGTTCAGGTTTTTCAAGATAATTTAGAACGGTTTTTATTGCAGCAAAATTTAAAACAAGGTTTCCTCCGTGACTGTGTGTTAAAATTCTTATTTTTGGCTTAATTCCTTTTTTTTCATATTTTTCTAATTCTTCTACAATATTGTTATAAAATCTTATTGCTTCTATTCTTCTTCTTTGTTGGCTAAATAGCCCACTCCATCCAAAAGTATAAAATGAATTTTTTTCTTTTTCTGGATTAACCTGTTCGAGTATTGTTTCATAGGCTTTAGAAAGAGGATAAACTATGTATTTGTTGCTTGAGGTAATCGAAAGGTCAAAAGACGGTTTAATTTTAATTAATCCTCTTTGTAACATTGGTTGATTGCAGTAAAAGTGAGGATCCTTTCTCATTTTTGAGATTATTTTTTTATATGATGTGCCTGATGTTTTGTCTTTTAAAACATCAAAAACATTTAATAGGCCTAAAATTGATCCGAATGAGCCATGGGTAAAAATTGTTAACCATTCTTCTTTTGTAATCTGTTTTACTGTTTTTCTTTTCCAAATATCATTTATCTTTAAGCTTATAGTTAATAATATTATTGTCGTGATTATGGTAAGAATTGAAAGCGTTATAATTTTTTTATATTTTTTTGTTAAGATCCAAAATTTTTTAATATTTAAATTTTTCATAATGTATTCTTTCCAGTTCTATTCTTTTTGAAAATATGATACTAATTTTATTGTAATTGATTTTTTGGTTAATCTAAATATTTTATTCTATTTTTATAAATTTATGGATTTTTAGAAGAAATTTTAATTTTACTTTCTATAAAATATATTAACTTTGTATATTATTTTACCAAGTTGTTTTTTAAATGATTTTATCAAATTTTAATTTGGAGGAAGCAGAATGAAAAAAATAAAAACATTTTTCTTTTTATTTGTAATGTTTTCTTTTCTATTTTGTCAGTCAGTTGGATTGATGGAGAATGTTGAGAAAAAATCAAAAGAGCTGTTGGAGGAGGCTGAAAGAAAAGTTGAGTTGATAAAAGAACTATCAAAAAAGAAACAGGAGGTTATAAGATTAAAAAAAGATAATGATAAAAAAAAGATTTTTAAAGAAAAAAAAGAAAAAGAGATTATTAAAGTAGAGCCTGTTACAGGTAAATCCGTGAATGGAGACTGGAGAGATAAAGTTGCAAAGGATTTTTATAAGGATGTTGAAAAAATTAAAAATATAATTCTTGAGGGCGAGGATCGTGAAGAGGCTTATGATTTTTTAAGTTGCTTTGAAGAACAACAATCATGGTTTGATAAGATTGTAACAGGAACTAGAAATTTTTTTGATCCAAACTATAATGCGATTATGCAAAAAAAACAATCAATTAGACAAGTTGTTGTGGCTCAAGAAAAAGCTGAAGAATTTTTAAAAAAGCATATTGCAAAGATTGATGAAAAAATAGAGACTGCAACTATTCAAAAGATAAAGCTTATAATTTTGTATAATCTGAATTCATTAATTCAAGATAAGATAGAAAAAAATGATGCTCAAGAACTTAAATTTGTGATTGATGATGATCAGATAAAAGAAGTTGTTCATAGAACATTTAAGATGTTTGAGGAGCGAGAAATTGATGATGTGGAAAAAGTTGAAAAAAGTAAAATTGATGATTTAGAAAAAAAACTTGATAGTAAAAAAGAAGAATTGCGAATTCAAAAGGAAAAAAGTTTTAAATTAGAAAAGAATTATAAAAAGAAAATAGGAGAGATAAAAAGGTTAAAATTTGATTTAAATGAACTTCAGAAAAAAATGAAAGAAAGTAGGATAAGATTAAAAGAGGGTGCCGAGCAAAGAATAAAATTGCATCAACAGGATAAATTTCGAAAAAAAATAGAAAAGAAAAATAGAGATAATTTAGAATTACAGCTTCGTCTTTTGGATTTTGGAAATGATATAAAATCTTTACAGAAAGAGGTTGCCTTATGGGAAAGAAAATTTCAAAATGAACAAAAAAAAATAAAAGAAATAGAAATTAAAAAATTAATAGATAAATCTAAAAAAGATTTAGAAAATACTAATAGAAGAATTTTAGCAAAAGAACTTGAGTTAGAGGCTAAAAAATAAATTTGATTGCTAATTCTATTTTTCAATGATAAAATGTCTCTCTAGTATTAAGTTTAATGCAATTTTTAAACCTGGAGGGGTTGTTGTGTGGGGAAAATTTAGGGATTTTTTAACATTTGTTTTTTTTATTTGTTTTCTTTTTTTTACGTCTTTCATTGTTTCAGATAAATTGATTGGTAGGACTGATCCGAAAATTTTAGATTTAAAGTCTAAAAAAGATTCTAAAGATTTTTCTAAATTAATCGAAAAAAATTTGCGAAATTTAAAAGATTTGGATTATTACGAATCTGAAGGATTATCTATAATTTTACCAGGTAATAAAGTTTTTAAAGTTTGTTGGCATGATAAGGGTTCTGGGAATATTTTGAGTCCTTTTGAATCGGTAAAGGCTGTAATAGAAGATTTGGATGGTAAAACAGATATAAACGATTCTAAAAAAAAGGATCCAGATAAATTTTCACTTGAGGATTTTGCAAAGCTCTTTATAAAAACCAAGATAAAAAAATCATTACAGTCTTTTTATGGTGACTATAAACAGATGTTTGGTAGTTGGGGTTGGCTTATAAAGAATGAGTTGTCTTCGGTAGAGGTTTTTGCAATAAAGCTTGTATTGTTAATGATTCATGATTTTGGGGATAAAGAAATTAATCGCAAAATTGAAATTTTACGACTTTTGTTTAGATTGAGTCAGAGCAAAGTTTTCAATTTGCTCGACAAAAAATCTTCTGTATTCAGTTATCTTCCAAAAGATTTATCAGAAAAATTAAAAATTAATATTTCAGAAGAATGGCAGGAATTTATTGATAAGATGTGGAAAGGATTAACTGAAGGATTGAATAATCATAATTTTGATAAAGATGGTCAATTTGATAAAAATAGTTTTGGTGTGATGGCTTGTGGCTTTGTTTTTGATGAGTCTTTAGAAGCATTAGAATGTTTTGAAAAACTTTCTAACAAAAAAAATTATACGGAAATTGATTTTCAGGATGAAGTAGAAAAAAATGTTTCATGGCATTATAACACGTATAAAAATTTTAAAGATTTTGGAAGAATTAGTTCTAATACAGAGTTAGATTTTATTCCTGAAAAGATTAAAAAAGAGATTTTATCTGTAATCGATTTTCCAAAAGTTAAATTGATCAATGTTAGTGATACGCAAAGTTGGATAATTTATGTTTCTGATAAATTATCTTTGTTTGAGACTATAAATCTATTGTTTTCTGTGCTTATCAAAGGTTTTGAAGAATATAAAGAAATAAAAAAAGAAAATGATGGTTTTATGCAAGAAAATGAGAATGAATTTAAAAATTCAGAAGAGATGGAAAAAATTTTAAGAAGAATAGAACAACTTGAAAAAAAGAAAAATGATTTAAAAATAAGTTTTTATTATGCTGGCGAGAAAGCTCAGAAAACATTTTTTGAGTTGGAAGAAAAAGAGAAAAAGGCTGGATCTTATAAAAGTAAATTAAGCATGGCGTTAATAAAAAAAGCAAAAGAGAAATATAAAAAAGACGTAGAAAATAGAGATAAGTTAAAAAATAAATTAGAAATAGTAGAAAAAGAAATATATAAATTAAAAAGTACTCCAGAATATTTTTTAAGTGATTATGATGTTAAACATTTGGAAAAAAATGGTATTTGGGGATTGGTGATAGATTCATTTGTAAATAGCCCAGAGTTAAAAAGGGTGCTTTCAGATATTAATTGTGCTGAAAAATATAAAATTGTTAAAAGCAATCTTTATAAAAGAATTGTTTATATTTTTAAAAAATCACAAAATGTTAAAGAGAATTTTGAGTTATGGAATTATATTCTGACATCAATTTTTCCGGATCTTACAAGCCTGATGGAGGATCTTAAGGTGGAATGGAAAGATAATGGTTTTTATGATGAGATATTGAATTCAGTTTTTGGATTGTAAAAAATATTAATTTGGGGGTAATGTATGAAATTTAGGGATTTTAAAAGTTTTATTTTTTCTTTATGTTTTTTATTACAGTTTATTTTTTTTGGATTTTTTCCCCTTAATGGAAAAGAAATTAACATTCAAAAGGGAAAAGAAGCTTTGGAAAATGATCTTGGATTCTTGTTTGATAATGTTTTAGATCAAGATTTTTTAAAATCTGAGGACAAAGAATTAGCGTTAAAATTAAGAATCGAGTTTGATGGTAAATATGATTTGATTGATTTACAAAGCAATTCACTTAAGAAAAGTAAAAACGTTGGTAAAAAAATAAGAATTTTAAGATTGTTAGTAAAATCTGAACGAATAGCAATTTCAAAACTAGAGGTTTTACTTGCAGCATCAAGTTGTAAAAATTATGGGTATTTTCTTAGTTTGCAAGAATGGCGTATTGTAAAACTGAAGATTTTAAAAAAGCTTTATAATTTTTTACAGGATAGTTGGAAATCAATTTTAAATAATAAAATTGATTTGAAGGATTTTGAAAAAAAATTGATAGATAATGAATTTATAACTAAATGTGTAACAGAACAGCTTTCTGGTAAGATTTGTGGTGAGCTTTACAAGTTAGTGGAATTTGATTTTTATAATTTGTGTAAATCACTTTATAAAAAATATGAAAACTTTATAAATAAGTATAGAGAATTGAAAATTGGAATGATTGAGATTGATGATAATGTTGTAAGTGAGCTGGATAATCTTTTGAATGATTTTTGTAAACAGAAGTCTATTTTAGATGATAAAGATTTTGGTGAAGCGATAAAAAGTGGTTTATATTCATGGTTTTGGTTTGTGGGTGGTGAAAATCAAATTAAAAAAAGTGAAAAAATATTTGAATTATTTATTAACAATTTGATTAAAATTAAAAATGAAATATATAATTTTAATGATGTATTTTCTCGGATTTATTCAATTAATGATAATAAAAAAAGAGATATTTTGATAGGTCATTTGGTTGTTACTAATAAGCAAGAATTTCAAGATTTTGGGAACTATAAAGAATTTTCTAATTATTTTGAAGAATATCGAGCTGTGGTAGATACTTATGTGAATTCTGAAAAAGAATTAGATGAAAAGTTTATTTATAGAATTAGAGTTTTATTGTCAAAATTACATAATTTGAAAAATTCAATTGAAAGTTATAGTTTTTTAAATTTGATAATTGGGATTGCAAAAAGTAAAAAAGTAATTAAAAGCCTTGTGACAGATATGATTGAAATTTTGAATCATATTTTAAGTTATGTTGGTAATTCAAATGATGATATTAAAAATGGATCAAGTTTTATTGAAAGATTGCTTTCAGGAGATGTTGTTATTTCTGAAAAGATTCAAAAATGGATTTGGAAATTTGTAAATTCTACTGTGAATTAATTAACTATTTATTGAATCTGCTTACAATAAAAATTTATTATAAATATGTAAAAATATTTTATGCATGATATTAATAATGAGCAAAGGGGGGAAAATGAGTAGAAAAAATATTCTAATGCCTATATTTTTGATATTGTTTTCAATTTTTGTTTGTAGAATTAAAGCAGTGTTAGATGAAGATAGCACAAAAGTTTTTATTCCTCCTTTGTTAGCTTTAAATTCTAATGTTGACTTTTTACGAGATCTAAAAATTAATAGTGATGGGAAATTATTTCATGTATGCAAAAATAATATTCCTGTGTCTATATTGAATGAAAAATGCAAATTTTTTGATAATAAAATTTCTGTAAGTAAGAACGATTGGCAATGTATTATTTATATTGCATGTAAATATTTATGGATGTTTTTTGATAAAAACGATTTGCCTGAGGAGCAAAGATATGAATTTATCCATTGTGCAATTTTGAAAGAGTTGAATAAAAATAATTTAAAATTATTGTGTTTTTTAGTCGACTATTTTAATATATGTCATCTTAAACAGATAAAGAAAAAGTTTCAATTTTCAATTAAAAATTAATGAAAAAAAAATTAAACATATTATTTTTATTTTTTTATAGTTTTTGTTTTTTACATTTTTCAAATGCAAATGTTCTTGCAGATAAGAATCTTTCTCAATTTAGAAATTTGATAGAGTATTGTGAATCATTTTATTTGGATAGCAAAAATAGTGAAAATTTTGATCTTGATTATAAATTGCAAGCTTTAGATTGTCTTTATCAATATAAAGATAAATTTGAGATATATCTTCATAATAATAAATTAATAAATCAAGAAGAGGCTTTAAATATAAATCATCTTCTTTTGCCTTTGATAAAAGAAGTGATAAGACATTTGGAGGCTTATCTTGAAAATCGGTATGGATGGAAAGAGAAAAGTCATTTTGGGCTTATTTTAAGGCCGATATTATATTCTTTTTGTTTTTATATATCTCTAATATTTTTATCAAAGATATTGAACAAAAATAAAATCATCAGTGATGAATTTTATAAAAAAGGAAAAATTGGAATTACGACGTCTACTTTGGGGTTATTTTCTTTATGGATTTTTTATAATTATAAAGATGAGATTTTTAAATTTTTGAAAAGGTTTTTTTTAAAAGACCATAATCATTTTTTAGATTTGAACCAAGCGAATATGTAATTTTTTATCAATTTAAGTTTTTTTAAAGCTGGTTTGCTTCCGATTAGGATTATTCCAATACTTATAAAAAGTATTCCTTGAAGAAATGGTAAAAATAATCCTGGTATTCCTATTAAGATAAGAATTATTCCAATTATTTTTTTTAAAATAGGGTAAATGTTTTTCATAGATTGTTATTTTATTAAAAATTTGATGATTAAGCATTTTTTTGTTAAAAATTAAGTATAAATTTTTATTGGGATGTCGTCTAGTGGTAGGACTCTGGATTCTGGTTCCAGCAACAGAGGTTCGAATCCTCTCGTCCCAATTGTTTTTTAAGGACTTAGCTTTTCAGATACAGTTTTTACTGCTCCTTTTAGTTTTTCCCACAAACCTTTTTCTTTTTTTTCATTTACGATTTTTTTTTTTCCGAGTACAATTTGATCTTCTTTTTTTATGACTACTCTATTGATTTTTCGCAGTAACCAGGCCTTTTTAATTTTTGCCTTGCCACAAATTACAATTTGACGAGGAAATAGTAAATTTTTTATTTCTGTTCCATCGTTTAATGTTATTTGTGCAAGGATAAGATCTTTGTCGCTATATTTTTTACTAGTATAATCTGGATCTATCACTTCTAATTCTTTAATTTCTGATAAATCTATTTTATTTATTGAGTCATCATCTTCTTTTCTTATTCCACCAATACTGGCATGACCGGTAAAAGAAAAATTTGTTACATCTATCTTATGTGAATTGTCATAGACTGTGGCATTAAAACTGGGTTCATCTTCTTTTAACTCTACAAATTCTGGTTTTAATTCTTTATCTTTTTCAACTCCTGTGGACATGTTAATGCAGAAAAGTGAAATTAAAATTAGAAGAATGGATTGGATAGAATAGAGACTTTTTATATTTTTTCTCATTGTTTTTCTCCTTTTTTCTTTTTAAAAAATATGTCTTTTACAATAGACAACTTTATCAGAATGTAAAAAATATAAACAAGAAATAATTAAAGAAGTTTAATTATTTTTATGAACCTTAGTTGATGCGTTCAAAAAAATATTAAATTTGACTTTGGTTTGTAGTACATTCAAATGGTTTTTCATTATTGAATATAAACATTGAAAATTTTATTTATGTTGAAACTTTTTATTACCACAATCTTTTTTCAGCGAAAATTCTTCCGGAATGTGATTTTAAATAGGTTTCAAATTTTAAAGCTTTACCTTTATTTTTGAAGCAGATACAAGTGATGAGTTCCCATGGTTTATAGTTTGAGGTAAAAATGGATCCGCCTTCGTTATGCTTTTTTAATCTTTCTTTTAGATTAGTTGTATAGCCAACATAAATTTTTTTTGGATTTTTTTGTGATTTGATTAAATATATGTAGTACATAATAAATTCTCGTTATGAGTTAGTAATGGTGTGAGTCTATTACAGAAAAAGTACGTCTTCGCCTTTTTTATCAAACTTAGATTTTATTAAAATGGTAATTTTAAATAAAGAAAAACTTAAGTGCATGGATGCTTCGCCGCACAGTCTTCGCACTTTGCTATAAATATCAAATTTTATATCTAATTTATTAAAAAACTGGCTGTGCCAGGCGAAGCTCCGTAGGAGCGAAGACTGGTGGAGAGGGAGGGATTCGAACCCTCGATCCCGGTTTCCCGGGATAACGGTTTTCAAGACCGCCGCATTCGACCACTCTGCCACCTCTCCTAAAAATTTATATTTTCAGTGTTAGTCTGTTTTTATTTTGTACTATTAATACCAAACTTTTATAAAATCATTTAAAAAACTGGTCGCGCCAGGCGAAGCCCGAAGGGCGAAGACTGGTGGAGAGAGAGGGATTCGAACCCTCGATCCCAGTTTCCCAGGATACTTGCTTAGCAGGCAAGCGCTTTCGACCACTCAGCCATCTCTCCAAACTCATATTTAAGTATACTATTTTTTAAATAAATATTTAATTCGCTAAAAGATTGATCGTCTTTTTTTGTATAACCTAAATCTTTTGGCTTGCCAGCCGACCGTGTCCACCATAGCTTTAGCGACGGTGGAAGCTTATTACTATGAGCGAAGGCTGGTGCGCCCAAGAGGAGTCGAACCTCTAACCTCCAGATTCGTAGTCTGACGCTCTATCCAATTGAGCTATGGGCGCAAAAATATTATTTTTAGCCAATATTGCCATGTTAGTATAAAAAATATTATATTAAGTTGCAATTATAACTAATATAATGCGAACTTATAATTTATAAGGAGATAATTATGTCTCTTGTAATTGATGTTAAAGTAATTCCAAGTTCTGGAAGACAAAAAATTTTATATGATCGATCGGGTCGGTTAAAATGTTATTTAAAAAGCCCACCAGAAAAAGGTAAAGCCAATTTGGAGCTTTGTCGTCTACTTTCTAAAAAACTTTCTATACCATTAAATTACATTACAATTATTTTTGGTGCGTCTTTACGAAAAAAACGAATAAAAATTAATATTGATGTTAGCTTTGAAAAATTTTTAGATATTTTAGGATTGGAGAGGCAGATGACGATATGAATAGTTTTTTTTGGAATGGAATTGATAGATTGGGTAATGATAGAAAAGGTATTTTACTTGCTTCATCAGAGCAACAATTAAAAGATATGTTGTTAGATCAAGGAATTGCTCTTTTAAAATATAAACATAAAAGAGAAAAATTTAGTTTTTTAAAGTTTATTTTTCAAAAAAAAGTAAATTTAACAAAGAAAGCATTTTTTTTTGAACAACTTTTTGTTTTGATTGATGGTGGAGTTAATCTTTTAGAGGCACTAAAATTAGTTTGTAGTCAAATTAGATCAAAAAGATTAAAAAATGTTATTTTAAAAATTATAAACCAAATAAGATCAGGAAATTCTTTTTCAGATGCCCTTGAGAAACAAGGAATGATTTTTGATTCTTTTATAGTTCACATGGTTAGAGCTGGTGAAAATTCTGGAAAACTTAGTTTTGTTTTAGAAAGAATATCAGGTTATTTAAATTCTAGATTAAAATTAGTAAAACATTTAAAACATGCTGCATTTGCTCCTTGTTTAACTTTGTTTTTTGCAGTTTTTATATTTTTAGGAATTTTTATTTTTGTTATACCTCAATTTGAATTTTTTTTTAATTCTATGGGAAAGCAAATTCCTGCTATGACAAAATTTATTATTGGTTTAAGTTCATTTTTTAGATCGTTTGCTTTTATCCCAATTTTCATTATTGTTTTATTTTCTTTGCTTTTAGTAAAAGGTATTTTAGGTTTTGTAAGTGTTAATAAAATTAAAGATAAAGTTTTTTTAAAAATTTATTTTTTGGGAAAAATATTTTTATTATATGATTTGATATCATTTTCGCAGATTCTTTCGATGTCTTTAAAATCGGGAATTAACTTGAAAGAAGCTTTGAGATTCTCTTCTAAAGTGGCTAGGAATAGTGTTTTTGTAGAAAATGTTAGGCTTCTAGAAAGTCAGATTGAAAGAGGTCAATCGTTTGCTGAGTCATTAAAATTTGCTAGAAATAAAATTTTTCCAGATAATTTTATTGCAATTGTTCAAGTTGGAGAACAGACTGGAAAGTTAGATTTAATGATTCAAAAGTCGGTATTTTTTTTTCAAGAAGAGCTTAATAGAAAATTAAAATTATTAGTTAATGCTTTTCAACCAATTATTATGATTATTGTTGGATTACTAATATTTTTTTTGATTTTGTCTGTTTATCTTCCTATTTTTAATATGGCAGGGGCATGGTAAATAACATTAGTCATTAAAATATTCTTCTTCTTTTTCTTCTTCTGAAGAATATTTAATATTCATTTTGTCTAATTCTTTTTGTAGTTTATATAGTTCATAACGATTTTTCATTTTTTCATAAATTTTTTTCAATCGTATATGATTTTGTGGCAAATTTCTTGCAGTATTACAAGAAGTTTTGCTTAAAACTCTAGCAGCAAATCTAAAAAATTGCATAGGAAGATTTTTTGTAACAGAAAACATGCTAAAGAAATAAACAAAAAATATTATTTTTTTTATATTCATGAATTCCTCATTAAATTTGAATGATATATGAATAGAATTTATAAGTAAATAATTTTATTTTAATGCAATTCTTGACGTTGTTAGGGCTTTTGGTAGCCTATATTTTAAGAGATATTTGATTGCCGAAGTGGCGAAATTGGTAGACGCGCGAGACTCAAAATCTCGTGGTAGAAATACCGTGTCGGTTCGACTCCGACCTTCGGCACCATTTTTTAGTAAACAGAGGCTATTATGTTTGAGTCTGATTGTATCTTTTGTAAGATAATACAAAAAAAAGTTTCTGCTAAAATCATCAAAGAGAGTGAATATTCTTTAGTAATTGAAGATATGTCACCAAAAGCTCCAATTCATTATTTAATTTTGCCTAAAAAGCACATTATAAATATCAATTATTTAAGTGATAAAGATTCTAAATATGCTGCTGATATGATAAAAATTGCTAGAAATATTGCGCAAGAAATTAAAGAAGAGAAGGGTTTAAAAGAGCCATTATCATTTAATTTGATTTCCAATAATGGTATTCAAGCAAGTCAATCGGTTTTTCATATGCATTTTCATTTTATTGCAGGAAAGAACATTTATATTGATGGATTTCAACTGTGAAATTTAATTGGATTTTTTCTAAAATAATAAAGTTTTTTTTATTTTTTGTTTTACCAATATTGTTTTTATTTGTCTTGGTTATCTCATATCTTGCTTTGCAAAGATTAGTTTTTCCCTGTGATCGAATATTGAAAAATGGTGAGAAAATTTCTGAATTTGCAAAAAAGGTTAGAAAAGATCTTTTAAAATGTAAAGGATTACGATCTGTTGTTATCAATACAAAAGATAGATTGAAATTATCAGGATTTTTTTTAAAACGAAAGAATGCCGTTGCAAATTTATTGATTTGTCATGGCTATCAAAGTTGTAAGGAGAGTGTTTGTGATATCTTTGATATGTTTGATAATTTTAATATCCTTGTTTTTGATTTTAGAGCTCATGGTCAGAGTGAAGGTAAATTTAAAACCTTGGGATGCCATGAATATAAAGATGTTTTAGCAGCGGCTAATTTTTTGCGATCAGAGACAAAATCTGTAGATCGATTTTTTAAAAAACTTCCACTTATTATTTTAGGTATTTCTATGGGAGGTTCTTCGTCTATAAAAGCTCTTGAATATGAACCAAATCTTTGTGATGTACTCATTTTAGACTCTGCTTTTTCAAATTTGGTTGATGTTATTTATAATGCTTTTACGATTACAAGTGGTTTGCCTCGTTATCCTTTTGTTCCTATTCTTACTAGAATGGTTAATTTTATTGCAGGATGTGATATTAACAGTATGCGGCCAATAGATATTGTGAAAAACATTAAAAAACCTATCTTTTTTATGCACTCATGTTTAGATGATATTGTTAAGCCAAATGATTCTTTAATGATGTATGCACAGACAACAAATGAAAATAATAAGATATGGATAGCCCATCCATGTGTTCATGGAAAGCTTAGAAAAAATAATCGTAAAATTTACAAAAAAAAGATAGAGAAGTTTTTAAAAAAAATTTTGTGCTAATTTTTGTATTTTAAGATTTGTTTCTTTTTGGTTTTTCTCAGAGAATAATTTGAATTTTTCGATCATTTCTTCAAGACCATCTATATTTTTTTCTATAATTTTAAAATAATATCTTAATGAGCTATTTTTTCTAATTCTATTAAAGTGTTTTTTAAAATTACTTTTTTCCTTTATAAAATTATTTAATGTTTGATTTAGATCATTGTGGTTATTTTTATTTTTTAGAAAATTTTGAAAATTTGAATAAAATGATCTTTCAATAGTTCTATATTTTTGCATTAGTATAAGCATATTATTTAAATTATATTTTTGTTGTTTTATTGAGAACTTAATTAATTTTTTATTGGATTGAGCTTTTATATAATTTTCTTTTTTTGTTTGATTGAAGGATGAATTTTTTTGTGTATTAAGATATAAATTTAAACATGCAATAGTAATGATAGTTATTGATATGATTAATAATGAGAATTGATTTTTATTTGTAAGCCGTTTCTCGCTACAACGCACAAAGTGTGTTACTTGGGATAAGTGGGGCGACTTATCCGCCGAAGCCTTGATGTAGGTGTAAGGTTTATTTTTTAATGTCTTCATATTTTGCCTTAACTTTTTAATTTTATTTAAAAAACCGTGACTTTCCTTTCAAAGTTATGTTTTACTTTGCAAAAATAAATATCAATCTGAATTTTTATCTTCATTATTAATTGTAAAGAAATTGATAGAAATAAGCAACAATTTACGGTAAAAATATCATAATAGTAATTTTTTATCGTAAATTGTGGTAAAAATGAGCGTTTTTAGGGTTTAATTTATTTATGAGCCGTAGCTTTCAGGCTATCGTAGCTAAAAAGCTAATTTGGCTAAATTGCCTAATGAAGGTTTATTTTGTGTATTAAATTTTTTGTATAATTTTTTTTAAATTTAGGGCCGTTTGACCTCTTGATATCTGTAGATTATGGTTGATACCTAATTTCTTTTTAAATTTGTTTATAGAAAACAATGTGTTTAAAAATTAGGTAAAAAAAGTGAATTTTTTTGTAATAATTCTTGGTATTATTTTTACAATATTTTCTACAGCGGTACTTTCTTATATTTCTATGGCAACAATGATTGGTCCATGGATAGCTCCAGTAATTGTTCTTATGAGTAGTGTAATTCTTAAAATGGGAAAGAAGTTTGTTGGTCAAGAAAATTTAAATAAAAATATAGCTTTGGTTCAAACTATAGGCTCTGTTGGAGGAATTGTTGCTATCGGAGTGGGTTTTTCTTTACCCACATTATATTTTTTAGATGCGAATATTTTTAATAATCTTATTCAAAAACCGGTTAGTTTTTCTATTTTTATTGCGATATTGTGTTTTTGTGCAGGAGGACTTGGTATTTGGCTTGCTGGATGTTTTGCAAATAGTTTTATAAAAAAAAAGAACCTTAATTTTCCTGTTAGCCATCTTATTTATAATATGATTACATCCCAAAGTCAGCAAAAACAGGCAAAAAGTATGTTTTTTGGTATTGGTGCAAGTTGGATAATTTGTTTTTTAAAAGATGGTTTTTTGTGGACTAAGGGAATTTTATTTAAAGTTTATTATCTTTTTCCAAATTTTGCTGGAAATCATATTGAGATAATATTAAGTCCAATGTTTTGGGCTATAGGATTTATTATAGGAATAAAAGTTGCTTTTCCATTATTGATAGGAATGATTTCAAAATATTTGGTTTTATATCTTCTTAATAATCATTCTTATTTTTTAAATTTTAATTTGTTTTTACCGTTATCAGATTATGATTTTGTTACTGCATTTTGCAGTGGTCTTGTTGTATCAGAGTTAATATTAGGATTTTTTAAATATCCATTAATTTTAAAACAAAAGATAAGAAGTTATTCTGTTGAGCGACTTTGGGAAAAGTTAAGAAGTTTTAATGAAATATTAAAGCAGAAAACATATAACAGAACTGCTTTTACATTGTTTTTTTCAAATATAGAGCCAGCTTTTGTTTTAATTTGTAGCACAGGATTTTTATATTATTTAGGATTCGGTTTTCCATCTTTAATTTTATTGCTCATATTTATTATTGTTGCTACTCGTCAGATATCATACATTGGAGCAAAAATTGGATTCGTTACTTTTGGAAGATTTGCTACGTTTATTATGATTCCAATGATGCTTCTTTTTAGCTTAGACTTTGTTCAGATAACTTTTTTATGCGTATTTTTTAATGTTTGCGCTGCTGCTGCTTCTGATCTTTTGTTTGATTATAAAGTTGGTCAACTTTGTGGAATAAGTTTTGATGAAATTAAGCGTTATCAATGGATTGGTTTATTAGTTGCTTCAATGTGTATTGGAATTTTTTTATACATACTTTTTACAAGTTTACATATTGGTTCACCAGAACTTTTTGCCCAAAGAGGTCAAACTCGTGCACTTTTAATACAGTCTTTAAATTTTGATTTACGGGTTGTTATTTTAGGACTTTTGTATGGGGTTATATTAAAAAAAATTGGAATAAGTCCAACACTAGTTTTGGGAGGAATCTTAATGCCAAATCGTATTACCATTGGCTTGATGTTAGGAGCGTTAATTTCTAAATTATCAGGTAGAGTAAAAGATCAGTTTCCATTTTGGTGTGGGATATTTGCTGGTGAATCAGTTTGGGTTATGTTTAGTGTTATTTCAAAAATGTTTTATTAAGAATTTATACGAAAATTATCTTTTACTTCGATCCTTCGATATGCCGCTATGCGGCTATTCAGGACAAGTCACTCACAACCTTCGCGAAATGCTACGGTGTGCATGGCGGGACGAACGGCGAAGAAATAATTTTATAATTTTCTTAAAAAAAATGCCTGGGATGAACGGCGGAGAGAGATATTTCATAAAGTGATCTTACAATCTTTCTGTTATACTTTTAGATTACTACGAATTCTAAGTATCTACAAACAGGAAGCAGGATCAAAATAAATGTATTAACAAAAAAGAAAATTAACAAGGCACTCATCCTGAGCTTGTCGAAGGATTAAGCGCTAACCCTTCGACAAGCTTAGGATGAGCGCCTTATAAGATTATTTGAATTTTCGTATAAGTTTTTATTAAATTTGTTTGAATTTTCGAATATGTTTTAATCTTTTTTAGTGTAATCACACTCTTTATTTGGGCAGGAAAATATAATATTTTTTTGTTTGTCTTTTTTTATAAGTAAATAAGGTGAATTGCATTTTGGACAGGGAGTTTCTTCAACTTCTCCAAATATTGCAAACTGGCATTTTGGATAACCGGAGCAGCCCCAAAAATTTCCACCTTTCCATCTTCGTTTTACAATTTTTTCACCACATTGTGGACATGGCATTTTTAAACTTTCCTGATGAATGTATTTGCATTCTGGATATCCTGGGCAAGCATAGAATGGTCCAAAACGACCAATTTTTTTTACTAGCATTTTTCCACATTTTGGGCATTTGATTTCAGTTTCTTTTACTTCTTCTTTTACCATATGGATTTCTCCTTTTTCATCTCTTTTGAAATTGGATGTAAATTTACATTCTGGAAATTTAGAACAGCCCAAAAATTCTCCAGTTTTTCCAAAACGAATCATCAAACTTTTTCCACATTTTGGACATTTTAATTTAGTTTCAAGTGCTTTTTTTGTAGCAATTTTGCCTCCAAAAGCCACAAGATCTTTTTTGAATTTTTCGTAAAATTCATTTAAGACTGAATCTCTTTTTATTTTTCCTGCTTCTATTTTATCTAGATCTTCTTCCATATGAGCTGTAAAAGAGATATTTATGATGTCAGGAAGATTTTTAATAAGCATATTGTTTACTGTTTTACCAAGTTCTGTTGGGTGGAATCTTTTCTTTTCAAATTTGGCGTATTTACGTTTTTGAATTGTAGAAAGAATTGCAGCATAAGTACTTGGTCTGCCTACTCCTTTTTTTTCCAACTCTTTTACTAATGTTGCTTGAGAATATCTTGATGGAGGTTGAGTAAAATGCTGTTTTCCATCAACTTTTTTTAGAGGCAAACTATCTTTTTCTTTTATTTCTTTTGGAATTTTTATTGTTTGTTTATCTTCTTCAGTTTCTACCATGTAAACTTTTAAAAATCCGTCGAACATCAATGTTGATCCTGTAGTTTTAAAAGTATATTTTTTGCCTTTTATTAAAAGTTGACGTTGAAAATATTGTGCTGGAGCCATTTGGCAGGCAACAAATCTTTTCCAAATTAAAGAATACAATTTTGTTTGATCTGGAGTTAGATGTCTTGATGCAATTTGTGGAGTTATTCCAACATTAATTGGCCTTATGGCTTCGTGTGCATCTTGAGCACCTTTTTTTGTATAAACATTTGTAGCTTTTGGTAGATAATCAGAGCCAAATTTTTTAGAAATATAGTTTCTTGAATCTTTAATGGCAGTATTGGAGATTCTTAAAGAGTCTGTTCTCATATATGTTATAAGAGCCTCTTGTTTGTCTTTGTCTCCAAAAGATACACCTTCATAAAGTTTTTGTGCTACGGACATTGTTTTATCTACAGAAAAACCGAGTTTATTATAAGAATCTTGTTGTAAAGTACTTGTCATAAAGGGAGGTAGTGGTCTTTTAAATCTCTTTTTTTCTGTAATTTTTTCTACAGAAAATTTTTCTTTTTTTATTTCACCTAGAACCTTGTCTGTTTCTTGTTTGTTTTTTAATTTAAAAGTTTTATTACTTATTTTAAAAAGTTCAGATTCAATTGTTGTTTTTTTGAAAATGAAAAGAGCTTGAACAGACCAGTATTCATCTGGTTTAAAGATTAAAACTTCTTCTTCTCTGTTGCATATTAAAAGAAGAGCAACAGATTGAACTCGTCCTGCTGAAAGACCTTTTGCAATTTTTCGCCATAATATTGGAGAAACTTCATATCCTACCCATCTATCTAAAACTCTTCTTGCCTGTTGAGCATTAACTTTGTTTAAATCAATTATAGTTTTATGTTCTATAGCATCTGTAATAGCGGGTTTTGTTATTTCATTAAATGTTATTCTATAAATTTTAGATTTATCTGGAAAAATTTTTTCTATTTCTTGACCGATATGCCAAGAGATTATTTCTCCTTCTCGGTCTGGATCTGATGCAAGGTATATTTCTTTTGATTTACTTGCCGTTTTGCAAATGTCTTTTATAAGTTTATTTTTATTTTCAATTACTGAATATTCAATAGAGATTTTACCTTGTTCATCTACGGTAACTCCTAATTTTTTTGGAGGTAAATCTTTGACATGACCAAATGTTGACATTATTTGAAAATTTTCACCTAAAAATTTTGAAATAGTTTTGATTTTGGCAGGTGATTCAACGATCATTAATTTTTTATTAGATTTCATTTTTTTACTATTGTTATTTTTCTTTTTTTTCTTTTTTTCCATCCCTTTTGCCCCTACCTAAAATAGTGTACTTAAAAATTATGATAAGTTTTTGTTTTACCAGTTGTTTTATATTTGTCAAATATTTATATTGTAAAATAAAATATGTATATAAAAATTATTGCTTATTTGTTTTATTTCTCTGATATTTAGTTTAAGCAAATTATTTTCTATATGTCAAATGATTTGCTTTATATGTTAAATAACATGATGGGATTTGAAAATTTAAAAGCCCAAAAGCGTTAGTTTTGGGCTAAAGTGTTTGTTTTAAATGAAATAAAAAGTAAAATATCTTATTTAGGTTCTGTTGTCTTTTCATATAAGCTATTTAATAAAGCTTTAAAAAATGTTAAGTTTTAAAAGAATTGTCTCTCCCCCGTTTGTCCTGCCGTGCACACTGTAGCGTTTCGCGAAGGTTGTGAGTGACCTGTCCTGAGTAGCCGCATAGCGGCATATTGAAGGATCGAGGGATTAGCTTTGGTTATAATTATCAATTAATATAGTGAAAGTAGTTCAATGTTTTTTAAAACTTTATTAAATAAATGGTTAGATTCTTTAGAAGTATTTAAAAAAAAGAATTTGTATCTTTTTTTTCTTGTCAGTCTTAATACCTTAAAGAGATCAATTTTTATTTTAGTTAAAAAATTTTGGTGGCTTTTTTTGTTTTTTTTGTTTTTCAATTTATATGTATCTTTTTTTAAATCTGAATTTTTGATTATAATACATCAATTTTTATTTTCAGTGATTATTTGTTTTTTTTATTTTATTTCTTTTCTTGTTGTTAGGCCAACTATTGAAAAAAAAGATTTTGATTATTTTGGAAAATATTTTCCAAAATTTTTTAGTTTTTTGTTTATAATATTGTTTATTTTAAGAATTCCTATTATTCCAATTTTTTGGATGTATAGCTTGTTTTATTTGGATTCAAAAGGTGGAATTGAGCAATCATTTTTTTCATTGAGAAAAGCTTTTCAAGTTGTTTTTTATTATTTTCCAGCATTTTTAATTTTTGGTTTTGGAGAAATGCTTTTAAATTATTTACTTTGTTTTTTTAATAGATTTAATGCTTTTATAACAGCTTATTTTTTGTGGAATAGTAAATTTTTGATTTTTACGTTAAATCAATTCATTTTTTTGATAGTGTTTTTTGCAAAGCTTTTTTTTGTTTGTGTTCTATCTTTGTATTACACTAGAGAAAAACATAAAGATTTTAACTTCTTTTTTAGCGAAGAAAAGTAAATGAAAATACTATTAAGTTTTTGGAAAAAATCATTAGAAATTTTTTATCCAACTAATCTTGAAAATTTTTTATTATTATTTTTTAAACGAATCTTTAGTTCTACAAAGATTTTTTTAAAGTATTTTGGATGGTTATTTTTGGTTGATGCATTTTTATTTTTATGGCTTGGAGATATTATTATAAAATCTAAGCATATTCTTTTAGATCCTACAAAAGTAGTTAATAGAGGAGTCTTGCTGTTACATCTTATGATTTCTGTTATCTGGTTTATTCTTTCTGTTGGTTATTTATTATCAATAAGAAAACCTTATAAACATATTAATTGGTTGTATTTTAGAATTGGTTTTTTTAGATACATACAACTGGCAATAATCTTTTCATTAATTGTTTTACTCATATTTAATTTTTTAGTTAGCTTTGGAATTTCAATTTTTCCTACTTTGCATTGGTCTTTGAATGTTCTGATAAGATTGATAGAGTTGATAACTATTTTTTATTGGCTTGATTCGTCTTATCGTTTTAAAGAAATGTTTTATTCTTTAGAAAAAGCATTAAATTTTGTCTTATATAATTTGCCATTTTTTTTAATACTTCTTTTTTTATGGTTTGGTTTTAGATATTTGGTTGGCTTTATTATGTATGATTTGGGATTTTTGTTTTATTTAAAAAGTTTATTAGTTGAAATTAGTTTTATGAAAAAATTATTAATATTTTTAAATTCTTATAATATTTTTTCAATTATTAAAATGTTGAGTTTAAAATATTTTTTATTTTTTATGGATTATTTTGCGATTGGTTTTCTATTTACTTTTTATAGTTTTAAAAAGAAAGAAAAATATTTTTACAGCTTTTTTGAAAAAAGAAATTAAGTTTAATGTTACTCATCAAAACAGTAAGAACTTATGTCTTTTGGAGTATAATTTGTGTTGTTTTTACATTTCTGTGTCTACCTTTTACGTTTTTGCCTAAAAAAGTGAGATATGATAATAGAATTTATTTTTTTCTTACAAATATTTGGAACAGGTTATTAATATTTTTTTCTTTCATTTTTTTAAGAGTTGATGGTGAAGAAAATTTGTCCAAATATCCTGATAATCCTTCAATAATTATTGCTAATCATTCGTCAGCTTTAGATATTTTTTTGTTAGAATCGATTTTGGGAAGTTATCCTCGTGTTTGGTTTAGTAAAGCTTCTTATGAAAAAATTCCAATATTTAATATTTTTCTTAAAAAGATGCATATTCTTGTTAAAAGAAAAAATCCAAAAGATGCTTTTAGGGCTTTATATAAAGCTTATGATTTGTTAAAATTAAGTTCTAGGCATTTGGTAATGTTTCCAGAAGGTAGACGTTATGATGATGGGAAAATACATAATTTTTTTTCTGGATTTGCAATTTTAGCAAAAAAGCTAAATCGACCGGTGATTCCAATTACAATTGTTGGAACTAATAAAATTTTTCCTAAAAATAGATTTGTTATTGATGCAAAAGCAAGTGACGTTAAAATTGTAATAGGAAAACCGATTAAAATGAAACATGATGAGATGGAAAAAGATTTTGTAAAAAGAATTCATGATTGGTATACAAAATGTATTTTTTAAGATTTGCATATTATAAATTATTTTATTTTTTGATTCCAGTTTTTTTGTTGGTTTTTTTATATCGTTTAAAATTTTATAAAACGCCGGTTTATTCATTTTCATTAGGTGATTTTTTTAAAAAAAAGTTTTTAGTAAAAAAATCAAAACACAAAAAAATATTTTTCTTTCTTCGATCTTTAAGTCTTTTAGGTCTTATTTTTTTGATAGCGAGGCCTCAATGGATAGATAGTAGATCAAAGGTTAATATTGAAGGCGTTGATATGATTTTAGCAATTGATGTATCAGGAAGCATGCAGGTTTTTGATGATGTGAATGATAGAAGATCTAGAATTAAAGTTGCAAAAGACGAGGCAATAAGGTTTATAGAAAAAAGAGAAAATGATCCTATAGGTATTGTTATTTTTGCAAAAGATGCAATTTCTTGTTGTCCATTAACTTTAGATAAAAATATTTTAAAGGAGATTGTTGGTAAATTGGAATTGGGCTATATAAATCCTGATGGAACGAGTATTGGAACTGGGCTTGCAACAGCTGTTAACAGATTGCGAAAGTCAAAAGCAAAAAGTAAAATTATAGTTTTGCTTACAGATGGTGAACCGACGCCAGAAAAAATAGAACCTCATGTAGCTATAGAATTGGCAAAAGAATTTGGTATTAAGATTTATACAATTGGTATTGGAAATGAAAAGGGGGGATTTATAAAAGATACATTCTTTGGAATACGTAGAGTTGGTTTTAAAATTGATGTTACATTTCTTAAAAAAATAGCAGATCAAACAGGAGGAAAGTTTTTTAGAGCAAATAATCCAGCGCAGTTGAGACGAATTTATGAAATAATTGATAGCCTTGAAAAAACAGAGTATCAAACAGACATTTTTCATAGATATTACGAAGCGTTTTTGAATTTTATTTGGATTATTTTATTGATCTTTGGCTTGGAAATATTTTTAAGATTTTATTTTTGGCGTGGAATACATGGTTGATTTTTTGGGTATATATTGGGCCGGTGCTCATAGAATAATTTTTTCTCCATTTTTTGCCTTTGCTATTTTTATTATTATAAGAAATTATTTGAAAACTCGTACAAATATAGAGTTGCTAGTTCATAAAGATAATGAAAAATCTATTTTTAAAAATTTTTCTTTAAAAAGACAGTTTTTTAAAACAGCTTGTATGATTGTTTGCATAATTATGATTTTTCTGGCTTTGCTTCAACCTCAGTGGGATAAAAAAGAAGTTAAAGTGGCTCAAGAAGGACGTGATCTTTTTATTGCTCTTGATGTTTCAAGAAGTATGCTGGTTAAAGACTTATCTCCTAACAGATTAGAATTTACAAAATTAAAGATTAGAAATTTATTGGAAAAATTGGAGTTTGAAAGAGTTGGATTGATTTTATTTTCGGGTTCTGCTTTTTTACAGTGTCCTTTGACTATGGATCATAATGCATTTTTAATGTTTCTTGATCAGGTTGATGTTGAGACTATAGCTTCTGGGACAACATGTATAGGTTCTGCGATTTCAAAAGCTATAGATATATTTTCTTCTTGTTCTGAACGAAAAAATAAATTGGTTTTATTAGCAACAGATGGTGAGGATTTTTCTTTAAATTTACATCAAGTTAAAAGTAGGGCTGAAAAAGAGGATATAAAACTTTTTGCTTTAGGTGTTGGTACAAAACAAGGTGCACCAATTCCTATTTTGGATAAAAAAGGAAATGTTGTAGGACATGAGAAAGATGAAAATGGGCAGATTGCGATTAGTAGTTTGAACGAAAAAATTTTAAATGGAATATGTAATGATCTTTCAGGAAAATATTTTAGGGCGAGTTATAATGATTCTGACTTAGATCAATTGGTTAGAATTATTGAGAAGTATGAGAAAGAAAAGTTTGAAGATAGAAATATTTCTTATTATCATGATCAGTATCCATGGCTTCTAGGTGTGGCCTTTTTTATGCTTTTGCTTGAGTGGATTTTATGAAAGTTAAAAAATTTTTATTTTTATTTATTTTTTTTGTGATGATAAAAAACTTTTTAATGGCTTTAGATTTTTGGCCTGATTATAAAGCAAAGACTGCTTACAAGAATAAAGATTATAAAAAAGTTATACAAATTTTAGAAAAAGAGCAGGTAGAAAATCCTGATGATGCAAGATTAAATTTTAATATTGGAACTTCTTATTATAAATTGGGTGAGTTTGCAAAAGCAGATGCAAATTTTAATAGAGCAATTGATAATTGTTCACATGACCAGATGTATTTAAAAGAAATATCCAATTTTAATAGTGGAAAAAATTCTTGTGATCTTGCTTTATCATATTTGCCTAAAGATTGGGAAAAAAATGAAGTTGAGGAAAAAGTTTTTGATTTAGCTATTACTCAAGTTAAAAAAGCTATACAAAGATATGAAAGTGTTTTGGTTTTAAATAAAGATAACGAAAAAGCAAAAAACAAATTGAAAGAGACGAAAGAACTTTTAAAAAAATTGGAAAATAAAAAGAAAAAACAACAGCAGAAACAAAATCAGCAACAGAATGATGATAAGAAAAAGCAAGATGAAAAGCAAAAAGAAGAACAAAAATCATCATCAGAAGAAAAAAATAAAAGTCAAAATGAAAACAAAAAGCAAGACGACGAAAATGTAGGATCTGATAATAGAGAAGAAAATGAAAAAGAGGGGCAAGACGATAAATTTGATAATAAACAGAGAGAAGATAAAAAAAATGATATTAATAAAGGTAGCCATGATAAAAATTCTTTCGACCAAAATCATGATCAAAAACAACTAAACGTGTCTGAAAATGATAATACTGGGACATTTTCTCAAAATCAAGATTTAGAAAATAAAGAAAAAATTGGAATGAAAGGTTTCGATAAAAATAATAAAAATGAGGATATGAAAAAAAAGCGTATGACGGCACTTTTACAAAACTTAGAGAATACAGAATCTAAGATTCAAAAAAGATTAATTTTTCAAAAGATAAAAGGGACAAAAAAACTTGAAAATACAAAGCAAAAACCTTGGTAGTTAGGGGTTATAGAATATGAGAATTTTTTCGATTAAAAATATATTAAATATTTTATTATTTATTAATTTTTTTTATACCGTGCCTTTGACTGCAGCAGATGATTTTAAAGTGAAAATTGATCTAATTGGCATTAAAAATGTTCAGGATAAAAAATCTGGAAAAGTTGTTCCTACTTCTTATGTAGGGGAGACTTTTAAAATTAAAGTTGTTGTAAGTGGAGGAAATAGAAATACCGGTCAAGTTGAAATAGAAGGATTAGATAATTTGACAGTTGATGGTACGAGTAAGTCTACAAGTGTTATTGTGCAAAATGCTAATTTTATATCTGAAGTTGTCTATATTTATGATGCTCATTCTGATTCTGAAGGAACTTTTAGAATCGGACCGGCAAAAGTAAGACATGATGGAAAAATTATATCATCTAATCCTGAATATTTAGATTTTATTGTAGAAGAAAAAAAAGGAAAAAGCGGAAAAGTTTTTAGATCAAATGAAGATCTTTCTAATTTTTTAAACAATTTTGATTCGGATGATAGTGATGATTTATTTTGTGATTTAACGATAGATAAGGATAATGTTGTGGTTGGAGAACCATTGATGTTGAATCTTAATATTTATAGTCAGGGAGATATTTTACAGGTTGGTCTGGAGCCTCCAAAATTTGATGGATTTTTATCCAATGATATTGAAGGGAAAATCAAAAGAAGAGAAGAGAGGGATGGAAAAATTTATTCTGTTTTAGAAAAAAAATTTATTTTATTTCCACTTCAGAGTGGAATTAAAACAATTTCTCCAATAAAAGTTCGTTTTAATGTTCCAGTAAAAAATCGGCGGTTAAAACAAAATTTTTTGGATGATGATTTTTTTCATGGATTTTTTGGTCCAGCTATTCAAACAAAAAAGACATCTTCAAATAGTCTTGAAGTAAATGTTGAAGAGTTACCTCAAACAAAATTTGCGATTGATGGAGTTGGAAATTTTAAATCTTTTAGCGCAAAAGTTGATAAAAATGAAGCAGTAATTAATGAGCCGATTTTGCTTTCTTTACAGATTGAGGGTGAAGGTAATTTGGATCAAATATCTGCTCCAAAATTAGATTTACCTTCATTTTTTAGAAATTATGAATCGAAAACTCAAATACATCAGGATTCTTCTAATGGTTATCCGAAAGGTAAAAAGATGTTTGAGTTTGTTGTTCAAGTTGGTAGGGCGGGAATTTTTAAAATTCCATCTCAAAAATTTAATTATTTTGATATAGAGAGTAGGAATTATAAAACTCTTACTACAAATCCTATTGAATTAAATATAAAAGTACCGGTTGGAACGAGTGAAACACAGGATGATGATGAAATAAAAAATCAAAAAAATTTTGGACAAACATTGTTAAAAGATTCAAATGATAAGATGAAAGAATACAAAAAAGATATTAATTTTATTGAAGAAGGGCTTTTTACTCCAACTCAAGAAGAAAAAAAGCCATTATCTGTATGGTTATTTTTAATTTTTATGTTATTTCCTTTTTTGTTGTATTCAAAAATATTTTCTAGTCCAATTTTTGGGGTGATAAAGTTTAAATTTTTTGGTGTTTATTTAAAGAAGAAAGCTTTAGGTAGGTTTAAAAATAAGCTTGAAAGTATTATTGATAAAAAAGAAACAAATAAAATTTATAAATTCTTTTTAAATTATTTTTCAGACAAGTTTGAGGTTTCGCAAAGCGACGTAAATGAAGATTTTATAGAAAAGAAATTATTAGATTTAGGAATTACACAAGAAAAGATTAATGATTTTTTAATTTTTTTGAGTGAATGTGCAAGTTTATCTTTTGCTAAATCAATGTCAAAAAATGTTGATTATGAAAAATTATTGGAAAAAAGCCGGTATTGGTTTTTTATTTTAGAGGGTTAAGGAATTTGATTATGAAAAATAAAATATTTATAAGTTTATCTATATCACTTTTTGTATTTTTTTCTTTTTTATTTACCAGAGTTAATTATCAAGAGATTTTTTTACAAGCTAATGAATTATATAAAAACAGTGAATTTGAAAAGGCTTACGAATTATATAAAAAGATTGAGGTTATAAGTCCACAAGTTAATTATAATTTGGGAAATTGTGCATATCAATTGGGTGACCATGGTTATGCAATGCTTTACTGGCGTAGGGCAGAAAAAGATTGGAGTCTTTTTGATAGAGGTGAATTATTAGATAATATAAGACTTTTGAAAAATAAAGTTTTTTACAAAACTGATTATAAATCTACGCTAAAGTTTCGGTCCACAAATAAAAATAAGTTGTTTATATCGATTAGAAATTTTAAAGATTATGTTGTCTCTATCTTTAGATCAGTCTCATTGTTTACGCTTCAGATTTTGTTTTTAATTCTTTGGTTCTTTTTATTTTTATATTTAAGATATTTATATAAAAGAAAAAGAAAAATTTTGATTGTAATTTTATTTTTTCTAATTGCCCTAGCTGGGTCTCTTCTTATTTTAAGATATAGTCTTTTGAGTCGAAAATGTGGTGTAATAATAAGAAAAAATGTGACTTTATTATCTGGACCAGGTGAAAAGTTTCAAAAATTAGGGGTTTTGCCACAGGCTGGCGAGGTTTTTATTTATAAGTCTTCTGATGATTTTTATAAGATTAAGTTTTATAAACAAGTTGGATGGGTCAAAATTAAAGATGTTGAAAAGATATAAAATTGTTAAGGATCAAGATGAAAAATTTTATTTGTAAGTTGAAGCCTCCACCTACGCCGAGGCTTCGGTGGACACGTTGGCGACTTGTCCGACGAAGTTTTAACGGAGTCGGAAGGTTTATGGATTTTTTTAATAAGTATGGAATTTATGGAATTCTATCTATTTGTTTTATTTTATTTACTGGGTGTTCAAAAAAGGATACTTCACTTGTTGGCACTGGCGTTGGGGCTGCAATTGGAGCTGAAGCTGCAGGAAAAAATGATAAAATATTAGGTGCAGCAGCAGGAGCCGTAGCAGGACATTGGGTTGGAAGTAAAATTGGAGAAGCAATCGAAGAGGATAAATTACAAGAAAGAAGAGAAAAAGAAGAGGTTTCAAGATTAAAATATGAAAACAGGAGATTAAGAAAAGCCATTAAAAAATGGTGTCCTGGTTGTAGAGAGTGGCTCAAAATAGCAGGAGCGAACACTTGTCCATATTGTGGACATAGTTTGGCAGTTGAAAAATATTGCTCAAGATGTGGAAGAACCTTTAATCCAGATTCTTCTTACAGATATTGTTCTAAATGTTTTGGAGGAATACATTTGAAATATCGATAAAGCAAATAAGATGCTAAAATTAATGCGAACTCACGTTAAAATTATTCAAATAAAACCAATTTTGAAATAAAATAATAAAAATATTCCAATTTGGCATATTTTTATATTATACTGATATTTGAAGATATAAATATTTTGGTTTTGTGTAATTTTTCAACTTTTTTGGGGGACAGTAATTATGGAAAGTGCAAAAAATAATTTTACTTTTTTAAAGATATTGTTGATTACGGTTATTTTGTTTAGCGCAATATTGTTTTTAGGATGTTCTAAAAAAGAATCAACAGTTGGCGGTGTTTTGGTTGGTGGTGGTCTTGGTGCTGGAGTTGGAGCCGCTGCTGGTGGTACTGAAGGTGCTGTAGCTGGAGGTTTAATAGGGGCTGTAACAGGTGGTCTTGTTGGACATTCAATAGGAAAAGATAAACATAAAAGAAAAAGAAAATAATTTTTAGTATTTTAGGCATACAATAAACGTTTATCCCATCCAGCCGTTCGTGGTGAGTGCCGAGCTTTGCGAGGCGTATCGAACCATTTGAATGGCATTAATAAACTTTAAACTCATGCAATAACAAATTAGCTATTAATTTAAAGTTAAGTAAAAATTAATGGCTGATTTGTTATTTTTTAAGTTTGGAATTGAAAAAAAATTCTATTTCCGTCAGGTTTTATTGCTATTAAAGCATCATAAAATTTGAATATTTTTTCATTTTTGTTTATATCAACAATGTTGATTATATTATTTGATTGTGAGAATGCTATCTGTTTTAAATCATTTCTAATTGTTGTTTGATAATAATTTCCTGCCATATATATCTTTGATATTTCTTTTATTTCATTAAATTTAATTGTGTCATATATTTTTATGTAATCAAATCCATCAGATTTTTTTGTTGATAAAATCAACTTTGTTCCATCAACAGAAAATCCTATGTTTAAAATATATTTTAAATTATGATTTATTTCTTTTATTGGTTCCCATGTATCAGTATTGTAAATACATACTTTTTGTTGAATGCAGTTGGGAAGATAATCGAATATTATTGCAAGAAATTTTCCGTTAGGATCAAATGTGATTATTTTTGAATATGAATATATGCAATTTTTTGCATGAATATCTTTTCTTGATTTAATTATTTTAATTATAGACCAATCTGTAGTGGAAAGGATGAAGATTGTTCCTTGTCCAGATGCACTAATTAGAAATTTTCCATCTGGGCTAAAAGCTAAAAGTTCTATCCATTCTTGATCAAATATATTAACATCTAATTTTTTTATAATTTCTTTTTTTTCTATGTTTAATATCAATATTTTTCCATGAGCAATAGCCATAATTTTTTTATTTGGACTGAATACTATTGAAGTTGTTTTTAAATAAATGTTTTTGATGTTTTCATAGATTGCTTGATCATATTTTTTTGTTGAAAGATTAAGGAGACCAGCTAGCAATATATTTAGCTTTGTATTAGTTTTTTGAGATGTTATAGAATTAATATTTGTTTTATGAGCATGTAAAGTGTTTACTCCGTATGCGATTGATTTACCATCTTGATTGTAAGATAAATATGATATTTCATTGTTTCCAATATTTATATTATTTCTAGATATTCTAAAAGATAGAATTAGGCTTGTTACAAAAATAAATATTTTTATAATTTTTTTCATAATATTTCCATTATTTATTTTCCGGTATATTTTTGATATAGCCAGATATAACCAATTTATGCTATATCAAATTATTTTTTAATTCATTAAGAACTTATATTATACACTTTTTATTTTGTTGGGAATAGGTTGTGAAATATTTACTATACATAAATAATTTAAAAGTTTGCGTTGATGATAAAATGATTCTAAAAGGAGTTAATCTTGAGATAAAAAAGGGAGAAATTTGTGCTTTAATGGGACCTAATGGATCGGGTAAAAGTACTTTAGCTTTTACAATAATGGGACAAACCATTTATAAGATTTTGGAAGGTAAGATAGATTTTGATGGTCAAGATTTAAGAGATTTATCAGTTGATAAGCGGGCCAAAGCTGGAATTTTTCTTGCAATGCAAAATCCATATGAGATTGAAGGTATAACCTTGAAAGATTTTTTACGATATGCATATGATTCCATTTACAAAAATACGGAAAAACAGCTTGACTTAAAAGGTTTTAAAAAGCTTTTAAAAGAAAAGATGGATTTGTTACAAATGGATCCTGAGTTTGTTGAACGTTTTGTAAATGTTGGTTTTTCTGGTGGTGAGAAAAAGAAAGCTGAAGTTTTGCAGATAGCGGTTTTACAACCAAAATTTATAATTTTTGATGAAATTGATTCTGGTTTAGATATCGATGCATTAAAAATTGTTTGTAATTATATTAAAAAAATTAAAAAAGAGTTAGTTGAAACTACAATGCTTATAATTACTCATTATCCACGCATATTAGAATATTTACGTCCAGATAGGGTGTGTGTGATGCATGACGGAAAGATTATAAAATCTGGTGGAAATGATCTTATTCGTGAAATTGAGATGCACGGATATGAATAATCCATCTTCGCTCTAATAAGCTATGACGTGATGATCCGTCTTCGTCTCTCTTCCCAGTTCGTTCCGCCGTGCACACCGTAGCGTTTCGCGAAGGTTGTGAGTGACCTGTCCTGAGTAGCCGCATAGCGGCATATCGAAGGATCTACATAAATGTATCAAATTATATTCATTTAATTAGTATCATGTTGAGCTTTTAGTGTTTATTAAGAACTTATACGAAAATTCAAACAAATTTGCAATGCGCTCATTCTGAGCTTGTCGAAGAATGAAGCGCTATATCCTTCGACAAGCTCAGGATGAGCGCATTTCTTAATTTTTGCGTATAAGTTCTAAGATAATTTTTTAATAAATTTAAAAATCCCTTGATCCTTCGATATGCTGCTATGCGGCTACTCAGGACAGGTTACTTGGGATGAATGGTGGAGAGTAGTATTTGATAAAGTGATTTTGCAATCTTTTTATTATATTTGTAGAGTACTATGAATTCTAAATGTCTACAAAAAGGTAGTAATCTTGCTATCTTTTTGTAGATACTTAGAATTCGTAGTATTCTAAGTATCTACAAAACAGATAACAAGATCAAAGATGGATCATCGCGTCATAGCCCGACCATACCTGGCGAAGTTTTAGCGAAAACTGGAGAGCGAAGACGGAAAGGTATAAATGTTAAAACAAAAAGCAAATTGTAATTTATGGAAAAATCCGTGTTTTTCTAAAGAAAAAGAATACATTTATAAATCAGATCAAGGTTTGAGCAAAGATGTTGTCCGAAAAATTTCTTCTTTAAAAAAAGAGCCAAAATGGATGTTGGATTATCGTCTTAAGTCTTTTGAGTATTTTAAATCAAAAAAGTTACCAAAATGGGGACCTAATCTTTTAAAGTTAAACTTTGATAAATTATGTTATTACATAAAACCAACAAAAAAACATGAATCGTCTTGGAATGATATTCCATTAAACATAAAAAGCAGTTTTGATGATACTTGTGTTAGAAAAATAGAAAAGCAAAATTTTGCAGGTGTTGGGGCTCAATATGAATCAGAGATTGTTTATCACAATTTAAAAAAAGAATGGGAAAAAAAGGGTGTAATATTTTTAGGAACAGATCAGGCATTAAAAGAATTTCCTCAAATTTTTAAAGAGTATTTTGGAACAGTAGTACAATTTAATGATAATAAATTTGCTGCGTTAAACAGTGCTTTTTGGAGTGGAGGAAGTTTTATTTACATTCCAAAGGGTGTAAAAGTTGATGTTCCTTTGCAAGCTTATTACAAAATAGATTCACAAAATCTTGGACAATTTGAGCGAACTTTGATTATTGCAGATCAAGGAAGTTGTGTTAGTTATGTTGAGGGTTGTACTGCAGAAATGAAAGCAGAAAATTCATTACATAGTGCCGTTGTAGAAATTATTGCAAAACGTGGTTCAAGGGTTAAATATTATACGATTCAAAATTGGACATCAAACATTTATAATCTTGTAACAAAACGTGCTGTTGCTTATAAAGATGCAATTGTAGAATGGGTTGATTGTAATATTGGAAGTAATGTGACCATGAAGTATCCTGCAGTGATTTTAAAAGGAGATGGAGCAAAAACAGATATGTTATCATTGGCAATTGCAAGTTTTTCTGGTCAAATTCAGGATTCTGGAGCAAAAGCGATTCATTTGGCGTCAAATACAAGTTCAAAAATTATTTCAAAATCGATTAGCAGTAATGGTGGAAGATCAAGTTTTAGAGGACTTATAAAAGTTGAGAAAGAAGCAAAAAATTGTAAATCATATGTTCAGTGTGATTCTTTGATAATGGATAACATTTCGCAAGCAGATTCTTATCCTTATTTTGATATAAGACAAAAAGATGTAAATATAGGACATGAAGCAAGAATTAGCAGAATAGAAGACAACAAAATTTTTTATTTAATGAGCAGGGGAGTAAGCAGAGACGAGGCTCAATCTTTGATTATAAACGGTTTTATAGAATCGTTTGTAAAAGAACTACCTTTTGAATATGCGGTAGAAATAAACCGTTTAATAGATTTTCATATGAAAAGAGGGGGAGATGAAAAATAAAGGAAAAGAAGAAAAAAAAGTTAAAGATTTTTCAAGCAAAATTTCTAAATTCAATTTTTGTTTTACTATAGATAAAGAAGTAAAAGAAAAATTAAGTTTAAAAAATTTATTAAAATCTCGTTTGTTTGGAGCTGTGTGTTATAACAATTTAAAAATTCAGCTTATTATTGCACAAAATATTCATGTTGATATTATTGATGATCTTCTTGATTTTGATATTACGTGTAGCGAAATTGAAGTTGTGTTGAACAAAAAAAGTAGTATAAATTATAATTTTAAAATTCTGCAAATTGAAAATTTAATTAAAGATGATGTTTTTAAGATTGCAAGATCATTTCGGTGGGCAGGTTTACGTAAGTTTACTGAAAAAGAATTATATTTTAAGTTTGTTGGAGAGAATTCTTTCGCAAAAATAAGATGTTATTGTAAAGGAAATAATGATTCTGTTTTTAATCTTAGAACAATTCAACATCATCAAGCCTCGAATACTAAAAGTGACTTAAAAATAAAAGGTGCATTTTTAAAAGATTCAAAACTTATTTGTGATAGCATAATTAAGATAGACAAAAATTTACAAAAAGTTGAAGTTGAGCAACTTAATAAGAATTTATTACTTGGTTGTAATTCAAAAGTAATTTCAATTCCAAAACTTGAGGTCAAATCTGACAATGTCAAGTGTAAACATGGTGTTACAGTGAGGAGATTAGATGATAGTAATATTTTTTATCTTCAAAGCCGTGGCATTGATTTTTGTTCTGCAAAAAACATTTTAGTAAATGCCTTTTTTGTTAATGATTAATTTTAATTTTAATTTGAAAACAAAAAATTAAAACGTTGACTTTTTAATTTTTTCTAGTAACAATAATTTACATAATTATTTTAAAAAATTTTTATTATTTTATTCCTTAAAAGGAGGAGTGTAGAATGAAGGGTGGTAAGAAATTTTTATTGTTGTCTCTATTTTTAGGTTTCTATTTTTCATCAAATCTTTTCTGTACTGATTTTCTTGATTCACTGAGTTGGACGAGAAGTAATACTACGACTATTAATTCTGTTTCCTGGAGCTCAGATGGAAGATATTTGGCTGTGGGTACGGACACAAGTGCTGGACCAGAGGTTGTAGCTTATGAGTTTGATGGGTCAAATTTAACTGATATTGCTGGGGCGATAAAAGAGATTGGTGGCAATGTTAATTCTGTTTCTTGGAGCCCAGATGGAAGATATTTGGCTGTGGGGACCCAAAACAGTGGTAATGAAGAGGTTTTTGTTTATGAATTTGATGGGTTAAATTTAAATGATATTGTTGCAAAAGAAATTGGTAATCATACTTATTTTGTTTCCTGGAGCCCAGATGGAAGATATTTGGCTGTGGCATCGCATTTTGGGGCTTCCGGACAGTTTGTAGTTTATGGATTTGATGGGTCAAATTTAACTGATATTGCTGGGGCGACAAAAGTAGTTGGTAGCGTTGTTTCTTCTGTTTCCTGGAGTCAAGATGGAAGATATTTGGCTGTAGGGGCTGGAATCAATGCTGGAGCGGAGGTTTTAGTTTATGGATTTGATGGGTCAAATTTAACTGATATTGCTGGAGCGACAAAAGAGACTAATATCTCTGTTAATTCTGTTTCTTGGAGCTCAGATGGAAGATATTTGGCTGTGGGTACGGACGCAAGTGATGAAGCAGAGGTTTTAGTTTATGGATTTGATGGGTTAAATTTAAATGAT
>JAGLWI010000013.1 GCA_023133515.1 Candidatus Babeliales bacterium | reverse complement strand
TTACATTGGATAGAGAAGTTGTAGATAACAGTAACGCAATAGTTAGTCATGATTTAAGAATATTAACTAATAGTGTATTTATATATAATAATAGTAAAGAGATTCAGAGGATATGGTGTTTTGTGTTGTGTGATTTTGATTTGCCTTCTTGGTGGTCTGACTATGAATCTTTAGCTGAAATAGTAGCTGATAATCAAACTAGAATAGATGCGGCCGAAATTGATATAGTTAATAATAGTAATTCAATAATTAATTTGAGTGGTTCTTTGTGTGTACCTTGCAATCAAATTGAAAATCTTGTTGGAGCTCAAGGATTTTGTGGTTTTGTTCCTCTTTATAATTTTATAGAAGGAGGAGATCAGTTGCATTATAGGTCTGTTTTACAGAGTCCTATAAATCCAGCAGGTAGTGTAATAGAAATATTTAATGATGTTAGATTTTCATCAGATACAACTATTGAGTCTTCAGGTTTTCTTTCACCTCACGGAAATGCTTTTATTCTTGGTGGAGATTTAATAATGCCTGATGGAGTTGATGTACATTTTACAACAAGCGGAATAATTGATGGACAAGGTCATAATCTGATATTTGGAGAAAATTCAAAATTAACTTTAGATAATTATATTACTTTGACATTGAGAAATATTCATTTGAGAAATCTTAAAAATTATGGTGATGGAAGTAGTTCAATTTCTGTAAAACGCTCATGGAAAGCTCAAGTTGCCTTGCAAAATTCTTCATTATGTCTTGATAGTGATTTTACATTTTCTTTAGGTCAACTTTATATTCATGGTGATGTAGAAATTTCTGGAACTCATAAATTTATTTATACATCAACACACGCTGCAAGAATAGAAAAATTTTCTTCATGGAATTTTGATAATAATTCTACATTTTCCTATGCCCCAGCATCAGATAACAGAAATTTGATTATTATGGCAGATGAAACATCAGTTTTATTTTTAAATGGCGCAACTATTGAATCAACAACAACTGGATTACAGTTGACTAATGGAATCCTTATTGTTGATCATAAAAGTTATCTTGAAAATTCTGCAACAAGTATTTCACAGGCGATAGCATTTGGTGATGGAAATTCTAATCACAACTTGAAAATTGAAATTCTACCAGGTGCAAGTTTAGATTTAAAATCTGGAATAATTGATTATAAAAATGTAATTTGATTTTATTGACTAGCTAAGAAATTATTTTTTAAAATCATGCATATTTAATATCTTATTTTTGTTTTTTAAATGAAAAGAAGAGTGAAGGGAAAGTAGAGTGAAGGGAAAGATATTTATTTTATGGTTTTTATTTGGAATTCCGATATATGCAGGTATTAATTTTTCTGGAAAGACATCAAAAGTTATTTTGCCAAGTGGTTCTAAATTAAGAGTTGGTAGTTCAATTTCTGAATGGAATGGTACTCTTGAAAAAAAAAGTGGGGGATCTTTAGAAGGTTCAAGTATCACTTTTAATGAAGGTATTTTTGATGATGCTGGTGTTGAAACAAAATTGACTGCGGTTTATGATCCGTCGGCTTCAAAAAAAATAACTTTAAATGGTAGTCAAAGTTTTAGAGCTGCTTCTGGAATTGTTCTTGATGGGATATCTATAAGTGGAGTTGGAAATAGAGTAGAAGGACAACCGTTATTTAATAGTAGTGATTCTATAAGTTTGGCAAACGGAAACACTGAATTGACTTTTGCTATTCAATCAGACCTTAATAGTAATATTGAATTGAATGGTGGAAAGGTAAAATTAGATAATAGTCTTAGATTAGAAGATGAAAGAAATTTGATTGGTTCAGGAGTTGTTGCTTTACAAGGACAAAAATTTTCTTTTGGTTCAAAAGAATTAACCTTAACTCACACAATTGTTTGGGATAGTGCAGGAGATATAAATCTTTCTGGTAGAACAAATTTATCTGGAACATGGTCTTTTAGTGGGAGTTCTAAATTGCAAGGTCATGGAAATATTCTTGATATTACAAATGGAGGAACAATTCGAATAGAAAATAATACTTTACTTGAAATGACTGACATTGTAATAAAAGGATTGGGAATAAATAAAGGATGGTTTGTATTTATAGATGATACTTCTCAAATTAGAATGTCTAATGTAACCATTGAACTTGATAATAATTTTACAACTACAGTTGGTGGAATTTATGTAGAAGGTCCTACTACATTTGTAACTAAAAATTATGATTGGGTTTTTGAGCAGTATGCATCATTAACTGTTGATGGAATAACATTATGGCTTGATCCTGTTGCGCAAGAAGGTTCTTCTTATATGGGAAAAATTAAGTTTGGAGATGGAGATATTGATAAGTACGTAGATTACATAGATAGTGGAACGATTAAAACTATTTTATCTAGTTATTCGATAGAGAATGTTGAAAGTGATCTTAGATTTAATAGTAATGCGATAGTCACACTTGATAGAGAAGTAGTAGAAAACAGTAATGCAATAGTTACGCTAGATAGAGAAGTGGAAGAAAACAGTAATGCGATAGTCACACTTGATAGAGAAGTAGTAGAAAACAGTAATGCAATAGTTACGCTAGATAGAGAAGTGGAAGAAAATAGTAATGCGATAGTCACACTTGATAGAGAAGTAGTAGAAAACAGTAATGCGATAGTTACGTTAGATAGAGAAGTGGAAGAAAATAGTAATGCGATAGTTACGTTAGATAGAGAAGTAGTAGAAAACAGTAATGCAATAGTTACGTTAGATAGAGAAGTGGAAGAAAATAGTAATGCGATAGTTAGCCATGATTTAAGAATATTAACTAATAGTGTAGCAATATGGAATAATAGTAAAGAAATTCAGAGGTTATGGACATTCATTTTAGGTGATTTTGATTTACCTGGTTGGTGGGCAGATTATGAATTATTGGCTGCAAAAGTAGCAGAAAATGAAATTGATATAGTTAATAATAGTAATGCAATAGTTAATTTGAGTTATTATGCGGACATTCCTTTTAAACAGGTTGAAAATCTTCTTGATGCTCAAGGTTTTTGTGGTTTTGTACCACTTTATAATTTTATAGAAGGAGGAGATCAATTACATTATAAATCTGATTTGCAGAGTCCAATAAATCCAGCAGGTAGTGTAATAGAAATATTTAATGATATTAGATTTTCATCAGATACAACTATTGAATCTTCAGGTTTTCTTTCGCCTCATGGAAGTGCGTTTATTCTTGGTGGAGATTTGTTAATACCTGACGGAATTGATGTGCATTTTACAACAAGTGGCATAATTGATGGTCAAGGTCATAATTTAATATTTGGACGAAATTCAAAATTAACTTTAGATCAATATTTAACTTTGACTCTTAGAAATATTAATTTAAGAAATCTTAAAAATCATGGTGATGGAAGCAGTTCTATTTCCGTAAAACGTTCACGTAGATTTCAATTAGCACTTCAAAATGTGGATATGCATTTTGAGAGAGATTTTACTTTCTCTTTTGGTCAACTTTATATTCATGGAGATGTAAATATTTGTGGTACAAATCAGTTCAACTATACATCTACATATGCTGCAAGAATTGATATAAATTCTATGTGGAATTTTGATAAGAATTCTACATTTTCCTATGCCCCAGCATCAGATAACAGAAATTTGATTGTAATGGCTGATAAAACTTCTACTATTTTCTTGAATGGTACAACGTTTAAGACTACAACAACTGGATTACAGTTAACAACTGGAACATTGATAATGGATCACAAAAATTATATATATAATGATTCAACACGTCTTTCTGGAGCAATAGCATTTGGTGATGGAAATTCTAATAATGATTTAAATATTGAAATTCTGCCTGGTGGTAGTTTAGAACTTATGTCTGGTATTTTGGATTATAAGAATGTTAGCTAAACCTTCAATATTTTTTTCAAATGTTTTCCGGTATAACTTTTTTTGTTACAACTAACTTGTTCTGGAGTTCCTTTTGCTACAACAAAACCCCCATCATCTCCACCATCAGGACCAATATCAATTAAATAGTCGACTGATTTTAGGATATCTAAATTATGTTCAATTACAAGAACAGTATTTCCTCTATAAACAAGTTTGTTTAAAACTTGTAAAAGCTTTTCAACATCACAGCTATGTAAACCAGTTGTAGGTTCATCGAGAATGTATAGTGTGTTATTGCCGCGCTTTGCAAGTTCATTTACCAATTTTATGCGTTGTGCTTCTCCTCCGGAAAGAGTGGTGGATGGTTGACCAAGTTTTAGGTAATCAAGTCCAACTTCTTTTAAAAGATTTAATCTTTTAAGAATTTTAGGAAAATTTTTAAAAAAAACTATTGCTTCAAGAACTGTCATATCTAAAATTTGTGCAATATTTTTATCTCTGTACTTTATTTGTAATGTTTGTTGATTGTAACGTTGACCTTTACATGTTTTACATTTAATTACAATGTCTTCAAGAAAGTGCATTGAAACTTTTATACTTCCTTCGCCTTTGCATTCAAAACATCTTCCTTGTGGAACATTAAAACTAAATTGTCCTTGTGTATAACCCTTAGAATTACTTTCAGGAAGATTTGCATACAGATTTCTTATATTGTCGAAGATTCCTAAATAGGTTGCTGGATTAGAGCGTGGAGTTCTTCCTATAGGACTTTGATTTACCATTACAACATTTGATAATTGTGTAACTCCTTCAAGTTCATCAAGATTACCGCAAACAGCCCAGCCTCTTGAAAAATAGTTTTGCAAAGCTGGAGCCAAAGTTTGCATTATAAGACTACTTTTCCCAGATCCAGAAACTCCAGATACTGCAGCGAGTATGCCTAGAGGGATATCAACGTTTATATTTTTTAAATTGTTTGCAGTAGCGTTTTTTATTTTTAAAAAACCAGTAGGCTTTAATCTTTTTTTAGGAACAGCAATTTTTTTAATTCCAGAAAGATATGCCCCAGTTAATGATTCAGGATTTTTCATGAGTTTTTTTTGTGTTCCATGAGCCGTAATTTTTCCTCCCAAAACTCCTGCTTGCGGGCCCATATCAATAAGATAATCTGCAGATTTTATAGTTTCCATATCATGTTCCACAACAAGAACTGTGTTTCCTTGGTTTCGTAGTAATTTTAAAGTGTTTAAAAGCATCTTATTATCTTTTTGGTGTAGTCCTATGCTAGGTTCATCTAAAATATAGATAACGCCACTTAAAGATGATCCAATTTGGGTTGCCAATCTAATTCTTTGTCCCTCTCCTCCAGAAAGAGTTCTTGCTGTTCTAGAAAGTGTTAAATATGAAAGACCAACATTATTTAAAAAAGTTAATCTATTTATAATCTCTTTTAAAAGTGAGTTTGAAATTTGTGTTTGTTCTTCATTTAATTTTAATTTTTTGAAAAATTCTAGAGAATTTTTTATTGATAATTTACAAATATCATAAATATTTTTATTGTTTATTGTAACTGCCAATGCTTCATCTTTTAGTTTTTTCCCTTGGCAGTAATTGCATGTTTTTTCTTTTACATATTTTCCAAAATGATCTGGATATTTTGTTTTCCAAAAATTTTTGTTGTCTTGTTCCCACGGCCATTCTTGAATAAATCCTAGACCATGACAATTTTGACATGCCCCAACCGGTGAATTAAATGAAAAAAATCTTGGTTCTAATTCTGGAAAAGATTTAACACAATTTAAACATATCCTTTTTGATGAATATGTTTGTATTGTATTGTTTTCTTCAATAATGCTACAAAGTCCTTCATTTACTTTAAAAGCTTTTTCTATAGCTTCTTGTAAACGTTGCAAATCTTGCGGTAAGACGTCTAAATTATCAATTATGATGTGAATATTGTGTTTATAAGTTTTTTTAATTTTTAGGTTTTCTATTTCTTTTAATTTTTTGAATCTGTACATTTTATTGTTTATTAAAAAGCGATAAAATCCTTTTTCAAAAAATGATATTAATTCTTTATTAAATGTTCCTTTTTTTTCTATTGCTATAGGGGCTGTTATTGTTATGTTTTTATTTAAAAATTTTTTTAAAATCATAGAAGTGATTTTTTCTGGTGATTGTGCACTTATCTGTGTTTTGCAAGATGGACAATGAGGGGTTCCTATTCTTGCATATAAAACTCTTAAATAATCATAAATTTCTGTAATAGTTCCTACGGTTGAACGTGGATTATATCCAACAGTTTTTTGGTTAATTGCAATAGCAGGACATAAACCTTCTATTTTTTCAACTTTAGGGCGTTTATTTATTCCTAAAAATTGACGTGCATAAGAAGAAAGAGATTCAACATATCTTCTTTTTCCTTCAGCGTAAATTGTGTCTAGAGCTAAAGAACTTTTTCCAGACCCAGAAGGTCCGGTGATTACAACCAATTTTCCTTTAGGAATTTTAACATCAATATTTTTAAGATTATGTTCTTTTGCTCCAAAAACATTAATACTATTTTCTTTTTTCATGATTTTTGAATGCCCCCGCACATTTTTTATTAGACATTTGGCGTCCCTCAAAGCCTCAAGAGCGTTAGTAGGGTCACATAAGTAATTATACTTGATCTATGATTTTTTTCAATTGAAAGCCACACATTGTTATATTGAGGATTAAATTATGACTTTATATGATTTTTTATAAAAGAGACGTAATATTGTTTTCTTGCAATAATTTTACACACTGTTAGAATTTAAACCTTTATTATGAAATAGGTGTTTTTTAATTTTTGAAAGATTTGTAATGATTAAATTTAGATTTTTAAAAAGTATTTATTTGTTTGTTTTTATTTTTATTGCTTCCATTAAACTTTTTGGAGGGCCTGTTGGTGTTAATCCACGTTGGCTTTATGGGGCACGCGAAAGACACAGAAGGACGCCAGAAGAAATAGAAGCCAGAGAAAAAATGTGGAACAAACTTCCAGGACTTAAGAAAGAAGCAAAAGATTTAGAGTTTCAATTAGCCGAGAATTCTAATGATGAGAATATTAAATTTAAGCTTGACATAAAAAGACGACAAATTAAGTCCATGGAAATTATGTTAGGAGGTAGTTGGGGTGATATTATTTTACGTGGTATTGCAGGAACAAAGGGATGGGAGATGGCAGAGGATTTAGAAGTTGGTGATAATAAATTAGAAGGACTTTATAAAGGTATAGCATTGAGAGGTTTTTTATCTTTTGGTGATGCACTTGGAAAAAGTGCAGATGGATATGTAGGAAGAGGATTGGATGTTTTTTTGGGTAAATTAGAAAATTTTATAAGCTTTATTTATAGATTTATGTTTCGTTCGTCTTGCAAGCCTTTTGAAATAGAAGAGGTAATTTCTTGGAAAAAATTAGTTGTGAGTGATTTAAAAGAAATTGAGGCTATGATAAAAAACGCAGAAAAATATGATTCGCGTGGTAGGGTAGAAATTTTACGTGAGTATGAATTGCAAGATGAAGACAATTCTAAAACTGTTAATTTGTGGCAAGATTTTGTTGAAGATGTTGCGAGAACATATGAAGATTTAGCTTTGGAGATAGATCTTAGACAAGGGTATTATGAAAAAAAAGAATATGGTTTTGGTATTGTTCAATGTTCCCAGAGATTAAGAAACAAGCTTTTAAAAGCTCAAAATTGGTTATTAAGAGTTAAATCATTAAAAGAATTTGTTAATACTCCAGAAGTTAAATCTATTATTCCATCTATGAAAAGATCTTTTGAAAATTATTTTAACAATCTCGCAGAGCAGATTCATGTTTTAAATGGAAAAAGAAGTGAATTAAAGATTTCGGGTAGTAAACATTCATCAAGAGATATGTGGCATACAAGAATGGATGATGACGATGATGAATATCCTAGTGCATTTATGAGATAGAGTTTTAGAATACAGTTTTTTGTAAATATAAATGAGAAATAATATAATTCGAATTATTTTACTTGTTTTTTTTATTTTATTTAATTGTGAAATTTTGGCAGAACAATCATATAAAAAAATAGTTTTGCCAAGATTAGATAATAAAAAAATTGAAGTTAAAAGGCGTTTTTATGAAAAATTGGCAAATAAAAGTAAAAGATTTAGGCGGGCCGTTTACATTTTAGGGACTGGTGCAACTTCTGCTTTTTTAATTTATTTAATTTTAAAATTTACAATTAAAAAAACATCTGATATTAAAAATTTAAAAAATAATGATATCACAACATCAGAATCTAAAAAAAATGAGGAAAATATTTCTACTTCCAGTTATATAGATAGATTTAAATTTTGGAGGAATTATAAAATGGAGCGTCAAAATGAAAGTTTATGGAATTTGTGTAAGTATAATTTTAAAAATGGACTTACAGATTGGGTTTATTATGCTCCAATAACAATTTTATCTACTACTGTTTTTGGTGTTCAATCGAGTATTTTTTCTTTGATTAAAAATAAATTTTTAAAATTATGGAATGGACAAGATGAGGATTTATTTTTTAATGCAAGAAGGCAAATAAATTTAATTTTGTATCAGTTTAAATCTTTTTTTGAATTTGAAACAAATTTTATTGAAAAGGAAGAAATAAAAGATAATTGTTTCGTTTTTGTGGATATTATGGAAAATATCTTTGCATTGATTTCTGAAAAGGTGGAAAGAGATTTTGATAATAATAAAATAAATAATAATATGTATTATTCTGTTGTTTGTGCTCAAAGCCTTCTTTTTAATAATGTAGAAAAATTTTGCGAAGAATCTGAAATAGAGTTAAATAAGACAAAAGATAAACTTTTGGGGGATGAATCTTTAAGATTTATTTTTTCTTCTTTTAAACAAATAAATAATCAGATAATTAGATTTTTTAATCTTTGTTATTCCGTTTGTTATGAAAATAAAAAATAACATTTTATTATATTTTATTTTTTGTATTTTTTTTGTTTTGAGTTTTTCTTTACTAGCAGATAATGATTCTTTATCAGAAGCTGATTATGAAAAACTTGTTTCTATTTTGCAAGAAATTAATCAAGAAGAGGACGGTGAGTTTTCTCAGGATTTTGCAAATCTTTTTGATATGTCTGATGGTAATCTGAAAGATGGGTTACAAGAAAAAGAAGAAACATATGAAAACAAATTTGATCTGAAAAAATCTCAATATGTTTTTAAAAAATTTAATGAGTATATAGAAAGATGTTTTCCAAAAGTTTTTGTTATTCGAGAAAAATTTTTTTTGAATATGACTCCGGAACAGATTGCTAAAGCTTTAGAAGGCGTTGTTAAGATGCTAACATTTAAGCCTTGGCTTTATTTGGAACATATGTTTCAACAGATTGAAAAAGTTTTAAGTCCTAAAGAGTTGGAAGAGTGGGCTGATTTAAAATATAATATTAATTATTTGCTAAATTATGCTAAAAAAAACAATTTAGATTTTGTGAATTTTAAAAAATGGTTGAAAAGTGGAGGGGGCTTTTGGGAATTCATTGCTGATCAACTTTCTTTATATAATAATTTTATTGAACGATGTGTTGTTGACTTGAAAGATGGAGTTATATTTTTGGAGAAAGATTTTTGTAATGATAGGTTTGGTTTTTCTTTTAATGAAAAGAAAAAAAATAAAAAAAATGAAATAAGGTTAAAAGATTATTGGGAACAAAAAGATATAAAATCGCATCATGATTTGTATGCTTTATGTTTTGATTATTGGGGTAAATTATTTTTAGAAGCAATTTTGATTCAAGATTTGCGTTTGGCATTTAGGTATTATGAGAGTTTGAAAAAAATAATGGATAAACTTCGTGATACAGTTTATGAATCTGAACGTCTTGAGGATATAAAAAGATATAAAGAATTATTGGATATATTGAAAAGAAGGGAATGTTCTGATTGGAATATGGAAAGTGAAGATGAAGATGAAGATGATAAATTGTTTAATGAGTTTTTTGAATTTATAGATATGGATTAGTTGGAATAGTAAGGGACGCAGTATGTTTGATATGACATTTTTTAAAAAAATATTTTTCTGCTTCTTACTAAGTTTTATATTTTTTAAAACAGTTTTTTTAAATTCATTAGATAAAGATTTTATAAAAAGTTTTATAAGTCATTATGAATTTAGTGCTGAGGGACGATACGCACATGAATATCATCCGTTTCTTTTAAATAAAACTGCAGTGAGTCTTGATGAATTAGAGGAAAAGCTAAAATTAGAAGGATTAAATTTAGTAGGTAGATTGATTATTTGTGGTTATGAAGAGCAAGCAGTTCCATCTTATTATACAGATTATAAAAAAGAGAAGATTAATGATGAAATGAGCTCAAAAAGTAATGTAGGTTGGACTTTGAGATTACATAATCGTTTTGGATTTATGACAGGATTTTTATTTAAGGATTTTAATTATTTTTCTCAGTTTTGGTTTAAAGATAAAAATTCTATTTTTTTTCACGTAGATCCATATGATGTTGAGATTTTTGATGACAGAGCTGTTATTTTTCATGAACATACTTTTGGTCAGGCTTTAAATTTGATACTTTTGGCTCAAAAAGCAGTGATAAAAAGATTCAAAAATAAAGATTTTAATGGGATATTTGAAGAATTAATTCGGTTTTGGAATTGTATGTATGAAGGAAAAATCAAATTTGGAAATAAACAGAATGCTGGAACACAGGATATAATTTTTTCAATTGAGTATGCAAAACATCTTATTCGTTCGTCTTTGCCAATTTTTAATTGTTATATTGGTCCAGATATCACATATCCCATAGAAATGTCTTTGTCTCAAGGAAAAGATGCAACTATTCATGCTCAGCATTTTGTAAAAATATTTTCGAAAAAACTGGTGCCATTGAATAAAAAATCTACAGCATATATTTTTTGTAGTTTTGTTGATGGTGTTGGAAAAAGCACATTGCTTGGAAATACAAAAAATTATCAAAAATATAAAGATTTTATTGTTGATTATGAGAGAGTTGATAATTCTTCTTCACAATTGGCAGAAATTTTTAAATTAAAAGATGATGTTTTTATTGTGGATCTTCCTGCGCAGGTTAGTCATTTTACATACAAACCCGATGGCTTTGTTTATGTATCTGTTAAAAGAGAACTTTGTGAAGATAAGATTGAAGAATTGAGAGATTTTGTTAGAAAAAATAAGGATGAGTATGTTGAAAAATATAAGATTTTATTAAAAAATGTAAAAGAGAAGATTCGAAAAGAAGGATATTTTTCAGAGGAACAAAGTGAAATTAAAGATCATGAGTTATGTTTTTTAAAAAATGTTTTATTATTAAAAAAAGAGAAAATAAATACTTGGATTCCATTTGAATATGATGGAAAAAGTTATTTATTCAATTCAAATAATATTTCTCAAATACGCATAATTGTTTCTTTAGGAAAGGTTCAATCGGAGGGGTTGAAAAATATAGAATCAGAACAGATGTTATTTTTTGAAGGAATATATTTTCCTGTTTGTTATGATTTTTTCTTATCAGATCTTTCAGAGAAATTGAAAAAAAATGGAGTTGAAAATATTGTTTTTGTAGATTTTATAAGCATGTATCCAAGATCTTCTCGAGAAAATATTAGAGTTAATTATTTGTTGCAACAAATGGCTCTTTTGGATTCAGATTTTGATTCTAAATATAGTCTTTATGCAGATTTTGTAAGTGGTTCTCAAATTCTTTCTTTAATGAAAAATAAAGCTACTTTTTCTTGTCTTTTAGATTCTTTTAATATGGAGACATTGGTTAGGTTAATACTTTTTAAAATTTTGCTTAAAAATGAACAAGAAAGTTTAAAGGGACTTTCTTTGTTAAAAGTTACAGATTTGATAAAAGATGAAAAAAATAAAATTTTATGTCAAGGATCTGATTATCTTAAAAATTTAGTAGAAAAAAAATTGAATTTGGAGCGGAAAAATCTTGAGGATGTTTATGGACTTTCAAAAAATTTTGTCAATATTCAGCAGTTCTCATTTCCAAATGCTATATTGTTTTGTGAATATATTAATGATCTTTTTTCTAATATCGTTGAAAATGAAAGATTAAATGTTTTGTGGGAAGATCCAGGTAAATTAATTAATATTGTGAAAGATAATAATAATAGATCTTTTGATAAGATTTTTTCTACGGATAAAAATTTTAGTCTTCGAGCATCTTATTGTTTTGATATAGAATGTAAAGATGAAAATCGGCTTTCTCCTTTTTTAAGGACATTAAGATCTTTATTATATGCGTCTTTATCTAATTTATTAAAAGCACAATTTATTTCATCTGATAGCTTGCTGATAAAGAAAGAAAAATATTTTGTTCCACCGGTTTTTTTGAAAAGTTATGGAACAAAAGTATATCTTCTTGAAAAGTTGTTTGATGAATGGGAGGGAAAGATTGGAAAAAAAGAAAAATCTATGGAACAACTTTTTAATCTTTCTAAAACCGGAAAGACTAAATGGGCAGAATTTAGGGAAAAACCATATAGACTTGATTGGAAAAGTTTAGGAACAAATTGTGGTATATTTGCTTATGATTGCGATATTTCTGGTTTTAGAAAAGATTTTTCTGACAAATCAATGATTACGTTTTTAGTTCAAAAATATCAAAAGGAAAAGGGAGAGCCTTTTGTGATGTCAACTAAAAAACTTTATAAGAGACTTGAACAAAGTGAAATGTGGAAATATAAATGGAATAGAATGGTTAAAGAGGCTAAAGAAAATGATCAATTCAAAAAAAATGGAAAAATTAAAACAAAAAAATATTTAAAAAAAGAAGAATACAATAAAAAAGATGATAAATATAAAAGTAAAAAAATTTTTTTAGGATTGTCTGAACAAATTCCTGTAGCACAATTATTTGTTAGAATGCTAGCAACCCTTGAGATGATCATAAAAGATCCAGATTCAGATATTGTTATACGATTTGGTAATGAAAACGATTTTAAAGCAGCGTTAAAGTTATTTGAAAAAGTTACTTTGCCAAAATATTATGGAATTCTTTTTGAGCATGATTTATTTGATGATTATGATTATGTTGAACCGTATCCTAATTGGGATACTTGGAGGAATTAAGAATATTTATTTACGAATTGAAACTTTCTTGAAGATTTTTTAAGTTTATAATTTTTAAAAAAGAAAAAAATGATTATTTCTAAAACCACTCCATTAATGCAACAGTATTTTAAAATTAAAGAGCAATACAAAGACACATTGTTGCTTTTTCAGGTAGGAGATTTTTACGAACTATTTTTTGATGATGCAAAGAAAGCATCCTCATTTCTTGCTATTGCTTTAACAAAAAGAGGAAAAAATAATGGAAAAGATATTCCATTATGTGGAATCCCTGTTCATGTTCTCAATCATTATTTAATAAAACTTGTTGGTGGTGGTTTTAGAGTTGCGGTTTGTGATCAGCTAGAAAAACCTCAACCGGGTAAAGTTGTTAAACGAGGAGTAACTCAGGTTTTTACTCCTGCAACTTTGACAGATTCTGTGATGTTGGATGAAAAAAGTGCAAGTTATATGGCTTCATTTTTCCCACAAAAAGATTGTTGGGGTTTAGTTTTTGCAGAACTTTTAACTGCTCAACTTTTTGCAACAATTTTACCTGCCGGAGCTTTTAGGATGGTAGAATCAGAACTTATTCGTTTTTTTCCAGATGAGATTATTATTCCTGATTTAAAAACCATGAAATCTTTTTCAACATATTTTAGACAGTTGGGATATTTGATAAGTTTTTGTGATTATGATTTGAAGAATCAAGATGGATCGTGTTCTAGTTGGATGGAAAAACAATTTAGTTCTAAAATTCTTGAAGTAATTGCAAAAAAAACTGTAATAAACAGCACATTGAATACACTTTATTATTATTTGAAGAAAAATCAAATAGAGTCTTTAAAACAATTTTCAACAATTAAATTTTATACTCCAGATGATTATTTGATTCTTGATAGTGCAACACAGAAAAATCTTGAGATTGTAAAAAATAATCAGGATTTTTCAAGAAAGAATACTTTGCTGCAAATTATGGATAAAGCAAAAACTTCGATGGGTTCGAGAATGATAAAAAAATGGTTGTTGCGTCCATTGATTCAAGAATCTAAGATCTTACAACGCCAAAATGCGGTAAGTGTGATTTGCAGCAATATTGATTTAATGCAACAACTTGAACAACTGATTTGCAATATTTCTGATTTAGAAAGAATTGTTGGTCGAATTGCTTTAAGACGAGCAGTTTTGAATGACTATTTGAGTCTAAAAAATTCTTTAGCAGTCTTGCCTGATCTGAAATTAATTTTACAAAAAGTTTCAGATACGTTTCTTATTAAATTGATTTTAGAAAGAATGTTAGATTTTTCATCTCTCGTTCAATTACTCGAATGTAGCTTAAATGATGATTTATCATTTAAATGGATTATAAAAAAAGGATTTGATCACAAATTAGATAAATTGCGAGAGTTTGTTGAGGATGGCCAGCTTAAAATTTTAAAACTAGAGCAAAAAGAAAGTGCGAGAACAGGAATTGGTAGTTTGAAAATTCGATATAATCATGTTTCTGGATATTATATTGAAGTTACAAATCCAAATCTTCATCTGGTTCCTTCAGATTATATTGAGAAGCAAAAGTTGGTTAATAGAAAAAGATTTGTTACACAAGAGTTAAAAAATTTAGAACAAGAATTGTTTAAAGCTCAAAATGAAATAGAACATTATGAGCAGGAAGTTTTTGAGCGTGTAAAAAATGAAGTTATAACTTTTTTGAATTATTTAAGAAGTGTAGCTCAAGATTTGGCTAGCTTGGATGCGATATTTAGCTTTGCAAAAATTGCATATGAAAATAATTATGTTGCACCATCATTTAATGAAAAGCGTGAAATTATTATTGAAAAAGGACGTCATCCAGTTATAGAGCAAAAGTTAGATAATAATTTTCAATCAAACGATACAATTCTTAATAATTCAGAATCACTTTTAATTATTACTGGTCCAAACATGGGAGGTAAATCAACTTATCTTCGGCAAGTTGCATTAATTTGTATTATGGCACAGTGTGGAAGTTTTGTGCCGGCGCAAAAAATAGATTTGCCAATTTTGGATAGAATTTTTACAAGAATTGGTGCTTCAGACAATTTAGCACAAGGCAAAAGTACATTTTTGGTTGAGATGGAAGAAGCGGCTTCAATTTGTACGCGAGCAACAAAAAAGAGTCTTGTTATTTTAGATGAAGTTGGAAGGGGAACTAGTACATTTGATGGAATTGCTCTTGCACAAGCTATAATTGAATATATTTATCAAAATGTTGAAGCTAGATGTCTTTTTGCAACTCATTTTCATGAACTTACAAATCTTTCAAAACATTTTAATGGGATTGCAAATTATTTTATGACGAGTAAAAAGATTGGAAATAATTTAATTTTTTTACATAAAATTACACCTGGGGTTTCTGGTGGTAGTTTTGGAATAGAAGTTGCAAAGCTTGCACATTTGCCAGAAAAAGTTATTGAAAGAGCTGTTAAACTTTTGAAAAAAATGGAAGAGCAAACAAAATTTTTTAGTGGACAAAAAATTTTGCAAAAGCAGGTTAATATGTTTCATGATTCATTAAATGAAAAAATAAATGTTATGCAGAAAAAATTATTTGAATATGAAAATATTTTTCATAAATTAGAAAATATTAATTTGGAAGAACTTTCTCCAAAAAAAGCTTTTGATTTATTGTGGGAAATTAAAAGTAAGTAATTTAAAATTAATTTTTTTTGCTTAAAATAACATGAGTTCGAAGTTTATTAATGCCGTTCAAATAGTTCAATACACCTCGCAAAGTTTGACACTTACCACGAACGGCTCAAATGATTCGATGCACCTCGCAAAGTTCGACACTCACTACGAACGGCTGGATAAAATAAGTGTTTATTTAAAACTTATACGAAAATTCAAACAAATTTGCAATGCGCTCATTCTGAGCTTGTCGAAGAATGAAGCGCTATATCCTTCGACAAGCTCAGGATGAGCGCATTGCTTAATTTTCTTTTTTGTTAATATATTTATTTTAAACATCAAATTTAAATAAAAGATAATTTT
>JAGLWI010000012.1 GCA_023133515.1 Candidatus Babeliales bacterium | reverse complement strand
ATTATTATATTGACCATCAATTATCATATCACCTGAAATATGAATAACTGAATCTGTTGATGTGGTAAAATTTCCAGATAAAAATAAAGCATTTCCATTCCCACAAATTTTTCCACCATCATAAAAATATGCATCTGAACCTAAATATAAATCAGATTCTAATTCTATTGTTGCTGAATTATTAAGGTCTATTTTACCTTTAATAGGTGCTAGTAAATTTAAAACAACTGTTTTGCTTTGCTCTACAGTTATTCCATTTGCAAAATTTACATCTCCACTAACAAAACCATCATTATTAAAAAAATAGTTGTTATAGAAATATCTAGATTCTTTTGTTCCATCTATGTAACCAAATCTTCTATAAAGAATAAAATCCTCAGTTCCATTTTCTCCTGTAACAGCCAAATATTTTCCATCTGGACTCCATGATACTCCCATAACTTGAATCCCATGCGTTTTTTGCGTTTTATAAACAAGAGAAGAACCATTCCATTCATAAACTATCATATTATTAGGACCATTTAATCCACCTGCTGCCAAATATTTACCATCTTGGCTCCATGAAACTGATTCACACCTTCCACTAAAATCTTTTGTATCTAGTTGAGCAAGAGAAGAACCGTTCCAACTATAAACTATCAAATCATCAATTCCATTATATGCGCCAACAGCCAAAAATCTTCCATCTGGACTCCAATCAACAGATTCAGCATAATCTGCATAATTTTTTGTATCTTTTTCAGTAAGAATTGATCCATTCCATTCATAAACTATCAAATCCTTTGGAGCATTATTTCCTACAACGGCTAAATATTTTCCATCCTGACTCCAACTAACAGATCTAGCTTGAGTCCCATGACTTTTTGTATCTTTTTGTGTAAAAATTGAACCATCCCATCCATAAACTGTTAAATCCTCATTTCCTTTATTTCCTGCAACAGCTAAATAAATTCCATTTGGATTCCATGATAACCCCATAACTCGAACCCCATACCCTCTTTGCTTTTTATAAATAAGAGAAGAACCATTCCATTCATAAATTACAAGATCATTCAACTCACCTGTTGCAATACCTACAGTCCCACCAGCTATCAAAAATCTTCCATCAGGGCTCCAATCCACAGCATAACACTGAAAAGGAAATGCTATTTTATCTTTATAAGTAAGCTTAAAACCATCCCATTCGTAAATTGTTAAATCCTCTAACTCACTTGTTGGCGTATCAACATTTGCTCCCACAGCTAAAAATCTTCCATCTGGACTCCATGAAAAATCAAGACCATAATCTCCGCCATCTTTTATCCATGTAACTGAATCAAAAAAATCTGTACAAAAAATATTTGTTAAAAATAAAAAAATTAAAACTAGAAAAAAAAATAGATATTTTTTGAAAAAATTTTTCATTAAACTCTCCTTAAAATTTTTTATTAGACATAACTTACACCAAAATATCCAAGCCAAAAAATTACGTCAAACTCTTTAGTTTTTATCTGAAAATTAAATCTTTCTAATAATTTCCAGATATCCCTAATATGAAATTAAAAAAAATAATAAAATATTTATTGATAAAATAGTAAAGTAAGCTATATTTCTATTTTTAACCTTTAATGTTAGACTTTATTTTTGGGTGGGTTTTTTAGGGCAAATAAGTTTTTTAGGAGTTTTTAAACATGCATCAAGAAAAGATCAAATATTATCAATCTAGTATATATGAATCATGTTATGATTATGCAATCTACGACATAGTTTTTATTTTTTCAGAAGAAGAAGAAGAATACGAGGCAGAAAATATAGTATTTGGAATTAAATTACCTAACCATTCTACGCAATCTTTCTACCCTTTTCTTCATCGGAGGGTGCGTAGAAAAAAGATTAATAATACCATTTCCTGAAAATGGATGGACAATAAAAAGACTGGCTGTGCTTGTTTGAGCATTAGAAGTTGGTTTTATGTTTTTATTTTTAACATTAAAATGTAATTTTTCAAGAGCAGATGCAAGGGCCAAAGGATCATCAGATATTTTTGCTCCAGATTCATCTGCCAAATATTCTCGTGATCTTGAAATTGCAAGTTGAATCATTGTTGCAGCAATAGGCATTAGCAATGCAACTAAAATAACTCCAATTCCACTACCTCTATCTCTATCTCTACTTCCTCCACCAAAAATAAATGACCAACGTAAAATGTCAGCAAGATAAGCGATGGTCATAGCAATTGTTGCAGCAATCGTTGCTATCAAAATATCACGATTCTTAACATGTGAAAGTTCGTGAGCCAAAACTCCACGTAGTTCATAATCTTTTAAAGTATCCAAAATTCCTTGTGTCACAGCCACTGATGCATGCTGAGGGTTTCTTCCAGTCGCAAAAGCATTCGCCATCGGTGTTGGAATATACCACAACTTTGGCATCGGAATGTTAGCGTTATGAGATAATTCACTTACCATATCATAAACATAACCATATTTTTCTTGATCTAAAGGAACAGCTTTATACATCTTCAAAACCAATTTATCTGAATAAAAATAAGCAGCAAAATTCATTAATAAAGAAAAAGCAAATGCAAAAATTAGACCCGTATGACCACCAATCCAATAACCACACAAGAAAAGCAGACCACTAAGTCCCCCAAGCAATATTACTGTTTTTATTTGATTCCAAAACATAATACTTCCTTCTTAATTAAAAAACCAAATATACTCATTTGGCTATAAAATACTTACTCATAATCAATTTCCCAATCATCATCAAAATCTTCTTCATCTTTTTTTATAGAACTGGTTCCAACATCGATTGGACCATTTTTTTCATCATTTTTATGCGCCTTTTTCATTTCGATTAATTTTTCGCCCTGCTGTTTTATTTCCTTTTTATACCGAACACTCTCCTCCTCTAAATTGCCATGCATCTGCTCAAAAAGTTTATTCATATCATTTTGCATACGTTGAATCTTTTTCTGCAATTTTAAAATAATCTGAACACCAGCCAAATTAACCCCCACCTTATGAGTAAGATGAATAACTTTTTCAAGCCGATCTACATCTTCTTCTGAAAAAAGACGCGTATTGCCTTCTGTTCTTTTTGGAGATATAAGTCCTTCCTTTTCATACATTCTAATAGTCTGTTGATGAACAGAAAACATCTTTGCTACTACTGATATGGAGTAAAATCCCCTTCTTCTTTTCATAGGGACAACCTCATTCTTTTGTTTTTAAAACCGTTAAAAAAGCTTCTTGTGGAAGCTCAACATTACCAACTTTTTTCATCCTTTTTTTTCCAGCCTTCTGTTTTTCAAGCAACTTACGTTTACGGGTAATATCACCACCATAACATTTTGCAGTAACTTGTTTTCGCAAAGCTACTACGTTTTCTCGTGCTATAATCTTAGCACCTATCGCTGCTTGAATTGCAACTTCAAACAACTGACGTGGAATAACTTTCCGTAATCTTTGAGCCATGTCTTTACCAAGTTGATAAGATTTATCTTTGTGAACAATTACTGACAAAGCATCAACAGATTTTCCATTCAACAAAATATTCATTCTTACAAGATTGGAAGGTTGAAAATCGGATTCTTCATAATCAAAACTTGCATATCCAGAACTTAATGATTTTAGTTTATCATAAAAATCGATAATTATCTCATTGAGGGGCAATCTGTATTTTAAAATTATCCTATTTTCATCCAAATATGTCATATCTTTTTGCTCACCTCTATGCTCCTGGCAAAGCCCTAAAACTCCCCCTAGATACTCTTTTGGCAAAATAATTGTTGCATTAATAAACGGTTCTAAAACTTCTTTAATATTTACTCTATCTGGAAAATCTGAAGGCTTTTCTATAGTAACTTCTTTTCCATCAGTCAAAATTACTTTATAAAGAACAGTTGGAGATGTTGTAATAATCGAAACACCATACTCTTGTTCAAGCCGTTGCTTAAAAACATCCATATGAAGTAAACCCAAAAAACCACACCTAAACCCAAGACCAAGAGCTGTAGAACTCTCTTTTTCAAGATGAACACTCGGATCATTTAAAGTCAATTTTTCTATGGAATCTCTAAGCTCTTCATAATCTGCTGTATCCACAGGATAAATTCCAGCAAATACCATAGATTTTGCCGACTTAAAACCTGGAAGAGGCTGTACAGGTTTTTTTGCGTGATAAAAAGTGTCGCCAATACGTGCCTCTTTTACCGTTTTCATTCCACAAATAATATAACCAACCTGACCTGTATAAAGCACACCAGTAATAACTGGATCTGGATACATCAAACCAATATCCAAAACCTCATAACTTCGACCATTATGAGAAGATATTATTTTATCACCCTTTTTTATAACTCCATCAATTACCTCAATCAAACAAATCACACCACGATATTCATCAAACCATGAATCAAAAAGCAATGCCTTAAACGGTTTGTTTTCATCTCCACTTGGAAACTTAATTCTTTCAATAATCGCATGAAAAATATTTTCAACTCCTTCACCAGTCTTAGCAGAAACAAGCAAAAGATCTTGTTTTTTTATATCAAAGGCTCTTTCAAGCTCTTTTGTAACACGCAATGGATCTGCATTAACAAGATCTATTTTATTAATTACAGGAATTATAGTTAAATTTTGTTCAAAAGCTAAATAAAAATTTGCCATAGTCTGAGCTTGAACACCCTGAGCTGCATCTACAAGAAGTACCGCTCCTTGACAAGCATACAATGAACGTGAAACTTCATAACTAAAATCAACATGGCCAGGCGTATCAATAAGATTTAAAAGATAAACTTGACCATCATACTTATAAAATAATGATGCCGTTTGTGCCTTAACGGTAATCCCACGTTCTTTTTCCACTTGAAGCTTATCAAGAAACTGTTCATTTTTGCTTCGTGTAGAAATTGTCCCAGACATCTCAAGTAACCTATCGGCAAGAGTTGATTTTCCATGATCAATATGAGCAATAATAGAAAAGTTGCGTATATTTTTCTTTTTAAAATTTTTTAAATCTATATCTTTTATATCCATTACATTTTTTCCAACTTACTAATTCCCAACAAATCAAAACTTATCTGTAAAACCATTCTTACTAAAAACACAAGAAGTAAACGGCTTTTAGTCAATTCAACATTCTGCACATTTATAATTCTATTATTTGTATAATAATTATGAAATGAATGTACCATTTCATAAACATAATAAGAAAGAAGATGTGTTTGATAACTTTGAGAGATATTACACAAAACATCATCCAACCCAATAAGTTTTTTAATCAAATTAAACTCTGCTTTACCAAAAGAATTTGATATACATTCAAATTCTTCATCAGATAATTTATTTTTCAAAAGATCTTTCACAAAATCTTTTAATTCCTCTTTTTGCTCAGCGTTCTGAAAAATTCCTCTAGTTCTTACGTAAGCATACTGAATATAAAAAACGGGATTCTCTTCAGTTTTTTTTAGCGCAATACTTAAATCAAAAGTTAAATGAGCCTCAGCTTTTCTATTTAAATAAAAAAAACGGGCAACATCTTTTCCTACAGTATTTATAACCTCTTTTAGTGTAGTAAATCTACCAGCTCTCTTTGACATTCGCACTTCAATTCCCTCATGCTTGAGACTTACCATCTGATATAAAATCACTTTTAAATTTTGCGAATCAAAACCAAGAGCCTGAATTGTTGCTTTAAGCCTTGTTATATAGCCATGATGATCTTGTCCTAAAACATCAATTAACTTGTCAAAACCACGCTCAAATTTATTTTTATGATATGCAATATCTGGAGTGATATAAGTAAACTCACCAGTACTTTTTCTAATGACTCTGTCTTTATCATCACCAAATTGTGTAGATCTAAACCACAACGCCCCATCTTTTTCATATGCTAAATCTTTATTTTTCAATAATTCAAGCGCCTCTTGTATCGCACCACTTTCGTGCAATTCCTTTTCTGAAAACCATTTGTCAAAAATTATTCCATAGTCAGCAAGATCTTTTTTTTGAATCTCAAGTATTTTATTTTTTGCATAGTCAGAAAAAAATTCATCATCATTTTCAAGCAATTTTTTGCCATGATCTTTTATACATTCTTTTGCAAGATTAATTAAATATTCCCCTTTATAACCATCTTCCGGCAACTCTTCATTAATTCCAAGTTGTTGCTTACATCTAACTTTAAAAGATTGTCCCAATTTTATTATCTGACTACCTAAATCGTTTATATAAAATTCTCTTGTAGCACTATGCCCCAAAAAATTTAAAACATTTGCCAAAACATCCCCTATAATCCCATTTCTTCCATGACCTATGTGAAGTGGACCAGTAGGATTTGCACTTACAAATTCAATCAAAAACTTGATTTTTTTTTCATCTTTTCCCAACTTAAAACAATCTTCTTTTCTTAAAAAAAGTTCTTTTGCAATGTCGGAAAAAATACAATCGTTCAAATTCATATTCAAAAACCCTGGACCTGCAATTTGAACAGATTTTATATATTTTTTTATTAAAGAATTAAACGGAAAATTATCTTTGTTAGAAATATAATCAGAAATTTTTTTCGCAATTTCTCTTGGTTTATCTTCTAACTCTTTTGAAAGAACCATAGCAGCATTACAACTCAAATCTCCAAATTCCTTATCTTTATCAACATTTAATAAAACATTTATATTTTTAATATTATCAAAACTAAGATTAAAAATATTTTTGATCATATTAATAATTTCTTTTTTTAATCGTAAAATTATGTTCATAAATCTGCCTTTATAAGTTATTTAACTTAAAGTTAATTTGCTTCAAAAAACCTTTTTTTATCAAATCAAACCATAATATTATGATATTATAATTTTTAACAATTTAAACAAAATATTAATTTAGAAACAATTTTACCAAGAAAGAAACAAATTGATAATAGGGATCATATTAATAACAATCCTAACAACAGCTTAAGCAACTTCCTAAAAAACGCTTTTTCAAAGATTATATTTCAATTTGAAATTTCAACCTTTTCCGCTTAAAATCAGAGTAAAAACTATCTTGACTTTAATAAATAAAACACATAAAATAATTTTTCTATGTTAATAGATAGAGTTAATAGATAGATTGGTAACTTTATTTCTACGGGGGATCAAAAAATGAAAAACGTAAAAAACGTTATTACTATTTTATTTATGATTTTTGGAATCACCACTACATTTGCATCAAATACATTAGAAACAGAAAATTTAAAACAATCACAAATAAATGAAACTAAACCAGAAATTACAGAAGAAAATCAACTTGAAATCAAAAAAAATATCGTTGTACAAAAAATTATAGAAATTTTAAACAATCAACAATCATCAAGTGATGACGAATTAGAACAAATAAAGCAATTTTTTGCAAACACATTAAAAGATGCATGGACAGGAAAAAAGAAAATTAAGATTGAAAAAGAAGATCTAAAAAATCTCAATATCAGCATATTCGAATTTGAGGTTGAAAATTCAAAAAAACTAGATTCTTTAGATTCTAATGATAAAAACCTAAAATCAAATTTTATTAAAATAGAACTTTGTACAATTGAAGATGTTTACAAAACAAAAATTTTATCATTACTTTTTCCTAACTTTGAAAAAGAGCTAAGTAAAATAAACTTAAATGAAAGAAAATGGGAGAGTTCATACGAAGATGAAGATGGAAATTATTATTCAACTTACTCTTATATCTATGTTGATTTACCCATTGAAAATATTGAACAAGCATCAAAAGAGGCTGTTGAAAAATTTAATTCTCTATCCCAAATAAAACAATTGCAAGTATTATCTTGCTGGATTTATCAACAAATATTTTATGATAATATCTAAAACAATTTTCAATAAACAATAAGTCGCTTTTATCAAAATTACAGATCGCAAACAATAATCTTAAAAACTAGTCTTACATATTCAACATGAAAAATTAAATATTATTTCTATTTTATTACCAAAAGATATATAATATTATAATCATAGTTAAGATATTAATAATATTTAAAACTTAATAATAATTTTTAGATAATCAATTTTGAGGGGAGATTTAATGCCTACAAGTTTTTCTCTTTCTTTAGAACTGGTTCTTTTGATGAACTGGCTATTAAAAAATGAAAAAACAAAATTAAAATTTTTAATAGAAGATACAATTAAAAATGGTTTTTTAAAAGAACTAGAAAAAATTGATCAATTAGAAAATAATTCGTTTGAAATAAATAAATTGCATGCTTCTATTTTAGATTTCATGATATATTTAGAAGACATACTCCTTGATACATTAGAAAAAAAAGATTTAAATTTTCAGGCAAAAGAAAAACTGACTACTGCACTTGAACAAGTTAATCCTCAAAACATGGATTTAAAAACAGTCTGGCAAAGCGTACAACAAGCTAAAAATCTAGTAATTAAACAAACAAATCAAAAAAATAGTAATGACAACAAATTTTCAAATGAAGAAATAAAAAAAACCTTATTTTTTCAGCTTTTAAAAAACTGGAACCCAAGATCAAATGAACCTGTAAACTAAAATCTAAATTCCATATTACGCAAAGCCTGCTTTAACTCAAATAAAGGTAATCCAATAATTGCAGAATATGAACCATTAATACTTTTACAAAACTGCTGTCCAAAATCATGCTCAATCATTACACCACCAGCAATACGTAAAATATCTGGAATCTTTTTAAAATACAAATCCAAGCTTTGCTCATCTACTAAAAATTCTACTATCGCATTTGTTGTCCAATAATTTTTATCTTTTATTACCCAATTATTATTCTCAAAAATTCTTTTTTCAAGACAACATCCAGTAATAATATTTACAGGTTCTTTATAATACATTCTCAACATATTTTTGGCATCATTTACATCTTTTGGCTTACCAAAAACTTTTTTACTTTTAACTGTTACAACAATCGTATCTGCAGTAAGAATAAAAATATAATCTTTTTCAACATGCTCTTTTAATGGAAATACCAAATGTTTCATTTTTTGTTTTGCAATTTCAAGAACATAGTTTTCAAATCCATGTTCAATATCTACTCCACATTCATCACTATTATGTTTTAAAATCTTATACTCAATTCCACTTGTAGCTAATAATCTTCGCCTAGATATAGATTCAGATCCAAGATACAAAATATCATTTTTCATTTTTTTCCCACAATCCTGCAAAATTTTGTTTTATCTTTCCTTCAATCTGCATATCAAATAATTTTTCTTGTAATTTATCAAACTTAATTTTCGTTTTGATTGCAATCTCATCCAACGAACAAGCACAACTTAAATTATACAAAATTAAATCTTCTTGAGAATCAGAAGATTTAATTTTTTTATCTTCTTTTTCTATACTTGCCTCACAACAATTACTCTGGCCAAACTCCTCTAAAATATCATCAACACTACTAACAAGCTTTGCTCCCTGTTTTATAAGTTCATGACACCCAAAACTAAGTTCCTCTAAAACAGATCCTGGAACCGCAAAAACTTGTCGCCCTTCATCTAAAGCAAATTTGGCAGTAATAAGTGCACCACTTTTTTTTGCAGCCTGTACAACAACACATCCACAACTTAATCCCGCAATTACTCTATTACGAGCAGGAAAATTTCCTTTAGCCGGAGGTAAAAAAAGAGAAAAAGGAGAAATCAATGTTCCTCCATTTTTTACAATCTGACGAAACAAATCTTTGTTGCTAGATGGATAAGGATTCATAAGACCAGATCCAAAAACAACTATTGTACTTCCACCACTTTTTAGCGCGGCTTTGTGAGCCATGCTATCAACTCCTAGCGCACCACCACTAATAATTGCATAACCATTTTGAACTAATTGTGGAACAATATCGTTTACAACATTCTCAGCATAAAAATTTGCTTTACGTGCACCAATAACAGCAATATTTTTCTCGTAAGCTTCTAATTTTTCACCTTTACAATAAAGAACAATCGGAGGAGAATGAATTTGTTTAAGGGCATGTGAATATTCAGAATCTAAAAATGTCAGAATATCAATATTGTATTTCTCAATTAAATTAAGCTCTTTTTCTAAATCTTTTTTATCACAAAGTCCTTTAACCAAAATATCTGATATAGATTTTGTCAATCCAAATTTTTTAATAAAATCTTGAGACTTATATCTATAAATTTGAGAGAAATCGAAATCCAAATTTTTTATTTGAGAATTTTTCTGTTCATAAAAATCATCAAAAAAAAATTTAACAATTTTTAAAACAACTGATGGTCCAATTTGAGAAATTAAAGAAAGGTGTAACAAAATTTTTTTATTTTTATTCAACCATTCCCCCAAGTTTAATATCCATAAATTAAAAATAGTCGTTCGCTATATAAATCTCATTGTACAAAAAAGCGAACGACCAAATTAAAAAATTAACTTTCTTCCTCTTCTTCCTCATCAAAAGAAGTAATCGATGCAACCTTCTGACTTTTATCCAAACGCACTAACCTCACTCCCTTTGCCTGTCTACCCATAGTTCTAACTTCTTGAGGAGAAATTCTAATAATTTTACCATTATTATCAATCAACAAAATGTGCGACTTATTAGATACCAAAGTCAATCCAATTACTTCCCCATTTCTCCCACCTGTAGGAATAGTTCTTACACCAACCCCACCTCTGTGCGCAACACGAAAACCAGATACTTTTACACGCTTACCATAACCTTTAGATGTAGCAAACAAAAGATTTTTATCTTTTTCGTTCTCACCAATAATTTCTAAACCTACAACAAAATCATCTTTTCTTAATCTAACTCCACGTACACCACCAGCCTGTCTCCCCATCGACCTAACTTCTTCTTCTTTAAAATGAATTCCTTGTCCTTTGCTAGTTGCAATTACAATTGAATCTTTTCCAGAACTTAATAAACAGAAAGCAAGCTCATCATTTTCTTTTAATCCTATTGCCCTAATACCAGTACATCTAATTTTGGCAAAAGCTTTTGCTCCTGTTTTCTTAATACTACCTTTTTTTGTAATCATAACTAAAAATTTATTTTCCATCTCTCGCGTACAAAGAAGCTTTACAACTTTTTCATCTTGAGAAAGTTGTAATAAATTCACTATTGCACGTCCTTTTGCAGTTCTTGAAGCTTCAGGAATCTGGAAAACTTTTAAACTAAAAACTCTACCTTTATTTGTAAAGAAAAGAAGATCATCATGAGTACTTGCAACAAAAATATCTTGAACCACATCGTCAGATTCAGTTAAATTTGACATACCCTTTTTTCCCTTACCACCTCGATGCTGTACTGCATAAGTGCTAAGAAGAACTCGTTTTATATAACCTTTTTGTGTCAAAGTTACAAGAACCTCTTCATCTGGAACAAGGTCCTGATCACTCATCTCCTCAATAGCTGCTTCAATTTTGCTTTTTCTTGTATCTGAGTATATTTTTTTAAGATTCTCTAACTCTTTTATAATCTCCTGTTTTAAAACTTCTTTTTCCCTCAGAATCAACTCAAGTTTTTCAATTATATTTTTAATTTCTTTTAACTCTTCACGAATTTTATCTTGCTCTAAGGCTGTTAATCTCTGCAATCTCATATCTAAAATTGCTTTAGCTTGAATTTGAGTTAATTTAAATTTTTTATTCAAAGATTCAGTTGCTATTGTGGTATTTTCTGATTTTTTTATCAATTTGATAACTTCATCAATATTGTCAAGAGCAATAATCAAACCTTGAAGAACATGCTCCCGTCCTCTGTTTTTTGCCAAATCAAACTCTGTACGTCTTGTAATAACTTCTTTTCTATGCACCAAAAAATAATCCAGCATCTCACGTAATGTAAAAATCATTGGCCTGTTATTATGTAAAGCCAACATCAACATAGAAATTGAAGTCTGAAGAGGAGTATGTTTATAAATTTGATTTAAAACAACCTGAGGATTGGCATCACGTTTAAGTTCTATAACAACTCTCATTCCTTTTCTAGCAGATTCATCCCTAATGTTGCTAATTCCATCTACAACTTTATTTTTTACAAGATTGGCAATTTTTTTAATTAAATCGGCTTTATTAACCTGAAATGGAATCTCTTTTATTATTAACGAATCACATTTCTTGCTTTCATCAATATCAACAACCCCCCTTACTATCACCTTGCCATGACCGGTTCTATATGCTCTTACAACACCAGATCTACCACAAATAATCCCACCTGTTGGAAAATCCGGAGCCGGAATCAATTCAAATAAACGCTCTTCTGTAAGTGAAGGATTGTTTAAAATTTCAATACAAGCATCAACAACCTCTCCTAAATTATGAGGTGGAATTGATGTAGCCATACCAACAGCTATACCCGTAGAACCATTAATCAAAAGATTTGGAACCCTACTTGGTAATAACGTAGGCTCCATTCTAGATTCATCAAAATTTGGAACAAAAAGAACTGTATCCTTTTCAATATCAGATAAAAGCTCCCTTGCAAGTTTTGCCATACGAACTTCTGTATATCGCATAGCTGCAGCATTATCCCCATCAATAGAACCCCAGTTTCCTTGACCATCCAACAATGGATATCGTTTAGAAAAATCCTGAACCAAACCTACCATAGATTGATAAATTGCCATATCCCCATGAGGATGATAATGTCCAATAACATCACCAACCACGGTTGCAGATTTTCGATATGATTTTTCATGGTAATAACCCAACTTATGCATCGAATACAAAATTCTACGATGAACAGGCTTTAAACCATCTCTTACATCTGGAAGTGCACGACTAATAATAACTGACATTGCATAATCTAAAAAAGAAGTTTTCAGCTCCTTCTCAATTGAAAGAGAAACAATATCTTCTGAAAAATTTATTGATTTTTGTTTATCATTATTTGTCATCTTTAAATTCCCTTGCTAATCAAAAATATGACTATGAAGGCCTTATAAAACCCCATACTAAGCATTTTTCAATGATACTATGCATTGAAAAATAAGACAAGCTTGATACTTATTTAAACAAAAACATCACAAATTTTATACTAAAAAAATCAAAAATTTCTCATACAATAATTAAGTAATCAAATGTCATTTTTACATTCAATTTAAACTTTTCAAAAAACTCATATTTATATTTTTATTTTACTAAAAGAAAACACTTGATATTATTTATTTAATTATTTTAAAAACTAATTTTTTAAATATCTAAAAATATTAGGACATAAAATGAATATTTTTAACAAAATAAAAAAAATGTATCATTTTGAATACATTCCATTCGAAAACAAAAATAATACTTCAAAAAACTTATCTTATAAAAAACGAATTTTAATTATAAATAGCTGTCATGGAACAATTGGTGGAGCAGAAATATACTCTTTAAATCTTTACAAAAATTTAATTTCTAAAGGACATCATGTATCTTTTTTAGTCGTTGAAGATACACATATGCAAAATAAACTAAAAGAACTAAAAATTCCTCATTATACTTTTACAAAAATAGTAATCTTCAAAAGTAAATTTTATCCAGGTTTATATAAAGCGTTACATAAAATATGCACAAAAGAAAAAATTCAAATAATTCATTGCAACATACACAATGAAATTATTGCTGCAAAAAAAATCTCCAAAAAACTTAATATCAAGATTGTATTTACCTACCACACCTCAAAACTTTTACGATCAATATATATTAAAAAATCAGACGGAATTATATGTGTTAACAACAATCAAAAAGATTATTGCTATAATTTTTTAAATTCAGATGAAAAAAAACAGAAATTACTCGAAATAATGACTCCATTAATGGATGTAGATAAGTTCATAAATTTTTCTACAAAATATAATGATAGAAAAAAATTTTTTAAAGAACAATTTAATATAAAAATTAAAAATTTACCTATTTTGTGTACAATTGCACATTTATCAATAGATAAAAATCATTCTTTACTTTTAAAAGCTATAAATAAACTAATTTATGAAAAAAATATTCCAGTTCAACTAGTACTTGCAGGAATAGGAGGACAAGAACAATTATTAAAAAAACTTACACAAAGTCTAAAAATTCACGATTACGTTTATTTTTTAGGGCACACAGATAAAATTGCAGATATACTATTTCACTCTAATATAAAAGTTTTATCTAGTAAGAAAGAAACATTTGGAATAGTTTTAATGGAAGCATCTCTTCTTAAAAAACCACTAATAGGAGCCACAAAAACAGGAATGGTTAATGTAATAAAACATAATCAAACCGGACTTCTTTTTGAAAATAACAATGTTGATAGTCTTGTAGAACAAATTGAAACACTCTTAAAAAATCCAAATCTTTGCAAAAAATTAGGAGAAAATGCCTACAATTTTGTAAAAGAAAATTTTAATTCAACAAAATTGATGGAAAAATTAGACAATTTCTACAAAAAAGTTATAAATAATTAAATAAAACCATTGATTTATCAGCGTTTCAATCAATATGATAATATAAAAATGATAATTTATATCAAAATTTTTTATTGGGAGGGATAACATGAAATTTAACAAATCCTTTATTTTAATTTTAATGTTTTTTTTATGTGAAATAACATTTCATTATTGTTATTCCATGAAATATTTTTTTCCTCAAAATCCTCGTTCCAATGAACTTGGTTCAACTAGAGAAACAAGATTCATTCATCCTGCAAAACGCAGAGGCCATAGAAGAATGAGTTTTGAAACTCACGAGCAAGAAAAACAAAATAACATTGAAAACATCGTGTCAAACCTGCCACAAATAAAACAACAAACTAAAATTTTTGTATTCGTTGATATGGTAAATTTCACTTCATTTTGTAGGCGCAATTATAATAAAAAAATATATTTAAAATACAAAAATAAAAAATATGTAGATCCATTTTATGTTTGTCATTTTATGAGAATTTATCTTGATCATTTAACATATATTATAAAATATTATGGAGGAAAAAAAATTAATGAATCTGGAGACCAAATTTTTGCTACCTTCCCCCCATGTTTATGTAACAATGCCATAAAATGTATGATGGAGTTGGTAATGGAAACAGAATTTTTTGCGATAAAAGAAAAAAATTCAACATGGAAAACTATTTATTGTGGTGTTGGTGCAAATTTAGGAAAAACTGGAGAAATAAATGGCGACTTTTTTGGAGATCCAGTTAATAGGGCATCTCGCTACCAAGCAGATACTAGAAATACATTTCAATATGTGAAAAACAAACAAATTACAGAAACAATTCATTGTTGCATATTAATTGATAAAAAAATATTTGATCTCATTCCAAGACACTACAAAATATATTTTAAACACTTCCAAACTGAACTAAAAGGATTAGGATATTGTTCAGTTTATGGATGCACCAGAGAAGACATCAAAAATGCTTTTAAGCTACCCAAATTAAAGAAAAAGAAAAAGAAAAAGAGAAAAAAGAAATCTTCTAATTCTAATCTCCTTATAAGAGGAAAAAGCTGTTTTAATCTTCTTTAATATTAAAAAGTAAATTCCTGATTTTTAACAAAAAGTGTAGTAGTTTTAACAACATCATCAATTAAAATGTCTTTTATCCAATCTTTTCTTTTTTTAGAAAATACAATACAAAATTTTCCATCAAATGGAATCCATTCAGGACTTTTTTGTCTCATCAAAGCAACAAGAGGAATGTTTAATGCTGACGCAAAATGCATAACTGAAGTTTCAACAGAAATTACAAGATCACACAAAGAAATAATCGATGGTAATTGAAAAAAATTAGACTCAACTGTAAATAAAAATATTCTTTTTGTAGAATAATTCTTTATTGTATTTTCAAACTCCTTATACTGATCTGGCATCACATTTATAATATAATTTGCATTATAAAAATCTTGTTTTAAAGATAAAATAGATATAAATTTTGCGACCTTCTCCATTGACCAACATCGTTTAATATTTTTTGCAATTGCATTTATAAAAACAATTTTATTATTTCGTAATTTTTGTTTATTAATGTTCCATTTCAAAAATTTTAATTTTGCGTAAATAATCCACTCTTGTGAAATATTAATAAATGGTTTTCGTTGTGCTTTATCACATTTCACACCAAAAAGCTGTTGAAACCAAGATGCATTCACATCGGAAATGTGAGTAAATTTTTTTTGCAGGTTTGATAAATCAATTTTTTCATTTAATTTTTTTAAATAATGATTTTTTATAAAATTAATCTTTTTTGTGCCACCTACAAAACCAACTTTAAAACCATCTTTAGATATTTTACAGCAATATTTTGCATATCTATGTCTATTCAAAGTTCCCAAAGAAATAATAATCGGATATTTTTCTTTTTTTGCTAAATTTAAAAAATTTAGTAAACCAAAAAAACCAAAAACATTTTTATAAATTCGATTAAAATATTGGCAAGAATCCAGCCAATCATAAAGAATATAATTATTTTTAGACGCTCGTCGTCTAAAAATATTCTTTCCTCTGCCCTCATCTACCCAAATATCAATTTTTAAATTAGGATACATCCGAGCAAATTCTTTAAAGTAATTTTGCATATATAAAAAATCACCCAAAGCCAAATGAGTGAGGAATAAAATTTTATTAGATTTTTTTAATAGGTCATAGGAAACAATTTGATCAGACATGAAAATTTATACAATATTTTGTGCTTGTTCTCGAGATTTTTCCAATTCAACTTTAATATCAACAGCAAGAGAACTAATCTGAAAATGAGAACACTTCGCCAAAATTGTATTAGATTCTCTCATCAATTCCTGCAACATAAAATCTATTCTCTTCCCTTTTTCAATATTTTTATCTTTTATAACATTTTTTACATTTTTAATATGGCTATCAAACCTTACAATTTCTTCATGAACATCAATCTTATTTATTGTAGAATAAAGTTCATCAAGTTTAAGTTTTACTTCTTCATTTCCATTTTCTTGAATAGCAAGAAACTTTTTAATCTCATCCTTTTTCTCTTTCATCAATTTTGAAAAAAGGTTTTTAATTTGACTAATTTTCTGTGAACATATTAAAAATCTTTTTTCAAAATCCTTACATAAGCTTTTTCCCTCTGTTGCACGACTCTTTACAACTAAATCTGCAACCTGATCAATAATCTTTAAAATAGAATTTTCTAATTTGGAATCAATTTGTTTACTTCCAGAAACAAACACATTAGGCAAAGATAAAATGTCTGAAACAGTTAACTTTCCAGAAATCTTAAATCTATTTTTAATTTTATCAATAGCCTTTATATATCCTTCTACAATTCTTAAAGATGGAATAATTTTTTCAAAAGCTGAGTCTTCCTCTACAATATTTACCGCTAAATAAATCCTACCACGCAACAATTTCTCTTTAAGACTTCTATTAATTTTTATCTCTGATGAATGTAAAAAAGACGGCAATCTACAAACAGACTCAAAAAAACGTGAATTGATAGCTTTAATCTCTACAGTTAAAGATATTTTTGCCCCCTTTTCAATCGTTAACGTCACAGTCTTAAACCCAAAACCAGTCATACTTAAAAACACTATTTACTCCCTACAATATAATTTTTAAATTTATCATTTTTTAATCTATACAAGATTTGCATAAACATTTTGAACATCATCCAATTCTTCTAAGCTTTCCAAAAATTTATATATTTTTTCTTCCTTTCCCTTATCTTCAACACTCATCACATTTTTAGGAACCCATTCAATTGATACATCCTCAACCTTTAAACCATTCTCTTCTGCCCCTTTTTTTATCCCATGTAATGATTGTATATTAGATATAATAGAAAAAATGTTGTCCGAAATAAAAACATCATCAATATCATAATCAATCATTTTTTCTAAAACTTCATCCTCAGTTAAGCCATTAGCAGAAACTCTTACAACCCCTTTGTGTTCAAACATCCATGAAACTGCTCCTGATTCGGCAAGATTACCACCCATCTTAGAAAAAACATGCCTTAAATCAGATACCGTTCTTTTAACATTATCACTCAACGTCTCAACAATAATTGCAACACCACTAGGTCCAAACCCTTCATAAGTAGCAGGATGATAAGTAAATCCTTCTAATTCTCCTGTTCCTTTTTTTATTGCACGAATTATATTATCTTGAGGCATATTAACCGATTTTGCTTTATCTATAACAACTCTTAATCGCGCATTTCCTACAGGATCACCTCCTCCTTCTCGAGACGCAACAGTAATTTCTCTGATCAATTTCGTAAAAATTCTGCCTCTTTTAGAATCCTCCTTCGCTTTCTTATGTTTTATGGTAGACCATTTTGAATGTCCTGACATAAAATTTACTCCTAAAAAACTTCAAAAATATCATTTCATATTAAACAAATTAACTATTTTTTAAAAATTTGTCGAAAAAATAGACAAACAAAAATTTGTATATCTTATCTAAACAAATCAGACTGCATTCCAATTTTTTCTCCTAAAAGTTTATGTCTTAAATATAAAATCTTGTTCGGAGTAATTTGGCGACCACGAGTAGTTTTTTGCAAAAAACCTTTTCTTATCAAAAAAGGTTCACAAACATCCTCAAGCGTCTGAGTATCCTCTCCAGTCATGGCCGCTAACGTTTCTATTCCAACAGGCCCACCATCAAAATCTTTAATTATGTGAGTAAGAATTTTTCTATCAAGTTTATTAAGACCATCTTCATCTATACCTAAAAACTTTAAAGCCAACTCAACTACCTCTTCATCAATCATAGGGTATTTATTTACTTGTGCAAAATCACGAACACGCTTCAAAATCCTTTTCGCAATTCTAGGTGTTCCCCTAGCCCTTTTCCCTATGTCAATTGCAGCTTGAGGTAAAATAGGAATCCCTAAAAAATTAGCATTTTGAAAAACAATATCAGCCAAAGATTTTGAATCGTAAAAATCCAATCTTTCAACAATACCAAAACGTGTCTGTAAAGGACCCGAAAGCAAAGATGTCTTTGTTGTAGCACCAATTAATGTAAATGGTTTTAATGGAAGACGTATTGAACGAGCACCAGCCCCTTGACCAATAATCATATCAACACAAAAATTCTCCATAGCACTATATAAAATTTCTTCTACATTTCTCGGCAAACGATGTATTTCATCTATAAATAAAATTTCTTTTTGAGCAAGATTTGATAGAATAGCAACCAAATCACCACTACGTTCTAAAATCGGGGCACTAGTAATTTTTAAATTTACTTTAAGTTCTTTAGAAACAACTTTTGCAAGAGTAGTTTTTCCAAGGCCTGGAGGTCCAAATAACAAAATATGATCCAATGGCTCACTTCGCAATTTGCTCGCTTTTACAAAAAGACTAAGTTTGCCTTTTACTTCACCCTGCCCTAAATATTCATCAAAAGATCGTGGTTCAAAAGAAAAAACTTGATCCTCAGTAGTCTCTTGCAAATTTAAAAGTTCCAAAGGAATTTCGTTATTCATTTTTTCTTTCAAAAACTTCTTAACTAAAAATTATATCAACATTTAAATCTTATCAGGCAAGATCAAAAAAGTTTAGAAAAATTAAAAAGTACAAAAATCTATAAAAAAATAAAGTTTAACAAAAAACTTTCAGACTTCATTTTATTGTTCATTATGATACAATAATTAAGGGGTTGCTAGCTCAATTGGTAGAGCAACAGACTCTTAATCTGCAGGTTCAGGGTTCGAGTCCCTGGCAACCCACCAGGCTTCGCTAAAGCTTCGCCCGGCAAGCCAGTTTTTTAATGGATTAGATATAAAATTTTATATTTATAGCAAAGTGCGAAGGTTGTCCGGCGTAGCCAAAGGCGAAAACGGACTTGTTCCTAATATTACCTATAGAGCAAGAGTGGCGGAATTGGTAGACGCACTGGGTTTAGGACCCAGCCCTTGAAAAAGGATGGGGGTTCGAGTCCCCCCTCTTGCACCATTTTTATAAAAAAGGAGACGTTAGAATGATGGAAATTAATAAAGATAAAGATGAAATAAAAAAAAATATAATTTTAAAAACAGAATCTATTTCTACACACTTATTAAAAGCAACAGTTAAAATCTGTCCAACAATAACAAAAAAAATACATGATCAAACTGTAAGTCTATATCAAAAACAAACTCATCTCTCAGGATATAGAAAATATCAAACACCAATAAAATATCTAGAAGAAAATTATAAAAATGACATAGAAAACAATGTTAAAAACTTCCTCTTTAAACACATAATTCTTGATTTTCTAATTGAACAAATTCACAACCAAAAAATATCCCTGGTTAATTATCCAAGACTTAAACAAATAGATATAAACGCAACAAAACAAGCAAATTTTGTTTTTAATCTTTCTGTAGCAGAACCAATTGAACTTAAAGAATGGAAAAACTTTGCATTTCGAGCCCCTAAAAGAAAAAAATACAAAGATTTAGATAAACAAGTTAATATGTTCATAAAAAAGGAAATCTCTTTATTCAAAAAAAATCCTTTAGAAATCATTCAAGAAGACGACTGGGTATGCTTTGATGCAATCCTTCTCAATGAAAAAAATAAACCTGTCATAGAAGAATATGGTACAAATAGCTTTTGGATAAAAATAAATAATAAATACATAAAAAAACCATTTCAATTATCTCTCATGGACAAAAAAACAGGCGATACTCTAATATCAAATATGCTACCTATTACAAACGAATTTTCATCTTCCTTTAAAAATGAACAATATCCTTTTCTTATAAAAATAAAAAAAATTACCAAAGGAAGATATTTCTGGATCGATTCGTTTAAAGCCAATTTTAGATTAAAAAGCAAACAAGAAGTTCACAAAAAATTAATAGAAGTTTTTTCTTATAGAAATGATATTTCACAAAGAAAAACAATCATAGAAGAACTTTTCCATCTACTACTCTCAAAACACCGCTTTGAAATACCTAAACATTTTGTAATAAGAAGACAAGAAAATATTCTAAATTCGTTAAAAGAACATCCTGATTATCAAGTATACAAACTACAAAAAGATTTCGAAAGACAAATAACAGCACTTGCAGAAAAACAACTAAAAGAAGAAATAATTATGGATCAAATTGGTTACAAAGAAAATATAAAAATAGAAGACAAAGATATTCAAAATTACCTTCACTTATTCAATAATAATAAATTAAAAGAATTCGTATATTTCAAACCAATTATAGAAAAAATTGAAGAAAGTGATTATCCTTTGCCAAGTGGTCTTCTAAAACAAGCAGTTTTTAGAGAAAAAACTCTTAATCACATGATATATGTTCTTACAAAATAAAAATATTTAATAAAATCTCAAAATTAGCTTTCATCAAATATTTTTAAAATAATCAGTTTTTCTATTTACTTTTAAAAACAAAATTTAACATACTAAACTCAAATTTAACAAATTGATAACAAAAAATTAGGAGAATAGAAATGGCAAATTTTAAATTTCTAAAAAAATTAATTATCATAATATTTCTTTTATACACCAATTTTATTTTTATAAAAATCCAAAAAATTTATTCGGTTGAATATCTTTCAAAAGAAAAAAAATATCAAAAAATTGAAACCGATAAAGAAAATGATTCAATACAAGAAAAAGAAGACATAATAATTGAGCTAAATGATGAAGAAATACTAGAAGAAAAAATAATAAGTGAAAATGAATTAGAAGAGTTAAAAGCCGAATTAAAAGAAGAAATAATAGCCGAAGAAAAATTTGAAGCAACGGAAAAAGATGCTAAAAAAGCACATGACAAATTAAAATTGGTTAATCTTGGAATTTTAAAAGTTGAAAATTTAAAAATAGAAACAACACAAAAAGGAAAATTTCAAGTCAGTGCTGATATTATATTGTTTGGACTAAAATCAAAATTATCATTACTTTCGTTAAATCCTTTATTGTTCAGCTTAAAATTGCCAAAACCTGTAGAAATTCCTATTACACCATGGAAAAAAGTTCCTTTCCAAATTTTTAAATTAAAAATAACTGACAAGAAAAAAGAACTTTTTGTAAGAACAAATATTTTTGGACCTAAAGATATTAAGATCTCATTTAATTTGGCAAAAAAAAAGAATTATGCACAAATAAAATTAAAAAACTTTAAACTTTCTTCAATCATAAATGAATTAAAAGATTCGATTTTTGACAAAATAACACCCTCATACGTAAAAATCAAAATTTCCAACTTTCTTTATCCTAAAAAACCACATCCAGTAAAATTAATTGGAAAAGTAGATTTTATAAAACTCAACCTACCTCTACCCCAAAACATTACTCTAGATAAACTTAAAGCAAGTGTTAAATTTGAAAAGAAAAGCGGTGTAATTCTAAAAGCCAAAATTAAAACAATAGATATTCCAGATCTTGCAAAAATAAAAAAACCAAAACTAATATTACTTATCCCAACAAAGAAACAAAAAACAAAAAATGGAAAATCAACGAAGCTTGATCTACCTACACTCATATTGGAAGGAGATGCAGACATTACTATTCCATTTATTAAAAAATCAATAAGTACAGAAGCAAAAGCCATATTTCAACCACCAACTAAAAAAGAAAAAATAGGAAAATTTACATTTCAAACTTCAATTTCAGCTCCATTAAACTTTAAAAACATAATAAAATTTAAACAATTTGATTTTTATTTTTCAACAGATGGAACTGCCTTGATTAGTGGAACTTCAAAAATTCTCGAAAATTTTTTTGATTTAGAAATAATAGCGACACTTAAAATATCAAGACAAAAGAAAATTGATATAGAAAAAGTTAAGGAAAAATCACCTACATTCTTAGATGAAGAAATATTAAAAAAACAAGGCAAAGTACCAAAAAAATTTGTAGTGGAGTTAGAAGGACAAACCGATAAACCATTCAATCCTTTTGCAAAAATAACATGTCCTGTTTCATTCTTAAAAGATATAAATGTTGAAAAAGTAAAAGTTGCACTTACTACAGAAAAAAAACTTTTAATTAAAGGAAAAAGCAAAATTTTAAATATAGAAACTGAAATTGAAATAATAGCAAAACCAAAAAATCAAATAATAATTAAAGCTTCCCTACCAACTGGCTGGAAAATATCACAATCAATTCCAGAAGCCAAACCTCTTGATTTTTTAAATATTGAGAAAGCCTCATTTATTATCACAACTCATCCATATTTTGATAAGCAAATAAAAATGAACATAAACAAAGGATTAACTATTTTTGCTATAACAAAAATGGATGATCCAAACCTTAATAAAATAAAAAGTATTTTAGAAGGTATGCCTGATTCTCTTGGTCTTTTCGCTTCAATAGGCCCCACACTAACAAATATAAGCATTATAGCAAAAGTTCCAATGGACCTAAGATTACCGATTCCCAAACAATTTATAAATAAATTTTCTCTTTCTGATGTAAATATTAACATAGGGATAGAAGGGGCTAAACCTAAAATGTTCTTAGCAGGACAAGTTAAAATTCAACTTACCCCTAAAGATGAAGATTTAATTTTCACAGGTAAAATAGGAGTAGAATTTGTTCCTGAACCTTCACTTGTTATGGAAGAATCAATGGAAGGTATGTGGAAAAATCCATTTGGAATTAGAGGTTTAAGCATCGGAAATCTTGCAATAGCATTAGGAATTACTGTTCAACCAATAGCAACACCACCCTTTGTTGTCCCTAAACCAACAAAAATAGGACTTACAGGAACAGTAGAATTATTTGATAAAAAAATAAAAGTAGCAGGTCAATATTCTCAAGCTGGAGACATAGTAATAAATGGAGAATTAAAAGGAGAATTGGTGCCATCAGATCTTCTCACAATTCCAATACAATTCGCTAAAAATATAGAGGAAGATATTACAAAAGAAATAACCTCAATAGCTGAAACAATTAAAAGAAAAAGAGTCGACATTAAATCAAAATTACTAGTAAAACCAAAAGATCTCGAAAATGCCAAAGAAGATGTAAAAACACTTTTCAAAATTATTGGTTTTGACAATATAAAAATAAAAGATATCAAAATATATTTAGCACCAAAAACAACTAAAATAGGAGAAATAAGATTTGATCCAGGCTTCACTTTACAAGGACAACTATTTTTTAAAGGAAAAGAAGAAGCAGCAATATACACAAATCTTGATTCAACTGGATTTGTTCTAAAGGGACATATTCCTAAAATAAAAATCGGACCATTATTAATAAGTAGCTATAGCCCAGATAAAAAAATTAAACCAAAATATGATGGTCCAATGGTTGATATGACAGTAAGGCCACCATTAGATTTCCATCTAAAACTTAATGGAATGATTGATATCGCAGGAATAGGAGGTCATGGTTATGCCAATGTAGGTTTAGATCGCATCAATTATGATTATGAAGCCAAAATCATAAATATTTTTAATGTTAAAATAAGCGGAAAAACAGAAGGAGATATTTTACATCCAAAAACTCTTGCTTTTATAGGTAATGCAGAAATGAATATTGGAGATGCCAAAGCATTTGCAGAACTTAAAATCAAAAAATTTCCATATCTTATTGGATATATGAAAAAATTAACACTACATAATATTCTAAAAATTCCACAAAAAGCAGGCATTAAAATTCCAACTAAAATTATTACTAAAATTATTCCAAACACAGGATTTAAAGATGTAATATTTATTCTTGCATCACACTCTGGAAAAATTGAAGGAATAAATGTACAACCTGGCTTATCTTTAAAAGCCTTAATGTATTTTTTAAATTCAAAAATAAATATAGAAGGAATGATAAATAAAAAAGGAATAATATTTAAAGAAAAAACAAAAGGAACATTATTTCTAGGTCCTTTAAAAGTTCACAATTCACAAATAGATTTAACCCTAACCGAAAAAGATCAACACTTTTTAATATCAGGAGATACCACTTTTTTTGGAAAAAGAAATCGCACATTAATAAAAACGGTTGAAAACAAAATAATTTTTGATACAAAAAGCAAATTTTTAAATCAATTTGAAACAGCTTTACATGGAGAATCATTTGGAAATATACGCTATCCTAAGACAATAGATTTTAAACTTGTAGGATATCTAAAAAATGATTTTTTTAGACATATTGAACAATTATCACTTACAACTGAAAAACTTATATTACGAGAGATGAAAAAAACTAAGAAAAAAAGGCCTCGTAATATTTTTCAAGCTGCATGGAATAAAATGATTGATGCTGGTCAAATTGCTGTCAAAACTGTTAGCACCATTACTCGTTTAGCAGCTCCACCATTTGTAATAGAAAAGGCTAGTTTTCAAACAAGCCTTAAAGCACTTCAAAAGGGAACATTACCTTTATTAAAAATTAGAATAAAATTATATAGAAAAACATATGAATTACGCAATATACAAGTTCATCTAACAAGACCAGATATAACCTTCAAAAACATAATCAAAACAATTCACAATATGATAATACCAATTAAGAAAAAAAGAAAAAAATAAAATTGTTAGATTTGCACAATTGGCCTTTATACGGTAAAATTGTTAATTATTAAGAAAAATATATAAAAACCTACAAAATTACTTGCAATCGAAGGGTAAGCAATGTCGATAACATACAAACCAAGCAATAAAAAAAGAAAACGAAAACACGGATTCAGAAAAAGAATGAAAACAAAGGATGGCCGCAAAATAATAAACAAAAGACGAGCAAAAGGTCGAAAAAGACTGGCTGTCTAAAAAATTAGGGCCAATTTTATTCGGCCCTTTAATTTTGAAAAATGGTAAAATTCAAGCAATTATTTCAATTTAAACAAAAAGAAATAAAAGAGGCTTTTGAAAAAGCAACATTAAAAGATAAAATTTTAGGATTAAAACTCTTACAAGCACCATCTGATAAAGACTTTGGCAAGCTTTTAATAGTGATACCCGCAAAAACTGGAACAGCTTATAAAAGAAACAAAATAAGAAGACAAATAAAAGCAATCTTTTATGAAGAAAATCTCTTTAAAAAAGCCACAAATTCTATTCTTTTTGTATATAAACAATCGCTAAATCTAACTTTTGAACAAATAAAAGGATTTTTAATAAAAAATTTAAAATGATAAAAAAAATTATTATAAATATAATTAACTCAATAATAGATTCTATAAGACCTTTATTAGGACCATCTGGTTGCTGTATTTATACAATTTCATGTAGACAATATACAAAGATCATTTTACAACAAAAACCTTTCTACTTGTCAATACCACTTATCATTATTCGTATTATTTCTTGCAATCCAATTACTGCTATTTTCATAAAAATTAAAAATTATTTTATCCACTAATTTTTTTACCTATTATACTTTCAACTTTTCTCATTCTTCTTTCATCATCTTCAATAAATCTTCTCCCGTTGACCGAATATACTTATCTTGACTTTTCTTCAATTCTAATACTAAGGCCTTCTCTTTTGCCTGATCAACTACTAGCTTTTTTTCAAACAATACTTTGAATAATCCCAATGCTTCTTTCCTAATAGACGTAACAAGGCTCTTAATTGATTCTTGAGCTAACGTAATAGCTTGGTTAATTGCCTTTTGGTTAATTTCCTTCCATTTTTTAACCAATACTGTAAATAACTTCAATACTTCTTCTCTTTTATTAGAATCCTTACTTTCCATTGACTTTTGTGCTGCTTTAATTGCTTTCTCATTAATTCCCTTACACCCTTGTTCAATTAAAGCCGTAAATATCCTCAATCCCAAAATATTTATCACTCTATCCTTATGCTCAATTGTATCTTGAGCAATTTTAGTTGCCTGATCAAAACAATGCCCTTTTTCAACCAACTCTTTACATAAAACTAATGCGTTATACTTATTTTTTTTATCTTCTCCTCTTTCAATTAACTCTTTAATTACCTCAATTGCCAGATCAAAACCATGCCCTTTTTCAACCAACTTTTTAAGTAATTCAAACCCTTTTTCCCTTTCAGCCTTAATTTTACTCTTAATCAAATCTTGAAGATTTTTAATTGCCAGATCAAAACAATGCCCTTTTTCAACCAACCTTATAAGTAATTCAAACCCTTCTTCCCTTTCAACCTTAATTTTACTCTTAATCGAATCTTGAACAACTTTAATTATTTCTTTTAAAACATTATCCCCTAAATCACTATAATCTAAAACTGGAAAAAATACTTCTGTTTTGTAATAATTAAGCTGACTCTCTTTAAAGCCTTTAGCAAATAATAACGCATTCAATAATTTGTTTTTATTTTCAATACTCACTCCCTTTAAATCCTTTGTAATATAACCAACAATTTCACTCTGATAATGAAAATCCTGCCTAACAGGCAAAGAAATTATCAATTTTTCTGCAAAACCCATAAGTCGTTCATGATTACCTGCTAAAATCTTCTTTATAACGTCAACCTTAACATTATTATCAAGAACATCTCGCAAGAAAAATAAATACTTTTGAAACCAAGAGATGTTTTTAACGAGTTGCACCATCTTATCAAATCCACTCTCATCATTATATAATTCTAAAAAATTACATATTTGAAAAAGATCTAGCTCTCTTATTCCCTCTACTTTACCAGCTTTCGAATCAAAGAAATTCAACGCTCGTTCAAATATATTCTTCTGGTAATCACGCAATGCAACCTTCTTTGTCTTCTTAACATATGCATGACCTAATGAAATGCTAATCGTAAATTGCTCACCACTTTTTATAGAAACAGGAATATTTATACCTATTGTTGAATAATCTCGCTTATCTAAATCCCCTAATCCCATCGTATCAACATGCCAGTCAAGTTCGTCACATAACACATCAAAATACTTTTTATTAAACTTAGGATCTGCAAAAGCTTTTTCTATTTTCTTGTCTTTGTATACATTTAACCCTAAAAATTGATCTATCAAAATAATCACATTTTTAATACTTGGTCGAATTTCATACAAAGCATAGCACTTAAGATCATCAACAACGATATACTTATGTCCTAAAATTTCTACACAATCAAAATCTTTGCCTAATAAAGATATTTCATCGAGCCATTTTACATGCTTTTTAAACTCCCCGAAATCTGTTTTTTTTGAAAAACCAGTGATTGCCCCTACATAAGTAGATGCAACCCCAATCAAATATACTTTTTTAGTATCAGTATCAAGAATCCTATTGTAAGATACAAATGGACGACCTGGAATCACTTTAGTCCACGCGTTGTGAACAGCCTGATTTTCAACCTCTTCTGACAACATACACAAATTCTTTTTCTTTTCAGGATCCGAAGACTTATTTTTAGGGTCATAAAATTCTTTAATCTTAGAATCTACTGACAAATTCATTATCGAAAATATCTTATTTTCCTTCTGGTACAAAAAAATGTTAACTAGATTTCTTTGCGTTGTATCAGCACAATCAGGAAAACTCTTCTCTTTAAAATATGCACTTCTATACTCAGCAATCTTTGGCAAAGCCGCTCCATAGGATTGCTGTGTTATTTCTGCATACATCAGTTCTTCATAAGGAACCTCTTGCAATGCTTGTCGTATCAATGCTCCAAATTCTTTTGTTCCAATCATCTTTTCATTCACAACTAAACTAAATTTTTCAATTATTTTTTTTACTTGATTTTCCTGTACACCAAAAAC
>JAGLWI010000011.1 GCA_023133515.1 Candidatus Babeliales bacterium | reverse complement strand
GTTTTTTTTAAAGAATCTCTAAAATCTCTATCACTATTTATCAACTCAGAAATTTGATTTCTATCTACTTTCTCCCCACACACATAAGCCGTCAGCAACCTCCCAACAATTTTACCCATAAGCTCGGCTGAAATATGATATGCCGTATATGCTGGATAACCCGTGACTCCAAAACTACCTTGCACAAAATGAAATAAACTTTGTATGAGTTTTATCGTATTATCTTTTTCTTCCCCAAAAACAAAATATTTTTTAAGCAAATCACTTTCCCACCACAATGCTCCTGTTGAAAATCCTTGACTCACTATTTCTAAAAGCCCTAAAATTTTATTTCCTCGCTCCTTTTTTCCAATATCATCAGCCATTTTTTCAACGGCTACATTTACACATCGATTTTTAAATTCTTCACTAAACTCAAGCGTTGTGCCTTTAAGATTTTTAACACCTATTGCCTGGAGATCACTTGTAACAAAAACAAGAAATAAGCCCACACAAAAGCTTCGGATTACAAACAAAACGATATATAACAAATTTTTTCTGAAAAAATTCATATTCTTTCTCCTTATCAAATAAAGCTTCTTAATAATCTAAAAACATAAAATCTTGCTCAAAATTTGCCAATAATTATGAAATGTTTTTTTTAACCTATAAATTCTATTATTTTTGTATATAAACAATCACCAAATCTAATCTTTGAACAAATAAAAGAATGTTTAATAAATTATTTTAAAAAGTAAAATCTACTTTCCAATCCTTCCAACTCTCACTCTTGTCATATCTTTTGAAACAAAATATTTTTTAGCTATTTGATTTAACTCTTCAAGAGAAATAGTTTGTACTCGTTTTAAAACTTTATCATAATAATCAAATCCAAGACCAAGCGATTGAAGAATTGAAAACATAGAAGATATCGCCTCATTACTTGAAGTAAAATCAATAAGAGCTTTAAAATACTGTTGTCTTGCAGCATCTAATTCATATTTTTTTACTCCGTTCTTACCAATTTCATCAATAGTGTTCAAAATCTCTTTTTGTGCAAAATCAACTTTATCTAAAGTTAAAATCGCACCAACATAATCAAAACCATGTTCTCTACTTGCACCTTCAGCAAATGACCCAGAAGCTGCATAAAAAAGTCCAGTGCGTTCTCTTAATTTATATAACCTAGATCCCAAAGAAGAAAAAGAGATAAAATCAAGAAGCTTTACTGGTACTAAATCTGGATGATAAACATCAATCTCGGATGGTCTTCCAAAAGCCAATACAACCTGATCTCGCAACATAAAATGATCAACTTTCTTTTCTGGATCAAATTTACTTTCAGGATATTCAACTGTTTGGCATTCACCTTTCTTCCAATCACCAAAAATCTTGATTATATTATTCTTCATCTCATTTAAATCAAAACAACCAACAACTGTTAAAATCATGTTGCATGGATTTACATATTTTGAATGTAAAGATTTTAATTTTTCAACAGTACCATTTTTTATCAAATCAATTGCGTCATCAAAAGTCCAATCATAAGGATGACTTTTGTATATCAAATTTTTAATCAATCGAATCGCCATGGTTGTATTAGAATCTTTTCGTCTTTGAAAAACATCAATATTAATATTTTTTATTTTTTCCATCTGAGTAGATGGAAATACAGGCTCCGTTAATATGCAAAAAAATCTCTCAAAAACATCCTTATAACATTCATTCAAAGAGGAAACCGATCCACCAAAAGAATCAAACGAATAACCTGCACCAAACCTTTCAAAAAAATCAACATTATCATTTTTAGAATATGATGAAGAACCCTCCATAAGATTGGACATCATAAAATCCACAAGAATTCCATCCTTCGCTTCTGCAAAAAAACTTGCATGTTTAAATCTACATTTCATATTCAATATTGGCCATTGACCATTTTTTTCTAAAATAACCGTCAATCCATTATCCAATTCAAATGTCAAATCAGGTTTTGGATAAGAAAAATCCATAGGATTTGGATCAGGAAGAGTTTTTACAAATTTTGGTTCTTCTAAAGGTTCTGTTCTCTGGTGACTCTGCAAAATCTCAAGATCCAATTTTTCAGACTCCTCTTTTGCCTTTTGCCAAATTTCTTTTTTATCTTCAGGTAACGGTAAAACCTCTATTCTATTAATTAAAAATGGATCTAAATAACTTTTTACAAAAGATTGAATTTGTTCTGAATTAATTTGCACAAATCTGTTTACTTTTTCAAAAATATCGAATTCATCTTTCGTAGAAATATAAGACTGCAACCACTCATAAGTAAAATTTGAAAGACTTTGCAACCTTTGGGAAAATTCTCTTCCTCTAGACCTTATCATCTTATTTAAATCGTCAGAACTTACTCCTTGTGCAATTAATTTATCTAATTCCTCTTTTACAATTTTTTGACACATGTCAGCCTTACCATCAACCGGTTCAACCAATATTAAAAATATACCTGATTCAACCAACTGATCAGCCATTGCAACAACAGCAACTGCAACCTTTTCTTCTTCTACCAATCTACGATAAAGTCGCGAACCTTCCCCCTGCCCCAAAATAAATTCTACAACTGAAACAAGGACATCATTTTTCTCTTTCAAACCAGGAATCAACCAATAAAATCCAAGCTGCTCTTTTTTAACTTCCTCATAAATACTAGTTTGATTTTTAATTAATCCTTGAAAAATGTCTGGGAATTTATCTTTCTTAAATTTGTCATAATTTATTTCAAGATCATTTTCAATTTTAATATCCGCAAAATTTTGCCTGGCAATATCTACAGCCTGATCAATATCAACATCTCCTACAATAAAAAGAGTTGCTCGCTCTGGTCCATAATATTTTTTATAAAATTTTTTCAAATTCTGAGCTGTCAAACTCACCAAATCTTCTTTATAACCAATTATTGGAAAATGATAAGGATGATTAGAAGGATAACTTATCTCATAAGCCTTTTCTAACATACGAGACCAATGTCTATCCTTATATAATTTAAGTTCTTGTATAACTGTTTTAAATTCTGATGCCAAATGTTGAGACTCAAAACGTGCATTCTGCATGCAATCTGCCAAAATAGTAACAAAAGGATGCCAATTATTTTTGTTTACTTCAAAATAATAACTTGTTATATCTTTTCCTGTAAAAGCATTAAAAGTTGCACCATATTTTCTTGAAATAGCATCAATATCCCCCTCAGAAAGTTTTTTGGTCCCTTTAAATATCATATGTTCAATCAAATGAGCAAGACCTCTCTCACCAACATGCTCAACCCAAGAACCAACATCGTAAGCAATTTGTAACAAAACTTTTGGTGTTGCCTCATTTTTAAAAACCAATATGGTCATCCCATTTTCTAATTTAACTTTTCTAATTTTTTGTTTATCCATTGTAAATTCTAATCCTTTTTTAAAAAGTGGCTTACCATTTATCTTTTTTCGTTCAAGAATAAAAAAATTATATTTAAAAAGAACAAATAAAACAAGAGATAAAGAAACCACAAACAATATCAATTTATATTTTAAATCAATCATCACATTCTCTCCTAAAAAATGTTTCTTCTCATAATTATACTTAAAACAACATTTCAAATTTGCCAACATTAAAACATCTCCTTAGCCATTATAAACTTAAATACGCAAAATTTTCTGATATGATATAAGGATAAACTTACGCTAAAAGTTATGGCTTATAAATAAAAACAAACTAACCTAAATTTACAAAAACGTCATTAAATGAATATATTAATATTACGTGTCTCATCAATTGGAGATGTTATTCACACCCTTCCAGCAATCTTTCTAATAAAAAAAAGCTGTCCACAAGCAAAAATAAGCTGGGTAGTTCAAAAAAAAGTAGCCAGTATACTTCTGAATCAACCATTTCTTCAAAAGGTTTGGATCTTACCTGATAATTTTCTATATCCTAAAAATTGGAATCCTACATTAAAAATTTTAAAAGAAATAAGACTTGTAAAATGGTCTGCAATCTTAGATTTTCAAGGAATTGTAAAAACATCAATTCTATCTCTTTTTTTAAAAGGAACAAAATATGGTTTTGATTCAAAAAATTCAAAAGTTGGATTCACTTCATTTTTTAACTCAAAACATATTATTCCTATATACACAAATATTATTCAAAAAAATCTTGCTTTAGCATCTCAAATGTTATTACAAGAAAAAATTAATACTTCACAATGTCTATCAATCTCAAAATTAAAAAATTACTTTCAATTAAATTTTACAAAACAAAATAAATTGGAAGTAGAATTTTGGTTGAAAAAGAAAAAAATTAACAAATTTATCATTCTTGCACCAAATACCACCTGGCCATCAAAACACTGGCCACAAAACAACTGGCAAACTTTATTAAAAATGTTATCAAAAAACAATATCGCTAAATCTTTTTATTCTTTTGTTTTGGTAGGAAAAGATTTTGGAGATCAATCTAAAAACTTGGCTAGATATATAAAAGAAAAAAATCTAAACATTTATCTCGCTCCAAAATGGAATCTTTTATCAATCTGCTATTTAGTATCAAAATCATCACTAATTGTCGCACCAGATACTGGCTTACTTCATATAGCAGATTTTTTAGAAAAAAATGCGATAGGAATATTTGGCCCAACCCTCGCAAAAAAACACGGTCCTTTCATTTTCACTCAAAATATTAAAAACGCAATTCAAATCAAATGCCCACATCTTTACAAAAAAAACCATAGCTCAATTTGGAAAAATAATAAAAAAACTGGCACCAAAACAAATTGTATGTATAAACTATCTCCAGAAATGTTATACAAAGAAATCTTAAATTTTTTGAATGGATAAAAAACATGAAAAATGTTATAAAAATATCTTTTTTTATTCTATTATTTCAAAATTTAAATGCCATAAAAAATAAAAACGAAATAAAACTTACAATTAAACAAGCTGTAAAAATGGCATATAAACATCAATCAAGTTTGAAAGCAAAAAAATTTGCTACTCAAGCAAGCAAAGAAAACGAAAAAGGATCTTTGACTGGATACTTTCCACAAGTCAATTTTAAAACTTCTCAATCATATTCAAAAGGATCAAAAGGATTACACAGCAATACTTCAATAGAAGCATCACAACTTGTCTACAGTTTTGCAGGACCGTTAGAAAAATATAAGATTGCTAAAAAAGGAACCGCAATAACTGAATATAACAAGCAAACTCATAAAGATTTAATACGTTTCCAGGTTGAGTCATCATTTTTACAAAGTTGGCTTCTTCAAAGGAAAAACAAATTTATAAAATCACTAAACAAATCATCTTTAGATACATTCAATAAATCATTACATCAAAATAAATTAAACCTTTTGAATAAAAACGATTGGCTTAATCAAGCAGCTATTTATGCACAAAATATTTCCACTGTATATCTTTACACAGATGAATTAAACAATGCACTAAATGAACTTGAATTTTTAATAGGAAAACAATTAGTTAAAAACAATAAAAAAATAAATTTTGTATGGAACCCTAAAAAAAAAGTAATTTTAAAAAACCTGAATTATTATATTAATCTAGGAATATCTAATAGAAAAGAGATAAAACAAAAACAAAAAGAAGTTGAGCAACAAGAAGAAAATAAAAAATTTTATAAAAAAAGTTGCCTCCCAAATCTTAATATAAATGGAAACGCAGGAAGAGGAGAAGGAACTTCCAGTGCCTCTATAGGAATCAATATAAGTTGGAATATAAGCGATGGTGGGACCAATTTTTACGAATCAAGAAAATCCAATGCAAACAGATTAAAAGCCTTAATGGAAAAAAATTACTATATTCAACAAGCAAAATATGATATAAAAAAAGCTTATAATGAATTATTACAATATTTAAAACAACTCAAAGCAAAAAATATCAGATTAGCTCAATCTAAAAATGAACTCAATTTACAGAAACTTAAATTGGACATAGGAGAAATTTCACAAATAGATTTTGAACAAACTAGATTAAATTGGGAAACAGAAAAATTTAATTGGCTTACTATAAAAGTCAATTTATCAATCAAAGAATGTGAATTAATGTATTCTTGTGGATATCCCCAAATTTAAAAATCATAAACCATTATTGACAAAAAAACACATACCTATAACATATAGAATCTTGCTAAAGATATTGGTATATCTGTTGAATGTTAAGGTTAAAAAGTTGGTATGAAAAAAATAAGATTAATTTTTTTAGTGTTTTTGACATCATTGATTTTGAAAAATTCTAACGCCTTGATAAACAAAAAATCTATACACGATCTGATATTTCTAAACAATCTTTTTATTATTACAGATCAAATTTTTCCAACAGAATATAAAATTTGGGCAGAAGCACAAATTAATTTTACAAAACCTCAAGTTATTCAATTTAATCATCCGAAAGACAAAAGTTTCTCATTTTATATTCCTTCATTATCAAATAAAATGTTACATTCAGCTATTCAAGAAAGAGAAAGTCTCTTAAGTGCCATTTTAAACGGTTATATAAGAGCAACAAAATTTGAAGAATACATCAAAAATAAAATAAACCAACAAAAAAATCTCTTTAATAATATCAAAAGAAAAGAATATACCGTAATTTTAACAGAAATAATTATTGAAAAATTGATCAATGAAATAGTCAACAAAATAATAAACGATGATGGTATTTTTAAAAGAATTTTTAAGATCATGCTTTTCAGCGCTGTTGGAACAGGAGGAGGTTATTTACGACAATATATCTTTGATAACGAAATAAAAGAACATCTTCCACATCTTACCTCCATAACAATAGATAAACTTATTGAAAATTCTATTGTAGAAATTGGAGCCTTATTAATAAACTATCTGGTTGATGATCCTGTTAAACAACAAAAAAAGGAATTTCACAAAAAATTACAACAAATACTAGAAAATATAAATTTAAAACAAATTGATAATATAGACAATGTCGTAACAGATCATATACAAAAAAATAAAAATAAACCTTCACTAAAAACTACAGTTCATAAATAAAAAAATTGTATCAAAATAAATAAAAAGTTAATTTTACCATCCAATGAAACTAAAAGTATTGGATGATAAGATTACTTTGTATATACTTCGTCTCCCATTATTTATTTATAATATTTAATACTTAAATCTCGATTTGTGAATAAAAAATATTTTTTTCATAAAACATAAAAACTAAACAAATCAACGTCACTCAATTTTATTGTGTAAAATGAAATATTTTGGAATTTTGATAAAAAGTTGCTAAGTTTAATCAGACGAAAATTTCTCTAGTGAATTTAAAATGAAAATGAAAAAAATTATAACATTTCTATCATTTTTTCTCATTTTATCCTTATGTATATACTGGTTTTATAAAAAATTTTTTGTTCCACAAAAAAAATTACCTTATAAAATTGAATTTCCTAAAAAACGAACAATATATCAAACAGTTTATGCAACAGGAATTTTGGAAATAAAAGATCATATAAAAATTGGAAGTTTGACTTCAGGAATCATAAAAAAGATATTTATTAAAGAAAATGATATTGTAAAAAAAGGTCAACTTCTTGCATTAATAAACAATGGAAAAGAAGATACACAAATCCAAAAATCTGAGGGGGAACTTGAAAAAATTAAAGCCGAAATGGAATATCAAGAAAATTACTTTAAAAGGCAAAAAGAACTTTTCAAATCCAATCAAATATCAAAAGATTTTTTTGAACAAATAACACGAAATTATAAACAAACCAAATCAGATCTAAAAATAAAACAAGCAAATTTAAAATTTAATCAAATAGAGTATGAAAATACAAAAATAAAAGCACCCACAGATGGAGTAATTGTTTTGGTAGGAATAACTATTGGACAAAGAATAACAACAGATCTTGATGCAACAGTTCTTTTTGTAATTGCAAAAGATATAAACAAAATGGAAGCAAAATTAGATATTGATGAAAGCGACATAGGACAAATCACAGTTGGACAAAAAGTAAAATTTACAGTCGGAACTTATCTCGATAAAACATTTAAAGGTACAATTAGAAAAATAAGCCATAACCCTCAATTCAAAGGTCCAATTTTATCATACAAAGCCTACATTAATATTAATAATGAAAATATGTTATTACGTCCTGGTATGACGGCAAACGCAAAAATAAAGGTTGCAAAATGCATAGATTGTTTATCAATAAGTAGCCAAGCCTTCCAAATAAATCCACAAATTTTAAAAATGATTTCCAAAAAATTAAAATACGAATTTTGTCCAATAGAAAAAAAAAGAAAAAAGTCTATAGAAAAAAATAGCAAAGAATCTTATCCAATAAAATATGTTTGGACCCTTAAAAATAATAACTTTATCGAAAAGGCTATAAAAGTAGATACAACTGATGAAAATTATTTTGAAGTAAAGAATGGATTAAAACCAAAAAATATGATTTTAATAGATATTCAAGAAGATAATAAAGAAAAAAGTTTTTATAAAAAAATGTTTAAAAGTATATTTTAAATAAATATGAATACAAAATTACTTATAAAAATCTCATTACAAAATCTAAAAAAACATAAAGGGCGTTCTTTTTTAACAATCTTAGGAATAATTGTTGGAATTGCTTCAATAATTTCTACACTTGCAATAGGATATGGCGCTGAAGAAAAAATTAAACGAAAAATATTAGGTATGGGTAAAAACTATATTTTTATACACCCTTCCGGTATCAGCGAAGGAAAAACAAAATTCAAAATAAGAAAAATAGCACGTCCTATTGTTATGCAAGATGTAGAAATATTCAAAAGACAATGCTCACAAATTAAAAAAATAACACCAACAATGTTCTGTCGAGAAATAATAAGAACAAAAAAAAATAATGTTCTTGTTGATATAAAATGTGGCAATGAACACTACTTAGATGTAATAAAAAGAAAAATAAAAAAAGGAAACTTCTTTTCACAATATCATCTCAAAAAAAATTCAAAAGTAGTAGTTTTGGGAAACACAACAACAAAAGAACTTTTTGGTAAACTAAACCCTATCGGAAAAACCATAGCTATCAGAAATATTACATTCAAAGTAATAGGAACAGTTAAAAAAATTAAAAATTATTTTGGAGAATCAGATCCAAACTTAGACATATATATGCCAATCACAACTGCAAAAAAACAAATTTTTAAAAATTGCAACCAAAGTATACATGGCATTGCTATAAGTGCAAAAAAGAAAAATTATATACCAGAAATAACAAAAAAATTAAAAACTATTTTAAGATTTAAACATAGATTAACAAATGATGAACCAAATGATTTTACAATATGTGATCAACAAGCAATGATCAATGCAGCAAAAAGTTCCTCGAATGTATTAAACCTACTTTTATTTATAATAGCTGCTATATCTTTAATCGTTGGAGGAATAGGTGTTATGAACATAATGTTGGTATCTGTTTTTGAACGAACAAAAGAAATTGGAATTCGTATGGCTCTTGGAGCAACAAAATCAATAATTTTAAAACAATTTATTTTAGAATCAATAACATTATGTTTTATAGGAGGAATAATAGGAATATTTTTAGGCATTATTACACCACATATAGTAAGCATTTTTACAGGTTGGATAGTAGTATTAAAAACTTTTACAATTTTTTTAGCATTTTTTGTAACTTTTATAATAGGAATTATTTTTGGTTATTATCCATCACTAAAAGCATCAAAATTAAATCCTATTGAAGCTTTACAAGATAATTAACTTGCAAAATTTTTTGAAAAACATTACAAAAAAAAATTAAAACATGCTAGTATAAATTTTTACAACTAATTAACAAATTGATAAAAATAAATAGGATAAAAATGTTCAATACAAAAAATAAAATTGTCCTAATTTTATCTGCAATCATAATAATATTTATAGGATTTTATTGGTTCTTTAAAAATAAATATGTAAAACCAACACAACTTTTCAAAACAGAAAAACCAATAAAAAAAGATCTGATTCAATATGTAAAAGCATCTGGAACATTAAAAGCTAAAGATCAAATTTCTGTTGGAAGTTTGGTTGATGGAAAAGTTGAAAAGATTTTTGTTGATAACAATGATTTTGTAAAAAAAGAACAAATACTTGCCATTCTTGATAATGGAATAGGTGATAGTTCTGTAAAAAAACTAACAGCAGAATTAAAACAATCTAAAGAAAATGCTAATTATTATGAAAAGTTTTATAAAAGACAAACTGCTTTATATAAATCAAAGCAAATCTCTAAAGATCTTTACGAACAATATACAAAAGAACTTGAAATCTTAAGAGCACAAGTTTTACAAAAAGAAGCGGAACTTGAAATAAAAATTAAAGAATATGAAAATACTTTTATAAAATCACCTGTAGATGGAATAATCATTGCAAAAGAAATAGATTTAGGACAAATGATAACATCTCGCCTTGATGCAAAAGTTCTTTTCGTTATTGCAAAAGATTTAAAATGCATGGAAGCCGATGTAAATGTTGACGAAGCTGATATAGGAATGGTAAAAGAGGGACAAGATGTAATATTTACAGTCGATGCATTTCCAAAACTTGAATTTAAAGCAAAAGTAAGAAAAATTAGATATTTATCTAAATTCACAGATGAAATTGTAACCTATGGGACAATTTTGAATGTATCAAATCCAAATTTAAAATTACGACCAGGCATGACAACAAACGTACAAATAAATGTCGCACAAACAAAAAATTCACTTGTCGTAAAAAATAAAGCTTTAAGAATAGATAGCAATATACTAAAAAAAATTGCAGTCAAACTTAATTTTAAGTTTAAAAAAATGATTAATGATAATCAAATAACTCAAATGGACCATGTATGGATTTTAAAAAATAAAAAATTTAAACAAATCAAAGTAAAACTAGGTGCTAGACAAGGAATGTTTACACAAATTATAAGCAAAGAAATAAATAATAATATAGATATAGTAAACGAAGTTACTCAAGTTGAGAGAGAAAACATCTTATTGAAACAGGTTTTTGCAAGACCAGGAAGTATTGGGAAACAAAGAAAAAAATGACTCTTTTGAAAACAAAAGATTTAACAAAAACATATAAAATGGGTGAAACTGAAGTTGTAGCCCTAAATAAAATCAATTTAGAAATTCAAAAAGGAGAATTTGTAGCAATTACAGGATCATCAGGGTCAGGAAAATCAACATTAATGCATCTTTTAGGGTGCCTAGATCTTCCAACAGATGGAGATATTTTAATTGATGAAAAAAGTATAATAAAAATGTCAAAAAACGAACTAGCCAAAATTAGAAATCAAAAGATAGGTTTTGTATTTCAAAAATTTCATCTTCTTGCAAGTTTAACCGCAACCGATAATGTCGCATTGCCACAACTTTATGGTCACATATCAGAAAAAGAAGCAAGAGAAAATGCAAAAAAAATTTTAGAATCTGTAGGACTTTCTGACCGTTTACAGCATTATCCATATCAACTCTCTGGAGGCCAACAACAACGCGTTGCAATAGCTCGATCTATTTCAAACAATCCTAGCATAATTCTTGCCGATGAACCAACCGGAAACTTAGATACAACGGCAGGAAACACCATTATCGATCTTTTTAAAAATCTTAATAAACAAAAAAATGTAACTGTAATTATTGTTACGCATGAGCCAGAAATTGCATCTAAAACAAAAAGAATAATAGATCTAGTGGATGGAAAAATTATATTGGATAAAAAAATATGACTTTTTATCAATTATTTATAACGGCAATTCGTTCTTTAAACAAACATAAAATGCGATCATTGCTAACAACTCTTGGAATTGTTGTAGGAGTAACAGCAATTATTTCTGTCATGTCTATCGGAGAAGGTGCAAAACATACAGTAAAAAAAGAAATAGAAAGATTAGGAACCAATTTTATAATTGTTCTTGGTGGAAGTCCAAAAAGATTGATGACAAGTAGAGGAGGTGGCGGAAATCTAACAATAACAGAAAAAGACTACAAATCAATAATAGAAGAATGTGAAGATATTGCACTAGCATCACCAGGAACACACAAATTTTTAAAAGCTATTCATAATGGAAATAATTGGAACACAACTGTTAGTGGTGTAAATGAAGTTTACGATCAAATAAGAAAATGGAAAATTATTAATGGCCGTTTCTTTGATAAACACGAACTTAAAACAAGCAGAAAGGTTGCTGTCATAGGACAAACTATAAAAAAAGAATTATTTGGGAATAGCAACTCTATTGGAAAAACAATAAGAATTAAAAAAATTCCATTCAAAGTAGTAGGTGAAATAGAAAAAAGAGGAAAACTTCCTGATGGTAGAGATGAAGATGATATAATTCTAATGCCCATCACAACATTTCAAAAAAAGGTCGCTGGAATAAAAAGAGAAGTTTACCATGCTATAATGATATCAGTAAAAAGAAAAGATCGAATGGATCAAGCCGCAACTGAAATAAAGGCAATATTAAGACAACAACACAAACTAAAACCAACAGATGATGATGATTTTACCATTTTTACTCAAGACGATATATCTCAAGCATCCGATGCTGCATCTGCAGTATTAAACATTTTGCTTTTAATAATAGCTTCAATTTCTTTAATAGTTGGTGGAATAGGAATTATGAATATAATGTTCGTAACAGTTAAAGAACGAACTCCTGAAATTGGAATTCGAATGGCAATTGGAGCAACAACCAAAGCAATACTAAATCAATTTATAATCGAAGCCATTGTCATATGTCTTCTTGGAGGAATGATTGGTATCTCTTTTGGAATAACAATATCAAAAATAATTGGTTTTTTTTTGGGTTGGCCCATTTTTATATCAAACAAGGCTATTTTTATATCACTTACATCTTCTTTTTTAATTGGATTATTTTTTGGATATTATCCTGCATTAAAAGCATCAAAATTAAAACCAGTAGATGCTTTGATAGAAAGAGGATAAAAATATTTTCAAAAATTTATTATAAACTATCTCTAACTTAATTTAACGCAAACTCGAAGTTAAACCTTGTGTACGGAACGAACGGTTGGAAAAAAAAGCTTTGTTTAAAATACTTTTATACAAAATTAATTATCAAGTTCACGTTAATTTAAATAATTTACAATTAACAAATCCATCGTTTCTAAAATCAGTTACAATAAAATAATTGGTACATTCTATAATATCAACCCTTGTAAAACGAAAACATTGAAATTTTTTGATACAAGAATTATAAACTTTATTACAATCAATTTTTATCCAAAATTCATAAACATAATATGGTAAATCAATCCCTTCAGAATCTAATTTTTCATATATCCTTTCCTCTCCTTCTTTCCAGAATATTTCAGCCTCTCTAAAAGAAATATTATAAATTCTACATCCAAACAAATTTAAAAAAGAACAAAAAAATAAAAACAAAACTAAATAACAAATAATTATTTTTTGATTTTGCATTATAAGAACTCTATTAAAAAATCAAAATATTTTTATGGCAATTTCATAAAAACTAATTTTCTACGCTTTTTTCCCAATGTATAAAATTTGTAATCAAAAACAAATTTTTCAACTTTTAAATGTGGCTCCCAATCTTCTGATGCCAAATAAACAAGCGTAGAATTTTTATAAAAACATGCAGGTTTAAACATACGCGAAAGCTCTAAATCATTCAAAGCTGCTTTTGTTACAAAAATATCAATATCAAAAGTTGTTTTTCTCAAAAATGTTCTCCAATCAAGATTAACAATTTCGACATTTTGTAAATCTAATTCTTCTATCAAAAAATTAAGAAACTTTTGTTTTTTTTTATTAACTTCTATTAAAAACAATTTTAAATGTGGATATAAAATTTTTAATGGAATAGACGGAAACCCTGCACCAGTTCCAATATCTGCCATTGTTTTTATTTTAGTCAAACTAAAATGATTTTTCAGCTCAAATGAATCAATAAAATGCTGCCTTATAATTCCAGACAAATCTCTTATTGCAGTCAAATTAATATCTTTTGACCACTCAATAAGAGTATTTGAATACTTTTTAAATTTTTCAATTTGTTTATCACTCAAATTCTGCCCCCTTTTAAAATCTTCCCAAATTTTTTCAGATACTTTTTCTTTTCTTTTATTCATATTTTGCATTTCCATTTTCAATATTATAGATTTTAAAACACTTTTTTTGTTAAATTATAACTGTAATATTTTTTAAACTAAATAAAAAAGGGGCTGGGATCATGAAAAACTTAAAAAATATCTTTTATATTACTATATTAACAAATACAATAATTAATTTAAATGCTGACAACAGAATAATCATCTATCTTAGAAATGCTCCAGCACAAACAATAATTCAAGCTCAAAAAGAGTTTGAAAAACAAAAAGATGAAAAACTTAAAAAACTTAGTCAAAAAACACCAAATCAAATCAGCAAAAAGCTTATAAAAAATGAATTTAACAAATATCTAATTCCAAAAATCAGCGGCTTTCTTGCTCTATATACAGGTTATTCAGATTATTCTGATCCAGATGGCCTTATTCGCTTTCCATTACGACATGTAACCCCAAAACTATATCTTGTTATCACCAAAAAAATCAACCCTGCTCATGTTATGGGACAAACAATATCTCATCTAGAATTTGAAACAGAGAAAAACGAAAACAAAAAAATTTATCTTTTTGAAAAACAGCAAGACAAAAACAACCAATATTTTTGGAAAGTGAGTGAAAAAGCTACTCCAAAAGATAAAAGAATTAGTCCAATTTCTATTGTACTAATAACTAATCCTAAAAACATTTATGTTCCGCTAGGAGATTTTATAACAGATGATAGCAAACATCTAATTTTACCAAATGTCTACGTAGTAGGAAATATTAATAATAATCAAATCTTATTAAATATGGTAAATATGTTACGTTACTTTGAACCAATAGACATAAAAGATAAAAAAGTAAGTGATACACTTTTACAAAACATGATCACTAACATGTAGCTTTTTTTGCCGCAAACACAAGAGCTGATGTAGATAGTCCTTTTTGAAGATCTACTAAATGAATTTTACCTCCTGACTTTATCATAAAATCATACCCAGCAACTTTTTCTTTTTGATAATCTGCTCCCTTAACCAAAACATCTGGCATTAAATATTCAATCAATTCGGCTGGGGTATCCTGATCAAAAGATACTATAAAATCTACAACTTCCATTGCAGCCAATATTTTTGCACGTTCTTGAAAAGATTTAATTGGACGGCTATTACCTTTAAATCTTTTCACTGAATCATCGGTATTTATTCCAACAATCAAAATATCGCCCTTTTTTTTTGCTTCATTTAAAACATGCAAATGTCCTGAATGCAAAAGATCAAAACAACCATTAGTAAAAACAATCTTTTTTTGCTTCTTTTTAAAATAATCAAGTTTGTTTTTCAAAAAAAACCAATTATAAAAAATTTTTTCATCAAAACCTGCCATATACTCAAAAATCTCATCTAATCCAACTGCATATGTTTTTAAATGAGAAATTACAACAGAAGCAGCATAATTTGCCAACTTTAAACAGTCATTTATCGGTAATTTAATAGATAATCCTAATGCTAAAAACGATATGACTGTATCTCCAGCACCAGTGAGATCAAATACCTCTCTTTTACAAGCAGGTACAAAAATATCATCAGTTTTGGATACAAACTGAATCCCCTTTTCACCCAAAGTAATTATTAATCCATTCAAACATAATAATTCACAAATTTTCTTACCATTTTTAATAATTGAATCATTTAACGGCAATCTATAAAAATCTAAAATTTGACAAAATTCTTTATAATTTGGTTTTAAATAATTAACATTTTTGTATTTTTCAAAATCTTTTCCTTTAGGATCCACAATTACTAAACAATCATTCTTATTTGCACAATCAATAATTTTTTTCAAAACTGTTGTTGTTAAAACACCTTTTGCATAATCTGATATCAAAACAACAACCCCAGGTTGCAAAAAATCTGATATTTTTTTTTCTATATCCAAAAATTCTTCTTCGACTAACGGAAAAATATCTTCTGTATCGATACGTAATAACTGTTGACTATTTGCCATAGCCCTTTTTTTACATGTCGTAACACGTCTAAAACTTTGAACAATTCCACTGGTAGAAACACCATTCTCAGAAAGCATGCTCAGCAATTTTTTACTTGCATAATCATTTTTACCCACAACCCCAATTAACTCTACTTTCATTCCAATTTTTTTACAATTAAGTGCAACATTTGCAGCACCACCAAGACTCCATTCTCGTTTTTTTTCTTTTAAAACAGGAACTGGTGCCTCTGGTGATATTCTTGAAACATCCCCAAAAAGATATTCGTCTAACATTACATCACCGATAACCAAAACTTTTTTTTCACCAGATAATTTAACTTTATTTATCAAGTTCTTCATTACCAAATCCCAAACAAAACTTTTTTATTTTTTTAGCAAACCTTCACTTAAACAAATATGATCTCTTTTTTCTATAATATCATAAAGAATGTCTCTAATTACATCCTCTTTACTTTTTTGATTAAACAATTTCTTATCAATAATTTTCATAGCAACATAAGATAAAATAATGGAAAAACCAGAAATTAAAAATCCCTTACCTAAAAGATTTTCTTTCTCATTAGAAGGATTTAAAGCTGAAAACATTTGGCTTATGTTATTAGAAAATAATAAATATGAAACTAACAAACCACTGCAAACAGAACCTGAAACAAATACTCCCTCTTTTAAAATATCTTTTAAAATAAAAGATATATCAGTCAAAAATGTTTTTTCCGGACGTAATTGTCTTAAAAATTCAATTATAAGATTACAATCACTACTTGATAATTTAAGCTGAACTTTTTCGTTTAACTTTTTATCATTTTTTTTAAAAATATCATCTTTTACAACAGATACAATATCTGAAGTTTTTTTTAACTGAAAATCAGAAGCCTCTTCGGCATTTAAATTTTGTGAAATAAAACAAAAACCTAATAAAACAAATAATGAAAAAATACTAAAATACCTTTTTTTACAATAAAACATATCTTTCCTTTTTTTATGATAAAGATTAAAATTAGTACAATATCAACTAGAAGTTTCGTATTCTAAATCCAAAAACCAGTAAAGTCAAAGAATCAAAAATTAAAATTAAAAGGATATCAAACTTGCAAAAATATATTTATATGAAATATAATCAAAGTATTAAAGTAATTTTAGAAATTTACGGCTTTTTAAAAAGGAGAAAACTATGAAACTTCAAGTATCATTTGATATGATAGACCTAAACAAAGCAATCGATATTGCATCAATAATAAAACCATACGTAGATATTTTAGAAGTCGGCTCACCTTTAATTTATAAAGAAGGTGTAAAAGCTATAGAAGAATTTAAAAATAAATTTCCAAAAAAAGAAATCTTTGCCGATGTAAAGCTTGTTGATAGAGTAGAAAATACCATAAAAATTTTTGCTAATGCTGGAACCAATTATATCTCCATTTTGGCCGGAACAAGTAACAGCACAATTCAAAATGCATCAAAAATGGCACACTCAAATAACATAAAAATTGCTTTAGATTTTGTTGACGCATATTCCATGGGTCAATCTGCTATGGATGCAAAAGCATTAGACATAGATTTAATAATATTTCACGGCCCACATGAATCAACAAAGTTAACTGAATTATTGGAAGAATGGGAAAATGTACGTGGAAATACTACTCTTCCAATCTTTATCTCCGGAGGAATCACAAAAAATAATATTAATAAGGTTATTTCGCTAAAGCCTCAAGGAATAATAATTGGACGTGCAATTACACAAGCAGATAATCCTGCAAAAGAAGCCGAGGATTTTAAATCATTAATAAAATAATTAAAAAAGTTGTAGTATTAAAAAATACTTTTAATTTTACCTTTAACGTCAATCTTTTTCTTACTTGAGCTTCTACTCCTTTTACATCTATTTCCTTTAAATTGTAAAAGGTATAATTCCTCAATCTCTTTTACAGTTGTCACATCTCTTGCAGATTTATCTGGTCTGTAACCCATAAATCTAGGAAAACGCAAAGCCATACCGTGGTGTTTATCTGTTTTTCCTGCCTTATGAAGTGGAGAAAGAGTAATTTCATCAGCTCTTACTAAACATACAATCTCTGGTGAAATCCATACATGAGGGTAAAGTTCTTTTGAACATTCTACATTTCTCGGTTTTTCTTTTACTTTAATCTTACCGCATTTCTTTTTCAATTCTTTCCAACCAGCATCACTCAACCCTGTACCAATTTTTGCAACAGTTTGAAATGTATCTTTCTTCTTATTAAAAATTCCAACAAGCAAGGCACCAATTCCAAAAGAAGCTCTTTTTCCTTTTCCTGAATAATATCCTAAAATAACACAGTCAATAGTATCTTTAAGCTGTCCACCCTCTTCACGTTTTAATTTTACCCAATTAAAATTTCTCTTTCCAGCCTGATAAATTGCATCCGGTTTTTTAACAACCAATCCTTCTAACCCTAAAGCAATATTCTTCTTAAAATAATCTTCTAAATCTTTAGATGAACTTATTTTTTCTTCTTCAGTTAAAAATATAGTTTCTTGTTCTTTTATTTTTTTTTCTTTAAAAAGCAATGCCAAAGCCTTACGTCTCTGTTCATGTGTTTTATTCAAAAATGATTTTCCATTTAAATACAAAAGATCAAAAAAATATAATTTTAATGGAAATTCCTCTGACATCTTTTCAATACCATATTTACGCTTTCTTTTGACAGTCTCTTGAAATGGCAAAAAAGTTCCGGTTTGAACATCATATGATATCGCCTCACCTTCTGCTACCAATGTTTTAACATTCATCTTTAAAACAGCTTTTCGAAGATCAGGAAACATTTGAGACATGTTTTTCAAATTTCTAGAAATAAAATGGACCTCAAAAATTTTTTTACTTTTATCAAGATGTACTTGAAGCCTAAAACCATCCAATTTTGGTTGTGCAACACATTTTCCCAATTTTTTTACAATAGCTTTTGCATTAGGCAATCTTTCTGCTGCAGCCGGTCTTATTGGAATTCCTGGAATAATATCCATCTTTTTAATTCCAGAAAGATCTTTTTCCTTCAAAACTTTTACAATAAAACCAATATCTACTGAAACGTTATAAGCCTCTTCCAATTCCTTTCTTATGGACTTATCTCCAACCTGCATCCAAGAAAAAGAATCGAGCAACGTCATATCAGAAAAACCAAGTCTAAGTTTTCCAAGAATTATTCGAACTATATATTTTGCCTCCAATGAACTAACTTTTTTTAAAACACTCAACAATTTTTTTTCCTTACCTTCAATTGCTCCAATCCCAGAAATTTTTAAAAACTCATTAAGTTCTTTGGCCAGCTGAGATACACTAATCTGATCTTTGGAAGAAATTTTTATATCATGTTCTTGAGCAACAAGACCCAAATCTCCTAATTTTGTTGCTTTTGTTTTTATTGACTTATCACTTTTTTTCAAAAGTTTTGCCAAAACTTTAATCATGCTTTTTTCAGCAAAATTAAATTGTGTACCAACATAAGTAGGATTTAAATCCCCCAAAGACATATAAGAAATAATTGCGGCCTGTGATGGTGTTGCATCTTTGAGCAAATCAGCTAAAAGCTCGGTGATTTTTAACCTCGATGATTCTCCCTCTATTTGATCAAAAACTTGAGCAACTTTAATAAAATTCATATTAAAACTCTCAATTATTAATAGTTAAAATATTTTTAATATTACTCCTATGTCTAAATGTAATCCATAAAGACAAAAATAAAAGAAATAAAAAAAATGAAAAAGTTTTAAAGAAAAAAATGGGATAAACAAAAAAAGTAATAATATAAAATGTTAAAATTGATGCAACATCAACCATTTTTGACAAAACAAGAATTATTGTCCAACAAACAACATAAATTAAAAATATTTTTATATCAAAAAATGCAAAAATTCCTAATGCAGCAGAAACACATTTTCCACCCTTAAAATTCAAAAACAAAGAATAAGAATTTCCAAGAATAATACATATCGCACTTATTAATAAATCTGATACATAATAATTTAAAATAAATAACGTTAAAAATGCCTTAAAGGAATCTAAGAAAAAAATAAGAAAAAAAAGTTTTTTACTACCAAGAACTCTTGAAACGTTTGTTGCACCAATATTCCCTGATCCATTTTTTGTTATATCAATACCATGAAAATATTTGCAATACCAATATCCAGTTGGAATAGCACCAATCAGATATGGAACAACTAAAATTAAAATAAAATTAAAAATATAAAAATTCATCTTTCAAAATCCTTATATAAATTCCATTTTTTTAAGATGATTAGCTATACCGTCCTCCTTCGCGTAAAGCTTCGGAGGACATCCTACGCTTTTTTTATAAAAATTAACTTAAAAAATTAATATTTCCTTTTTGGCAAAGATGGCCGTGCCATCCGTAGCTTTAGCGTAGGATGGTAGCGGCGCAGGGACTCGAACCCCGGACCTACGGATTATGATTCCGTCGCTCTAACCACCTGAGCTACGCCGCCACATCTTAAAATTTAATCTTTTTTAGTGGAGTATTATCTAATACAAATTCAAAAATAGATTTTAAAAAATAAATTCCAGAAAAAACAGTAGCAACAATTCCAACCATCAACGTTACTGCAAAACCTTTTATAGCGGGCCCACCAAATTTAAATAGTACAAATCCTGTTAAAAATGTTGTAATATTTGAATCCAAAATAACAACCATCGCACCATTAAATCCATCATTCAATGCTTTTCTAAACGTTGTTCCTTTTAAAAGCTCCTCTTTTATTCTCTCATAAATCAAAATAGAAGCATCAACCGCCATACCAATTGTCAAAACCATACCTGCTATGCCAGGCAATGTTAAAGCAGATTCAAAGTAGGATAAAAACAACATAATCAAAAAGAGATTATAAAACAAAGCACATATAGCAAAAATTCCAGGAAGTCTGTAGTAAAATATGCTAAATAAAAGCAAAAGAAGTAATGCAACAACACAGGAAAATATTCCTTTATCAATAGAATCTTGACCAAGTGACGCACCTACGCGGTTTTCATGCTCAAACTTTAATGGTGCAAGAAGTGCTCCTGAACGAAGAACAAGAGCCAAATCTTTTGATTCTTCTGCCGACCGAATTCCGTGTATAGATCCCCTACTGCTTATAGTAGTGCTAATCTCAGGTGCCGAATACATAACATCATCAATAATAATTCCTAAACGTCTTCCAATATTATTACTTGTTAGTTCTCTAAAATCTCTTGCACCAGCGCCATCAAGCTTGAAGGTTACTTCTATTCTATTATATTGATCATATGTAACTCTCGCATCCACAATATGATCACCGGTTAAATCTGCAAATGATGAAACCAAATATGCTTTTCCATCTTCCTCGTCATACTCTCTAGAGTTTTTTCTTCCCATTACAATCATTTTGCCTGCAGGAAGCTCACCTTCAAAATCATCCAGTAAGGCTTCTTTGCTATCTGCAACTTTTTCTACTATTTTAAAATCCAATTTAGCCGTTTTCGTGATAACAGATTTTACTCTTTCTGGATCATTGATACCTGGTAATTGAACAATAATCTGTCTTTCTCCGTGCTGTTGAACAACAATTCCTTCAACACCAAAACCACTTAACCTATTGCTCAAAATATTTACAGCCTGTTCAACAGAACCAGTTCTAATTCTCTGTTCTTCTGGAGGTGTAAGAATAGATTTTACAACAACACCTTTTCGTGTTGTCTTTAAAGTTGGAACATCTTTGTTTACAATGTTATAACAAACTTTGGCAGATTCCTCATCTTTAAATGTCATAAGAAGTTCTAAATTTTTAACTTCTTTTTTATCAGGAAGCATCTTTAATTTTTTATTTTTAAAAAGCTGATTTAAATTTTTAATTTCTAAACCCAAACGATTCTCAATAGCCTTTTCAAGATCAACACCAAGAACAAGATAAGTACCACCCTGTAAATCAATTCCAAGTTTTAATCGAGGCATTCTTATTGAATGCCATAACTTTTGAATAAAAGATAATTTAACACCCCTCTCTTTTTCAATTAATTGTACATGCTTTAAATCTATTGAAAATAAAAAATAACTGCCAACTACAACAATCAAAACCCAAAACATAAATTTTGAAAGAAAAAACTTTGCAACTTTGTTAACCATAAAACTCCCTTAACAAATTTTTAAAAAAGTATATATAAATCATATCTTAAACAATATTTTAACTTTCCTTAACAAACAAAATACAAAAAATCTAACGCAAATATCATATCAAGAATCGATAAAAATTACTAGCAGATGGTGCCGAGGAGGGGACTCGAACCCCTACGGGATTACTCCCGCTGCCCCCTTAAAGCAGTGCGTCTACCAATTCCGCCACCTCGGCATAATAAAAACGACAATCTTAAATAAATGTTCTCCAATAAACCTTCGCTCACCGACTTTGCCAAAATAGCTTTAGCTACAACGACCGGAAAGCTACAATTCATAAACAAAATTTTTAAGATTTTATAATAAAAATCTATCAAACTCTTATACTATTGGCAAATTTTAAGAAAAAAATTGTGATAAAACATTACATTATATAATTTCAATTTTATTTTTTTGGAACTTCAATTTCCGCCGGCAAAAAAATTTTTTTCTCAGCTGGTTCCACACTTTCAGAAACTGTTGGAGGCTGACCTCCCATCTCCTCACCAACAAAACCAAGTTCCTCAGGAACACCCACACCTTCTTCGGACGGAACCGTAATTTCTTCAGCTTCTTTTTCTAAACCAACAACTTCTTCTAAACTAGAAGGTGGAGGTTCAGAAATAACCTCTTCTTCTATCTCAAGAATAGATCTTCGTTCATCTTCCTCTATCGCTTCAGATCGCTTTTTTACAGCAACAACAAATCTTGCAAACTTAACTTTAAGAACTTTTTTATAAAACCAGACAGAATATTCTTTAGTTTTTCGTACAATAAAAGTCATAGTATCCAAAAATTTATCAAACAAATTTTCTACAACCACCCTCCACTTAGGTTTTTTAGAAATGTCTTTCAAATCTTCCTTATCAACAACTGACTTTTCGTGACTTCCCTTTTTTATTAATTCCAATTTTTCTTTGATTTTATCAACTCTCTCCTTTTTCAATTTCTCTAATTCTCGTCTTTTTTGTGTAACACCTTTTTTTTCTTCTTCTAATTCTTTAATACTAATATCCAACAACTCAATTTTAGATTTTATATTTTGCAAAACAGAATCACTATCCTCCTTTTCCCCCTTACTTACTTTTTCAAGCCATCTTCCTATTTTTCCACATACATCCAACAACCAATTTCCAGTTTTCTTTAAAAAATTTATTGAAATCGCTACAACATTGACTGTCTTTACAAACAATTTTGATTCTGTTATTTCTTCTTTCTCTTTCTCATCTTCAATCTCCATCTCATCTTCAAACTCAATCTCTTTAGCCTTTCTTTTTGTCTTAAGAACATTTACTTTTCCATCAATCTCTTGCATCTGCAATTCAAGATTATCTAAAGACTTATCAATATTTTTAATCAATGTTTTTTGAAGATTATCCTGAATCCCTTTAATTTTTTTCAAACTATCTTTCAACTTATTCAAGCCATCTTGAGCAGCCTTTTGTTCACTAACCTTTAATATTCCTACACTTATTTTGTGTACTTCAAAAGCCTCACTTATAGCAACATCAATCTGATCATCTAATTTTGCAAGTTGTTTTAAAATTTCATCTTCAGATCTATCAATCCCATCTACTTCTTTTTTAATTTTTTCCCATTCCAATGCATAATCATGTACAGGCTTTTTACTTTCTTCTTCCATTATCTCCCCATACAAAAAACTAATATCCTGCAAAAACTCATCCAACTTTTTATCAACTTTTAAATATTTCTGATTTAATTGCTTCCTGTTTTCTCGTAATTTATTAATGTAATTTTTAATCTTAAGATTGATTTGATCTGCTTCTTTTAATATATTTTTAAAATCTTGACTCCATGGAATTTTTACAAGTTTTGGTGTCTCTTCTGAAATCTCTAATGCATCTGGCCACTTTGGCTGTTCAAAAGTAACTTCAGGCGTTGGGATAACTTGAACCACAGGCTCCTCTTTTGGTGGTACTTCTTCTTGGGAAACAACTTCTTCTTCATCAGTAGGCTCAGCTTCTGGTTTTTCTTCTGAAGCAACTTCTTCTTTTTCTGAAGGAACCTCTTCTTCTTCATCAGTAGGCTCAGCTTCTGGTTTTTCTTCTGAAGCAACTTCTTCTTTTTCTGAAGGAACCTCTTCTTTTTCATCAGTAGGCTCAGCTTCTGGTTTTTCTTCTGAAGCAACTTCTTTTTTTTCTGAAGGAACCTCTTCTTTTTCATCAGTAGGCTCAGCCTCTGATTTTTCTTCTGAAGCAACTTCTTCACCAGCTTTTTGAAACTTCTCGCCTTCCTCTAGTAAAAGCTCCTCTTCAATAACCTCTCCTTCAAAACCAGGCATAGCTGCAGGAACAGTTTCCATTTCTGTTTCTTGAGCCATAGATTTAGTAATCAATAAAAAAATTAAAAGATAAATTTTTTTCATAACCAAATCTCCTTATTATAAAAATAATAATTGCACCAAAAAAATAATAACAGGAGTTTTATTGAGAAATCAATTCATTTAAAAGTAAAAAGTTTGAATATTTTATTTTGATGGTTCTCTTGAAGGAACTTTGGACAAAACATCAACAGGTATTGCGGAAGTAGTCACAACAGCTTCTTTTGTCATAGATTCTTTTTCTGGAATTAGTTCTTTAGTTAATTCTTTTTCTGGAATTAGTTCTTTTACTGGTTCTATATCAGATAATTTTTCTTCCTTAATCAATGGTAATACTTCCATTTCAATCTTTTTTTTATCTGTTATATCAAAAATATTTTTTATCCAAACATAAATTCTTGCAAAAACATCAACAACAAAATTATAAATCCTTTGATGCAAAGCATCCTTTTTCTGTTCTTTAATATCTTTTTCAGTAACAAGCGCAATTCCTTTTTTAGCTTCCCATTCCTCCAGTTCTTTCAATTTAATCTCCCTTAATCTTTCAGATCTATCTCGTATTATAATGCCTCTATCCTCCAAACCTTTAATTTCATTTGTTACTCTAGACATCTGAGATCTAATAATCTGTAAAACCTTATCAAAGTCTTGTGTAAGATCAGACGTAATGTATGATTTAACACCTTGAACCTTTACCAAGGGACCTCCTTTAATTTGATAAAAAACCTCCCGCGCCTTTTTGTCATCAATGATATACCAAATCTGCTTACTTAAATCTTTTGAATTAGAAGATTCTTTTAAAGCTAACTCAATTTGATCATTAAGTATTTTAAGTCTAGCATCTATAGATTTATCTAGATCCCCAATAGATTTTATATCAAGTTTTAATTGGTCTAAATCAGTTTTAAATGATTTTATCTCATCCTCCATAATATCCAATTTAATTTGATATTCCCCTAACACTCCCATTTTAGTTCTTGCAACCTTAAGTCTTTCTAACTCTTTCTTTCTTTTTTTTTCGATATACTTATTTAAATCTGCAAATAATACCTCCACCTTTCCATGCTCAATCCCCTCTCCTTTATAAAATTCGTCCATCTCTTTATCTATTTTAGAAAATTTATCATAAAAACTTTTTCTAGCCTTCTGAATTCCAACAACCATCTCTTGAATCTTTGTGTTTATTTTATTCGCCTCTTTTAACCACTCTCTTTTCTTAACCCAATTTCCTTGAAAACCAATTTTTTCTGACAAAATTTCAACAGTCTCAGCCCCTGCAAGTATGTCGCCTTCTTCAGAAGATTCCTCCAAAGAAGCTTCCTTTGTACTTGTAACCACTTGATCCTTTAACCCTGCTTGTAAATTACTCACCTCTTCGGAAACAACTTCAGAATCAACCGATTTATGAACTTTTATAGTAGAAATATCAACGGCGCTAGGCACATCTACCTTTACTAAAGGTTTGTCTTTAACAGAAGAAACCTGCCCATTTAATTTTAAAATAAAAAGAAAACATAAAACAAAAAAAGAACGTACAATAAAATACATAAAGCTCTTTTTCATTAAGAAGCCTTTTTAAAATCTATAAAAAAATATTATAAAAACCATAAAACCATCACTACATAAAAACTTATAAAGTTTTCGAAAGTTCTTCAAGTTCGGTAAAAAGACTTTTATGTAACTCCTCTGCCTCAACAGAAGTATAACTCCATAAAATGCCTTGGTCTACTCTTGTCAAAATAGACCTATCACATTTTATGTCAATAATATCTATACGAACAACATTCATTAAAGGATGTACAGATGAAGGCGCACGTACAACCCCAGCTCTTCCTAAAATACTATAAGCAGTATTCCCTTCACCTAAAAAACATAACATAACTTTTTTCTGCCAAACCATATTATGGTAACCTGTATGTTCTTTATGAATTGATATCAAAAGACTTTCTTTACCTTTAGGATAAATACATTGTAAAGGAGTTGTATTAGGAATTCCTTTTTCAGAAAACGTAGCTAAGACAGCAACTGTTTTTTTTCTCATCAAAAGATTAAAAAGATCATCTGGTAATTTAATACCAACGTGTTTTGCCATAACACCTCTAAATTTTTAAGACATGCCATAAGTAATTAACCAACATAAAAAATTATTAAAAAACAAATTTTAGAAAAAAATATCAGATCAATTTTAAAATTACCTCATTTTCCAACATTATCCCTTTTAAAGTAAGATATATCTTACCCCCGCGATTGTGAATTAAAGATCGCTTTTCCAAATCTATCAAAACATTTAAAAACTTATTTTTTTTCTCACCCTTTAAGAAGTATAACATACGGTGCAAATCTATCCCCTTTTTTTGCCTCAAGCCCAACATTAATCTTTCTAAAAATTCCTCATCTTTACTTAATTTTTCCTGATAGCAATATAATTTTTCATATTTCTGATTACAGCATTTGATAAACCTTAATAAATTCTTCTCATTTACAAATCGAAATTTACCATCAAAAGAAGACGCTGACAATCCAAATCCCTGATAAGGTTTTCTATCCCAATAAGCTTTGTTATGTATTGATTCAAATCCAGGCTTTGCAAAATTTGAAATTTCATATTGCTCAAAACCATTATCTTTTAAAAAATCAACTGTCAATTCATAAAACGAAATTAAATCATTCTCATCAAACAAAGTAATATCTTTATTTTTCACTTTATAAAAAAGAGGAGTTTTATCATATGTTGTCAAAAAATATACCGATATATGCTTTATTGGCCATAATACAATTTTTTTTAAAGTATTAGACCATTTACTTAATGTTGTTCCAGGTAATCCCAAAATCAAATCTACTGAAATGTTCTCAAAATAATCTGGAACAATTTTGACAAGATTAAAAACATCTTGATCAGGTTGTATTCTATTCAATTTTTGTAAAATTATCTCATCCAAAATCTGAACACCAATACTCAAACGATTTATTCCCAAATTTTTCCAAGTTTTTAAATGTTCTTTTATAACACTTACAGGATTAACCTCTATTGTAACCTCTTTTACATCTTCTAAATTAAAATTACTATTCAAAACAGAAAAAAGATCTTTCAATAAATCTAAAGGATATAAGCTTGGGGTTCCTCCACCAAAAAAAATCGTTTCTATCTCAAACTTCCACTTATCTTTATTATTTTCTGCAAATAATTTTATCTGTTTACACAAAGCATCATGATAATCTTTCACAAATTCTTCATGATTTTTAAAAGATATAAAATCACAATAAAGGCATTTATTTTTACAAAATGGCCAATGAATGTATATATGCTTAAGTTTTTTCAACCTCAATTTTTGTCTCATAAACAATCTGATGTACTAGATCTAAATCTTTTTTAGCCTGAATTTTTAATGCCTCTTGATCAGCAAACTTTATCCACAAAGCTCCGCTTATAAATTTTTCAAGACTCCCAAGTAAATTTGAATCAAATTTTTTATCTTTCAAATATCTTATCAATTCTTCATCAGTTCTATTTTCAGTAAACCAACCATATCTTTTATGCAAATATTTTTTTATTATAAAAGTCAAATCAAAATAAAATTTTTTGTAATTTTCTTTTGACAAGAGTTTATTTATATCCAATTTTTTTAATTCGGCAATAGCCCATAACGAAGCAGAAATTCCTTTATCTTTTTTTCTTTTTAAAACAAATTTTATAATTAGATACGAAAAAATTGCGATAAGTATTCCAATTAAAAAAATAATAAACCATTTAAAATTACATGTCTTATAAAATGGAAGATAATAATATTCATAAATTTCGTAAAAATCTACTTTACCATTCATAATCTATATCTGTCTTTTAATTCTACTTCTAAAAAATTCATTCATAGGATTAATAAACGGTCTTCCCACAACAAGATCCAACAAATCTATTCTATATTTTTCAAATATTTTTTTCTGCTCAATTAAACGACTTTTTAAATAAACATTCAAATTAAATTTACCATCTATTTTTTTATCTCTTGTATCAACAATATAAAATTTCTCAGATTCCAAATCCTCTATCTCAATCAATCCAACTTCAGGAAGAGACTTTTCACATTCATCCAAAAATCTTATTCCCACAAGATCATATTCACATGCTGCTACTTTTAAAATTTTGGAATAATCGGAGTCTTCATCAATTAAATCTGACAATATAAAAACAATGCTATTTCTTTTTTTCAAACCAACTAAAAAATTTAATACCTCTTGAATATTAGTTTTTGTCCCTTTAGGCTTTATCGAAAAAATTGTCTCTATAATCTTACCAACATGCAACTTACCTCTACTTGGAGAAATCCACCTCTCAACCCTATCTGAAAAAAATACAGCACCAACTCTATCTTTATTTTCACTTGCAATATACGCCAACACAGCACCAACTTGAGCAATCATATCCTTTTTCAATTCTCGGCTTGAAGAAAAAGAAGAAGAATTTGATATATCTATCAACAAAATTACTGTTCTATCTCGCTCCTCTATAAGCTGTTTAAACATTATCTTGCTCATCTTTGCAGAGCTATTCCAATCAATAAATCTAATATCATCACCAATCTGGTATTCTCTTATCTGATCAAATTCTAAACCAGAACCCTTAAAAGCAGAAAGATAATCTCCAACAAGAGAACCTTTCATCAATCTTTTGGAAAAAATCTCTATCCTTTTTATTTTTTTTCTTATTTCTTCCGAAAGACTCTTTTTTTTGTTGTTATTACCAAACATGATCCATCGCAATTTCTAAAATTTTTGGCAACTTAACACTTCCATCTTTCTGCTGATAATTTTCCATTAATGCAACAATTAAACGAGGTAAAGCAAGAGAAGAAGAATTTAACGTGTGAACAAGTTCAGGTTTTGATTCAGAAGTTTTACGATATCTAATCATCGCTCTTCTTGACTGAAAATCTGTACAATTACTACAAGAGGAAACTTCATAATACTCATTTTGACCAGGCAACCAAACTTCAATATCATAAGTTTTTGAAGAAGAAAAAGAACAATCCTGAGCAGCCAACAAAGAAACTCGATAATGCAAACCCAAATCTTGTAAAAGTTTTTGTGAACACTCAAGCATTCTTAATTGTTCCTCCTCAGATTTTTTTGGTTCACATATAGAAAATATTTCTACTTTTTCAAACTGATGAATTCGGATTAATCCCCTATCCGTTGCCCCATAGCCACCAGCCTCTTTTCTAAAACAACTTGTCCAAGAAACATATCTCAATGGTAATTTTTCAATAGATAGGATTTCATTAGCATGTAAACTTGTAAGACTAACCTCAGCTGTAGGAATAAGACAAAGGTCACTATGAGTTCGATAAAAATCACCTTCAAATTTTGGTAAAATTCCAGTATTAACCAAACATTCCTCTTTTACCATGTAAGGAGGCAGCATAGGTTCAAAACCAAATTCAACATTATTCTTAAGCATCAGATTAGTAAGAGCATAAATCAACTTTGCTCCAAAACTTTTATACAGAACAAAATGAGATCCAGTAATTTTTGATCCTGCCACCATGTCAAACCAATTTAAACCTTCATTAATTTCAACATGATTTTTTGGTACAAAATCAAACTTTCTTTTTTCTTCGAAAGATTTGATTACCTTATTTGATTCTTTGCCACCAGCAGGAACATCTTCTTGCAAAATGTTTGGACATGATAACAAAAAATTTTTAAATTCTTTTTTTACCTGCTCAAGATCTTCTTCTTTTTCTTTTATACTTTTACCAAGCTCTTTAGATCTCTCCTTAATCTCATCAGTCAATCCCTTGGCACCCTGCAAAGCTAAATCGTTTTTTTTCTTTCTAAGACCCTCGATTTCAAACTGAAGCCCCCTGACAATTTCATCTTTATTTTTTAATTGTTCAATATCAAATGATGGATCTTTTTTTAAAATAAGTTTTTTTGTTTTTTCTGGATCTTCTCTTAAAAGCTTTAAATCAATCATTTTCGCTCCAAATAAAAAAATCAGCATTATTGTTAGTAAGCAACATTGCCACCAAACAATTTATTTCCCCATTCAATATTAATAAAATCAATTTTTTGATCAACTGAAAGGTTTGTATTTTTAAGATCTGAAATTAATCTTGATAAATCTTTCTCATCAACAGATGACATTGATCTACTATATTCTTTCAATTTCTCTGCCCAAAAACTAATCAATCCTTGATCTTTATATTTCAAATTACGATGATAACAATCAAACGAAGAAGATTTATAATAAACTAAAATTCTATAAATTTCAGTTATTACTTTATTTACTTTTTCAATTTTTTCTTTTCGTCTAGATTTTAAAATTCCCTTAATTATAAGAAAAAACGTTGTAGGAGCAACAATAATTGTAAGCATAACAGGAATCAATGCTTTTACCCAGTTCAACGTAACCTCTCCTGTTTTTACCGTCATAGCCAACTTATCCAAACCATCACCAATTACTTTATATATGATAGCCTGATATATTCTCCACATAACACCTAAATTATCTACTTGAGGAATCAATGAATCAACCATATTTGTGATATCAACCAATAAATTATTTACTGAATCATAAGTATTTTTTCCTAAATCATCTTTTTTAATATTTTCAAGTCTCTTTTTTATTTCTTTAATCCAATTTTCAATTATAGGAATACTTCTTTCTAAAGATTCCGTTAACTCTTTACTAATAACCCAATTAACTCTTCCTACAGGAATCTTATCTAACTCTCCTTCAACCCTATCTTTTAAATCTATCGCTTCTCCTAATTTATCAAAATAATCTTTAAAATCATTCTTATGTTTTTTAAATAATTTATGAGATTTTTTTAATTTATTATGATTCATAAGAATTTCTTTATTCTTAAATTTACTCAATGAATTAAAAAGTGGATCCAAATTTTCAGGATTTTTTACATCCAATAAACCTTCTTCATGTAATTTTTTACAAGTTTCTTCAAACTTTTTAACAAAAGAATTTTTATGCTCTTCTAAAACTGTAGGATTCTGCTCATCAGGCCACAATTTATCCTTAATCATATCATATAAACTGATAAAACTATCTGTAATCCACCCTGATGTTTCTTTAGAAAATTTTATTACTCGGTTTTTGGGAGAATCTCCATCATCACTCATAAGATAATCCCAATTTTTATATAGACATATTCCACTAGTCACAGTTGCAACTCCACATGCAGATAACAAAAACCAATGTCTTTGAAAAAAATTTGGAATGGAATATTCCTTTAACACAAAATCAAAACCTTCCTCCATTAACAATACATCAATATGATTCTTACAAAGTTGCTGCATCTTTTCCATTAAAGATAAGTTATTAAAATTCACCAACTCATTATTATAATTCTGCAAGTCTGGATTAAACTGTTTTGAAAAAAAACTGCTAATACAAAAAATTGATTCTTCCACAAAAATAGTTAGATCTTTAACTGTGCAAGCAATAACTTTACTATCTTTTAATAAAAAAGGATTTATATCTTTAGCAAATCTCAAAAAAAGTTCGTCTACCTTTCCAACAAAAGATGCAACTCTACCCTTAAAAAAAATCAGCTTTTTTATTTTTTCTTTCAAATGCTCTTTTCCAAAATCATCCAAAAAAATATTTTTTATTTTTCCACGCAACGAATAACTATCTATCTCTTTTGTCCAATAATCAATCAGAAAATAAAGATTCTCTAAATGATAAATGAGATTATTTCTAAAGATAACCATATGATCAAATACTAATTCATAAATAATTCCTATTCTTACAAAATTAAAAAATTCTTGTAATAACTCGTTTTCTTCTTTGTTGCAAAAAACAATATCATTACTCAGAACTCTATATTGCTGACCATCAATTTGTTTGAATAATGAATCTAATTCTGAACTTCTTATTCCATCAACAGTTAATTTATAAAAACGACATTTATCCAAAAAAAATTTTAATTCTTTTAAAATCAACCCTTCTTTAGCCCTTCTTTTTATAAAATTTTCCTTGTTGTTAGAAAAATCATCTTCTTTACTTTGCAATTCTTTCAGATTTGACAAATTCTTTTCAGCCTTACTAAAAAAAATATTTTCATATTCAAATCCAAAAATTTTGGATCCAAAAAAAAATGAAATCATTAATAAAGATAAACCTAAAGTTTTTTTGTTCAAAATATAACTTCCTCAAAATCAGATCATTAATAATAGAATAGTTGTATTATCAAAAATATAGTTATAAAACAATAAAAATCAATTTTGACTACTTATTTTACATATTTTTTTAAAAAAATAGTATAATGTTACGTTTACTAAAAATTAAAATCGTTTTTGAAAAAGGAGGAAAACTATTCACTTATTTATCAATTAACAAATTAAAAATTTTAATTACTTAAAAAATACACAAATACCAATTTTTTAAAAAAAAGAAAAAAGGTGAGTTTAAAAATGAAGAATAAGTATAAATTTGTTTGTTTAACGCTTTCATTTTTAATTAGCGTTTTGATAAAAGGAGAATAAGATGAAAAACCAAATCTTCCGAGAATATGATATAAGAGGAATTGTAGGAAAAGAAATTGATATAGAAGAAACCTATAATCTTTCAAAAGCTATCATCACATATTATAAACAAAAAAATCCACAAACCCAAACAATCATCGTTGGAAGAGACGGAAGAAATCACTCTCTACAAATTCAAAAAAATACAATTCGCGCAATTATCGATTTAGGACTAGATGTAATCGATATTGGACTTTGCACAACACCAGCATTTTATTTTTCTCTTCACAATTTACCCTCCTCAACAGGCATGATTATTACAGCTTCACATAATCCAGGAGAATATAATGGCATTAAAATATGTTTAGATAAAAAATCTATTTGGGGAATACAAATTCAAGAAATTAAAAAAATTTATCAAAGTAAAAATTTTTATCAAAGTAAAAATGTCAAAAAAGGATCTGTGAAAACATATGACATTACAAGTGATTATATAGACTTTCTAGCTAATCATTTTAAACATTTAAAAAATTTAAAAATCGATGCAATAATAGATTGTGGAAATGGAACAGGAGGAACAGTATTTCCTCATCTAATTAAAAAAATGAACTTTAAAAATGTCAAATTAATCTTTGAGGAAGTAGACGGAAACTTTCCAAATCATGAAGCCGATCCAACTGTACAAGAAAATATGAAATATCTTGCTTTAGAATTAAAAAATAATCCAGAAATAAAACTTGGAATCGGGTTAGATGGAGATTGCGACAGAATGAATCCAATGACAAAAAAAGGTAAACTTGTTCCAGGAGACCAACTTTTGGCCGTCTATGCACAACAAATACTCAAAGATCATCCAAATGCAGCTGTAGCTTTTGATATAAAAGCTTCATCAAGCCTTATTGAACTCTTAAGATCTTGGAAAGCAAAAGATTGTATCAGCCCTTCTGGCCATTCCCTAATAAAAAAAACTATGTCACAAAACAATGCCATATTGGCTGGTGAATTAAGTTGCCACTTCTTTTTTAAAGATCGTTATTTTGGCTATGATGATGGAATTTATGCAGCTTTACGTCTTCTTGAAATAATTCATCAAACACAAAAAAATTTAGAAGAACTTATAAAAATATTTCCAGAAAAACAAAGATCTAAAGAAATAAGAATTAAGTGCTCAGAAGAAAATAAAAAAGAAATAGTGGAACATGTAAAAAATATTTTTACTGCAAAAAAAAATGTTCAAACTATTACAATTGATGGAATAAGGGCTCAAATGGATTATGGTTGGGGATTGGCAAGAGTATCAAATACACAACCAGTCATATGTCTACGATTTGAATCCAAATCAAAAGAAGGCTTAAAAAAAATAAAAAATGATTTTTATGATGCCTTAAAACCATATTTTGAAGAAAAATTTTTAAAGGAACAAATTGAATTATAATAGAGATATTGGATTACATCTGCGATTAATAAAAAATCTTTCTTCTCTTAATAATGAAGCAATAGATTACAAAATAAAAAGTTTTCAATTTTTCTTAACAAAATACAATGATGGAAAATATTTAAAAATTACAGATCTTGAGAGAAAAGAATTTTTGAAAATAAAAAGAAAATATTTTTCTAATATTTATATTCATAGTTCTTACTGGATCAATTTGGCAACCGGAAATAAAAAAAGTCTGCAAATTTCAATCAGTCTTTTAAAAAAAGAAATTCGTATTGCAAAACAACTAGAAATAAAATATATAGTCCTACACCCGGGATCTGCAACAGGATACAAAAATACAACAAATAATATTTCATATAAGCAAAAAGGAATTCAAAAATTTGCAACAATTTTTAATAATATTTTAAAAAAAGAAAAAGACATACAAATTTTATTAGAAAATACATCCCATGGAAAAAATGTTATAGGAAGCAATCTTAATGATTTTTCATTATTATTAGAACTAATTAATCATCCAGAAAAAATAAATTTTTGTATAGACTTTGCTCATGCATTTGCCTACGGTTATGATATTGAAAAAACAGAAGACTTTACAAAATTATTAGATAAACATATGAAAATAGATAAAATAAAACTTATTCATTTAAGCGATTCTGCAGAAGAAAAAGGAAGCAAAATCGATAAACATGAAATTCCAGGAAAAGGCTGTATAGGAGAAAAAACACTAAAAAATTTGATACTACACAAAAAATTAAACCATATTCCTATACTACTCGAATTGCCTTTGATAGAAAACAAAGTTGTAAAAAAGGTAATAGAAAGCATAAAAAAGATAATTACAGTTAGAAAACAGAAAACAAAAATTACAAACAAAATCAATCCTAAAGATAAATATCTATACAAAATGTTATAAAACACATCAAAAATACATACAATTCTTTCTGGTAGTATTTTTGTATCACCCCTTTTGACTATCTCTTTCAATCAAGTAAACTTAAAATACATAATTAAATTAAATATTTTTTGTGTTGTAAATGGGAAATTTTTAAAATTAATGGAGGTTTTTATGTTATTTAAAAAATCAAAATTATTATTTCTTTACATTTTATTTTTAATTCCAACCAATATTTTTCTTAAAACAGATACTACTCTCTCAAAAATAGAAGAAACAATAGATGAAGTTGAAAAGACAGGAGAAAATACAATTAATTTTTTAAAAAATTTTGAAACAAAAATTCCAGAAATTATTTGTCAAATACAAAAATCAAATAATATAAACTCAGAATTTGTAGCAGCATTTTTAGAACACTATGGAGACTATCTAACCCTGAAAGAAATGCTAAAATTAAAACATATAACAAAAAAAGGAAATCTGTCTCAACATTTAGGTCAACTTATATTATATATCTCCATTGAATCTCTATTGATCACATGTCAATCTAACATCGAAAAGAAAAGAATATGCGCACCTCTCAAAAACTCAACTGATTATGGGAAAAAAGTAAAAAAAATAAATATTCTTACTAAAAAAATAGATGAATATATTAAAAAAATACAAAAATATATAAACAAAATTAGAAATTCTCTATCAACATCATTTACATCGGCAGAAGAATATTTAAAAGTAAACGAAAAAATTAAGTCTCAAAAAATCAATACTAAAGAAAATGACTTATTAAATACTCTTGTCGAAGCATTTGAATATAAATCATTACTAGAAATACTTGATGCTACTAAAAAAACTATTATCGAAAAGTTTAAAATATCTTTAAAAAAAGCTTTCAAATATTTTTTAAACAACGACGGAATAAAATCATTAGAAGAATTAACAAAAGACACAGTATTTAAAAAAATAAAAAACTGTACCACAAAAGAAAAATTCTTATCTTTCACCTCAAGAATGTTTGATGCTTTTGAAAAAACCTCCAAATCAGCTGCAAAGCTTCTCTCGGAATGCAAAGATTGTTTTTCAAATTCTTAATAACAAAAACACATATTTGATAATAAAAAAGAGGCCTAATTTATTAGGCCTCTTTCAAAGAATTCCACGCATCAGGCCAAATTTTGTTAAAAATATTATCTATAGATTTGGCATACTGACGAATCTCCCATTGAGCATCTTCCGCTATTCTTAGTTTATAAAAAGCCATCCAATTTCGTAAATTTGCCGTTGCATAAAACTGAGTATAATTTCCAACAGGAATAACCATTCTTGCTTGTTCGCGGCACACTCCTTTTTTTAACAAACCTATATAAGAATTTAATGCATTTTTATAAGCCTTCTTTAAAATTTCAAAACATCCTTTTTGATCTTCAACACCCCCAACACCCAACTGTTTATTTCTTGAAGATTGTTGTCGCCAAGTATGTGGATAATAAAATTTACCAACTGGATCCTGTGAATATCTCATAGAAACTTCATTATATGATTGAGTTCTATGCCTCATCCATTGACGCGTAACAAAAATTGGTGTCACTATTTTAAATGTAGCACTTTGATGTTCAAAAGGACTAAAATGCTTATTTTTGGCCAAATAATTCATCAACTTTTTATCACCTTCAAAATCTTTGCCGGTTTTTCCACTTGAAGCATGGGATACTCTTGCCGCTAAAACAGGCATCTGATCACAAATATATTTCTCTCCATGTAACTTAGTTCTTGCTATAAGTTCTACAAGTGCACATGGATCTTTTTCACCATAAGGATACTCAATTAAAGTTGAAAAATTTTCAGATGTATCCATATAATAATCAGATTTATTTTTTACTATTTGCTTCATTTTTTTTCTTTCTTTTTTAAATTGATGGCAAAGTAATCCCTTTTTGCTTCATATATTTTCCCCCTCGTTGTGCATATGATACATCACAAGATTTTTTGCTTTTAAAAAATATAACCTGAGCAATCCCCTCATTTGAATATATTTTTGCAGGCAAAGGCGTGGTATTAGAAATTTCTAAAGTAACATGTCCTTCCCATTCAGGTTCAAAAGGCGTAACATTAACAATAATTCCACATCTGGCATAAGTAGATTTTCCCAAACATATTGTAAGAACATCTCTTGGAATTTTGAAATATTCAACACTTCTAGCAAGAGCAAATGAGTTTGGAGGAACAATGCAAACATTATTTTTAATTGTCACAAATGAATTTTCATCAAATTTTTTTGGATCAACAACTGAATTAAAAACATTTGTAAAAACTTTAAACTCATCAGCAACCCGTAAATCATATCCATAACTTGATAATCCAAAGCTTACAACTTTTTTATTTCCATCTCCAACAACTCTAACTTGATTTTCAACAAAGGGATTAATCATCTGATATTTTTTAGACATATATGATATCCAACTATCAGGTTGTATGCTCATACTCTACTCCTTTTATACTTGAAATATGTTTTTTTATTTAAATATCTTCTATTTTATTTTGAAATATTTAATAGTTAGGTATACTTTTCTCTATCTAAAACTTTTAACTCGTTAAAGGATAAACAAGTGAAAAATTTTAATCAATTTTTAAATAAAGAACTTAACGAGCCACAAAAAAAAGCGGTTTCACAAAAAAAAGGATCCGTAATTGTTATAGCTGGAGCAGGATCAGGAAAAACAAGAGTAATCACTTCAAGAATTGCAAATTTAATAATAAATGAAAATGAACTACCTTCATCTATTGTAGCACTAACATTTACAAACAAAGCCGCAAACGAAATGAAAAATCGGTTAATAAATTTTTTTGAAGCAAAATACTCAATTCCTTTTGTAGGAACGTTTCATTCATACTGCCTTCTTTTACTAAGATCAAATCCACAACTTTTACCATATCCACAATTTTCTATCCTAGATTCGGATGATCAAAAATCATTAATCAAAAAAATTCTAAAAAAAAATGGGCTAGAAAAACATTTTTCAGCTTCAGATCTTTGTTATCAAATTTCTAATTATAAAAATAGATTACATACAAAAACCGATGAAGATGTTTTTTCAAATAAACTTTTAAAAGAAATATTTTTGGCTTATGAAACAGAAAAATCTATGTCTCGATGTCTAGATTTTGACGATCTAATTCTTACAGTTTTAAAAATTCTTCAAAACAATAATCGCTTTAAAAATAGTTTACAAAATAAAATAAAACATATTCTTATTGATGAGTATCAAGACACAAACATGGTTCAACATGAATTGATAAAATGCATATCACTTTCTGATAACAAAAAACTAAATTTAAAATCAATCTGTGCTGTTGGTGATGAAGACCAATCTATATATTCTTGGCGTGGTGCAGTTGCAACCAATATGTTAAAATTCCAAAAAGATTTCTCACCGGTAACTCTTATAAAAATTGAGCAAAACTATCGTTCTGTTCAACCAATTCTTTGTGCAGCAAACAAAGTAATATCTAACAATAAAACAAGAACCCCCAAAAATCTCTGGTCACAAAAAAAAGGCAGTAATTGTATTTTATCAATAACATGTCGCTCTGATCATCAAGAAGCATCTGCAATTGCATACTATCTTTCCTCACTTTCTCAAAAAATAAAATTAAACCAAATAGCAATTCTTTATAGAACACATTTTCAATCACGAAATATCGAAGAAGAATTGATACGTCATTCAATAAATTACAAAATAATCGGCGGAATAAGATTTTATGAAAGAAAAGAAATAAAAGATTTGATTGCATACTTACGACTTATAGTTAATCCATTTGATAGAACAAGCTTATTTAGAATTATAAATTGCCCCCCAAGAGGACTTGGAGCAAAATTTGAAGAACTATTATATAAAGAATGGAATCAAAATACATTGTTAAATATTAAACAAATCCTTGATTATATGTTAACCAACACTCAAATAAATCTTTCTTACAAAAAAAAAGAAGCTTTAGTAGAATTTTTGGATCTATTAAAAAAATTGAAACAAAAACATAAAACAAGCGAAATAATCAATAAAATATTAGAAAAAACAAATTATCTAAATTTTTTAAAAAAATCGTTCGATAAAAAAGATGCCGAATCAAAAATAGAAAATGTTCATGAATTTGTTCAATCAATTCACGATTTTGAAAAAATAGAAAAGAAAAACTCTCTAAATATGTTTCTTGAAAAAATAACATTAATGCAAGAAAAATTAGAAAACAATCAGGATATAAAAAATCAAGTCTTGTGTATGACTCTGCATGCTTCAAAAGGCCTAGAATTTGATACTGTAATTATTACAGGTTTAGAAGAAGGCTTATTTCCATCATACAGATCATTTACATCATTAAAAGACCTTGAAGAAGAAAGACGTCTTTTTTATGTAGGAATAACCCGAGCAAAAAAAAGATTAATTTTACTAAGAGCGCAAACAAGAAACATTTTTGGTCAAATAGGTGAACAAGAAATTTCACAGTTTTCAACTGAAATACCACAAGATTTGGTTCAAGAGATAGAAATATCAGAATTTTCCGAATCTAAAATAGTAACAATATTTAAAAAATGGCAAGGTGAAAACAAAAAATCTGTCTTAACTTTTAAAGATTTTTCTAAACTCGGTAAAACACAAACAAAAAGAAAAAATGGAAAAGAAAAATCCCCTTCAAAACAAAAAGAAACTTCATGGAAAAAGAATAGATTGGTAAGTCATAAAAAGTTTGGCGTAGGATTAATCAAAAAAGTAAAACATAAAGATAATGATACCTATTATATTACTGTAAATTTTAAATGCGGTAGTAAAACAATAATTTCCAATTTTTTAAATCTTATTTAAATATATTAATTTTATCTTTAAATTATGAATTTCTACATAAAAATCTTGCTTTCTTGCAATTTGACATTAAAATAAACGTTACATCTCTTACAAAATATCTGTTTGGGTTGTGATCGTAACTATTGCTTTACTTTAATTTAATTATTTAATAAACCATCAAAGGGGAAACTAAATGGAAAACCTCCTTAAATACCAAGCAAACTTAAACAATAGTGCCCATATTATAGAGGACGAAGATAAATCAAAATATGCAGGGTTACACTTTTTTTTAGATTTGTGGGGAGGAAATATTACAGAAGATCCCAAAGAATTAGAAAAAATTTTAAAACAAGCTGCAAAAGAAGCAAATAGTGAACCAAAAAAGGTTGCTATACACAAATTTTCTCCGCATGGAATAACCGGAGTTTTAGTTCTTGCTGAATCTCATATTTCTATTCATACATGGCCAGAATTAGATTATGCAGCAATAGATATTTTTACATGTGGCAAAAAAGCAAAACCAGAAAAAGCATTGGAATATTTAAAAAAAGTCTTTAATCCAAAAAAAGTTGAAATAACAGAAACTAAAAGAGGAAAAATTTCACAAAAAGAGAAAGATAAAAAAATATTCGGTCTAGAATTAACTCTCGATTTATTCAATTGTGAACCACAAACTATAAGATCAAAAGAAAAAATTTTAGAATATTCTGAAAAACTATGTAACCTAATAAAAATGAAACGATATGGAAAACCATTCATAGAAAAATTTGCAGAAGGTTCGAAATATGCAGCAGGATATTCTTTAGCGCAAATGATAGAAACTAGCCTTGTAAGTGGCCATTTTTGTGAGGCTTGGAATAGTGCTTATATTAATGTTTTTTCTTGCAAATCATTTAATGCAAAAAAAGCAGAAGACTTCACAAAAAATTTTTTTGGCGCCAAAAGATTAAAAAGCCAAATAAATATACGATAAGTCATTTTAAAACCAATTAAACCATAAAATTTTATTTTTACAAGGAGTACAGCAGTGTCTTGCAATATTATAAATATTTCTGATAAACAATATTTTTTAGAAACTCAAGTTCCAATAAGCTCATCAAAAACAAAACACCTTATACAAATAAAAGAATTATTGTATTCGGGAAAATCTGAATATCAAAAAATAGAAGTATACGACACTTATGACTACGGAAAAATGCTAATTCTTGATGGAATCGTACAAACTTCCGAAAAAGATGAATTTATTTATCATGAAAATATTTGTCATCTACCTATGTTTTATCACAAAAATCCCAAAAAAATTTTAATAATTGGAGGAGGGGATGGAGGAACATTAAGAGAAGTATTAAAACATCCAATTGATAAAGTTGTAATGGTAGAAATAGATAAAAAAGTTGTAGAAATTAGCAAAAAATATTTACCAACTATTTCGGAAAAGTCATTTGACAACAAAAAAACTAATTTAATAATTGGTGATGGAAAAGAATATATCCAAAAGCATAAAAACTTTTTTGATATAATAATTTTGGATCTTTCAGATCCTGATGGTCCAGCAGAACAATTGATTACAAAAGAATTTTATACAAATGTAAAAGACGCTTTAAATATCAATGGAATAATATCTGTACAAAGCGAATCTCTAACAGAACAACCAAAATTAACTATAACTATCAACAAAAGATTAAAACAAGTTTTTTCATCAGTAAAAGTTCATCAAGCAGTCATTCCAACATATCAAGGCGGAATATTCAGTTTAACTGTCGCTTCTAATACAAATTTAAATAAAGTAACCTTTGAACAAGTTGAAGAAAAATACAAAAATCTAAATCTTGAATTAAAATATTACAATCCTAAAATTCATTTTGCTTCAACGATACTTCCAAAATACTTAGAAAAAATTTTTAAAAACATATATTAAAAATAAAAGCCCTATCCTTTAACTTCAAACTCACACTCATTTTCACTAAAAGGCACCGCTTCATAAAATTCTTTAAAATCAGTGCTTATTTTTTTCATTTGCTCAGGAGTAAATCTTCTTTTCCAATCTCCTTTTTTAAATTTAATCTGGACAGCTAAAGGAATATTTTTATAATTCAACTTTCCTTTAATCTCAATCATTTTAGAAAGTTCAAGATTTGCTGATATTTTAAAATCTTTACCAACAACAAATCCTGTTGGCAATTTAACTCCATCTCCAGGTAATACAAAAATGCCATCTTTTATTTTTACTAGCTGATACAATATGCCTTGAAATTCTGGATTATCCCCTAAATAGGGGCCTTTCCAGTTTTTTGGATAAGCAAGATTTAAAGGTCCAATTTCCGATCCTTCAAATTCTTTAACATTTAAAAAATCAACATAATTTTTGATATGTTCAAGGCTCAAAATACTACAATCAAAATCTATTTTTTCTATAACTTGAACAATTATTTTGATGTCACTTGCAATTATAGAAGCACTAAAGTATGGTTTTTTATGAAATATCCTTAAAACAAAAAATATAACAATTAAACACAATAATGTAACACTGAATACTGGAAAATACCTTTTAAAGTAATACTTAAATCGCCCAATTTTTTGATCAACCTTTTGATCAATACGATTAATCATTTTATCTATGTTCGTCATGGCTCCCCCTCCCAATAAGATTTTATATCACTTTCTACCCCTTAATTTCTCTTTTCAAGATAATAGTACAACAAAATAAGGCCTAAAATAAATAAATTTCATTTTTCACCTTAATATCTGAATAAGGCTCATAAATAAATGATCTAATAAATAAATTCCAACCCCAATAAATACAAGACCTGTTATAAAAGATATAAACCTCAATTTTGCCTTACTGATACAGTTTCCAACAAAACTAGCAATAAGTGAAACCATACAAAGCACACTCAAAGACCCCAAAGCTACCACGAAGCTTCCAAAAAATACTTGTCTTAAAGTCAAAGATTGAATACCCTCAGGTAAAATTTGAACTCCAATTATCATAAAAAATAAAAATACGAGAGGATTTAAAATTGTTATCAAAAATGATTTTCCAGCAGTAAGAAAGACGCTAATCTTTCCTTCCATTTTAATAGTTACAAATCCTTGTCTAGCTTTTCTTAAAGAATAAATTCCAAGCAAAATCAACAAAATACCACCTATTGTATCCAAAAAAAACATAAATTTTTCAGATTCCTTCAAAATAGCCAAAACTCCTACTAATCCTAAAAAAAAGTAAACTCCGTCAGCAATACAAGCTCCAAAAGCAGTAGCAAATCCTCTTAAAAAACCATATATTGCTCCCCTATTAAATGTAAGAACAAAAATTGGTCCTAGAGATGATGAGGCCAAAACACCTATAAGAAAACATCTGATCAAAATTGAAAAATTCATTTATAATCCCCTTAAAAATGATAAAAAAATATGTATTATTATATCTTAATAGAAAAAAATTTAAATCAAATGAAAATAAAAAAGGATAAAATGTGAATAAAAAAGTAAAGTTTGGAACAGATGGAATCAGAGGAAAAGCAAATAAATATCCATTTACTGAAAAATCCCTTAAATTTTTAGGTACAGCAATCGCTCAATGGAGTATAGAAAAATATAAAAAAAATTCTCCAAAAGTTCTTATAGGCTATGACACACGACTTTCTTCACCAAAAATAAAAAATTTTTTAATAAAAGGTTTAACAAATTTACCACTTAATGTAGTAGACGGACAAATTTTACCAACCCCAGCAGTATGCCAATTAATAAAAGGAAAATTTAATACCAAAAATTTTGATTTTGGAATAATAATTTCTGCCTCTCATAATTCATATGATGATAATGGAATTAAAATATTTGATTCAAAGAATACAAAGTTAAACAAAATTGATGAAAATTCTATAATCAAAAACTTTGAGAAAAATGAAAAAAATAAAATAGTAATAAAACAACACGAAAAAAGTATACACAAAATTTGGAATGACGCTGAAACATTTTATACAAAAAATATTCTTTCCTTTTTTAAAAAAGATTTTTTAAAAGGATTAAAAATAGTAATTGATTGTGCTAATGGAGCAACTTACAAAATTGCTCAAAATATTTTCAATTCATTGGGCGCCTCAACAATAACAGTTTTTAATAACCCGGATGGAAAAAATATAAATAAAAATTGTGGGGCACTACATCCTGAAAAACTTATCAATACTGTTATTGAAAACAAAGCTGATGCAGGATTTGCTTTTGATGGAGATGGAGATAGGCTTATTTCCGTTAATAAAAATGGAAAAATAAATGATGGAGATGACATTTTAGCCATTTTATCAAATCACCCTAAAATTATATCATCAAAAGTATTTGTGGGAACAATAATGTCTAATCTTGGCCTTGATCTTTATTTAAATAAAAATAATAAACAACTTATAAGAACAGCCGTTGGAGATAAACATGTATGTGAAAAATTAAATGAAAAAAATCTATTATTGGGAGGAGAAATCTCTGGTCATATAATAATGACGGACTATATTAATTCAAGTGATGGTATTTTTGCATCATTGCGCGTTCTAGAAACAATAATCGAAAAAAATAACTTGGAAATGAAAACATTTAAAAAATCCCCACAAATATTAATTAATATCCCCATCTTAAATAAAAAAGATCTGAAAAAAAATCCCTGCGCAAAAATTATAAATGAGCAAAAAAATAAGCTAAAAAATGGAAAAATTATTATCAGATATTCAGGAACAGAAAATTTATTACGAATCATGGTAGAATATAAAGATGAGATTATCGCAAAAAATACGGCACAAATTTTAGCAAATAAATTAAAAAACATTCTAGCAAAATAAAATAAAGGGAAAAATATGAAAATTTTGGATATTTTTGAAAATATATTCTCATTTCTAAAATCACTTTTTCTGAATGGACTTTTTACAATCCTACCTATAACTGCAACAATATTCTTCATGCATTTTACATATAACCTTTTGGTTGGATGGCTATATCCACTTAAAAAAATGGAACCACTTTTTTTGCAAAAAATTCCTGGTGCAGAAATTATTATTGTCACTCTATTAATATTACTTATTGGAGCACTAGTAAAACTTTTAATTATAACTCCAATAATTCACAGGATAGAAAAAATAATTGCAAAAATCCCTCTAATTCGAACCATATATTCATCAGCAAAAATTGTGGTCAATTTTTTTAATATTCCAGATCCTACACACACAAGAAAAAAAGTTGTATTAATACAATTTCCCAAAAAAGGATATTATAACATTGCTTTTCTTTTAGAATCAGCTCAAGATAATTTTAAAAAATTGATACCTGATGATGAAAAAAAATATGTCAAAATTTTTATGCCTAATTCACCTACTCCTGCTACAGGATATTTTTTCATTCTCCCTGAAGATGAAATAATCCCAACAGATATAACATTTGAAGAAGCCATACAAACAATTGTTTCTTGTGGACTCATTACACCAGAAACTATCAAAAAAATGAAATAAACAACAAAAAATGGTTTTAGCCTTATATTTTTCCAAAAGGTTTTTCAAATATTTCTTCTTAATAAATGTCAGTCTCACTTTTCTTTTTAATTTTATTGAATTTTTCGAAAAAATTGTGAGAATTAAGCATACTAGTTTTGCTAACATAGTTCATTTTATATGCCTAAATTTACCATCCTCTTTCTTCGAAAATTTTCCAATAAGCTGTTGGCTTGCAACATGTCTTTTTATAAAAGAACTTGTTCAACAAAATGAATGGGAAACGTTACAAATATTGAACATAAACTACAAAAAATTATTCAATTTGTTTTTATGGATGGGAATAATTTTAGCGTCTATAAGTTTTATTGGAAAAGAAAAAATAACCTTGAAAACATCAAACTTGGCAGAAAAATTTAAAATAGAAAAGTTTAAACAAAGATCTAAACAAAAAATTCTCAATAAATGGGTAATATTACCTAACAATAATACAAAAAGTAAAAATCTCTTCTGTTTTTTTCAGCTTCTAGATCTTAAAGAAAACAAAGGAACCAACATAATTCTTATATATATGAACTCAAATTTTGAAATTGAAAAAACAATAAACAGTTCTATCTTTTACATCAAACCAGAAGAAAAAACCTTATTTCTCACTCAAGGAATAAAGATAAAAGCAAAAAGTGGAATCCAAACAAAAATTAATAATTTAAACTTTAAAATTCCAAGTTTTTTTTCTCAGCTTCAACTAGATATTGAAATTCCTTCAATACATGTGTTAATTAAAAATCTCATTTCAGGAAAAAATATATTGCCTGATATAGTATTAAATAATCTTTTATCTCAGCTACTGAAAAGAATTATAGTTCATTTACAAGTATTGTTATATCCATTACTAACATTTTGTCTTTTTCTTTTATTTCCATATCATTCCAAATATAAATGGGTAATGATACTTCTCGCTTATCCTTTTATCACTTTATCAGACATGTTTATAAATCTTACAATTTCAACAAGTGGAGGATTATTTCTTCTTTTACCATATTTTTTTATAATTATTTTTTTATTGTTATTAAAAAAAAGCTTGAAAAAACTTCTTAATCCCATAAAATAACTATTTTAAAATAAAACAAATTATATAAATAAAATTAAAATGGTTCGTAATTATTACATTCCAAACCAAAAGGAGTTTTTTTATGTTCAAAAAAATACAAAATATTATAAAAGCGACTTTATTGTGCAGCATTATGTTACCAAATCTATTTACCCAAAATTCAGAAGAAAGTGTTGATCTTTCACTCAAAGATGATTTAAAAATAAATGTTGAAAAAAATGAATTAAAAAAAATTAAAAAGGATGCTTTAAGGCTTGGGCAAGCTGCATGCTTTTTTACAACTCATGGTAAAGATCCATATTTTAAAGTTATTTATACCGATGTGGATGAGTCTAAAGTTATAAAGTGTGGCTACTTTGATGAAGAATCAGGACAAAATAAGTATATTGAAAAACCAAAAGATCTAGAAAATATTATACCTTTAAGATATTTATTAAATGGTTTTGGAGGAAACTACAAAATAGATACCAAATATCCTGGAGAAAGAAAAACTCTTTTGGGAAAAACAATAGAAACATTGTTACTTCCAAATTGTAAATATGAAGGAACAATTTTTATTGACGAGTATAAGAAAAATATTCCAATGTTTTGGATATTAAACAACGTTGAAGAATTAAGAGCACTTTCTACTTATTTTCTTAAAAAATTTACTGAAGACGGATTTGTTTCAGAAAAAAAGACTTTGCTAGTTCTTAAAATAAAAAATGATCCTGAACTTGAAACACTTGATGAAACAGACAAAGAATTTTTAAAAACATATTTTGACATTTTTCCTCTCACAGATAAAGATGTAAAAAAGTTTTTTAGAGATTGTAGAGAAGATATGTTAGATTACTCCAACTTAACAAATCCTAAATATATTGGTGAAACAGCCATACAAGGAACTTACAGAAATATTGAAAAATTTTATAATGACTTTGAATTCAAAAATCTTGTAATTTTAGTTGGCGCATTTGTAACAACAAAAATTATATATGATACTATTTCAAATGAAATTAATGATGGTCGTAAAAAAGTTATTCAAAAAATTACAAATAATCCCAATGCAAACTCCGTTATTGGAGCATTGATGGATAAATTCTTGGCTTAGAACTTATACGAAAATTCAAACAAATTTGCAAAGCGCTCATCCTGAGCTTGTCGAAGGATACAGCGCTTCATTCTTCGACAAGCTCAGAATGAGCGCTTTGCTTAATTTTCTTTTTTGTTAATACATTATTTTAATATATCAAATTTAAATAAACAATAATTCTCGTATAAGTTCTAAGTAAAAAACCCGTGATTTGTTTCTAGAAAACGATCACGGGTTTTTTCAATTCTTTGCCAAAAATAGAAATTAAAATGAGCGAAAATACTAACTTTTAAAGCAAAAAAACCACTTTTTTGCAAAAAATAACTACTATTTGAAATATTATTAATATCGTATATATTTAGTTTATACTACATGTATTAAATTTAATAAGTTGTCATAAAAGCATTAATCAATAATAAAATTAAGGAGGTTATCGATCATGAAGAAAAGTATTTTAATAACAAATTTGTTATCGCTTATTTTGGGGCTTGGTTTGAATATACAAACTCAGGCTATGAAAAATAATGAAGAACAAAAACTTACCGTATCAATTCCTAACAACATACCCCCATATTCAACAACCTTAAATAATCCTTTTAAAAATCTCATCGATGGTGAGGAATTGATCTATAAACCAACACCAATTAAAGAATATTCTGTTCAACTATTAAACGAAGCATACAACACTTTTAATAACACAAAAAATGAATTTCAACTTAATAAAAACCAATGGCAAATAACAATCAACTTAATTAGTACATTAATTGAGAAATTTAAAAACTTAAAGGAACAAAACCATACAATTCAGAAAATAAACTTTATTATTGCAAATGAAATTGAGAAAGCATGCCAACAAAGTACTCAATTTTCCAAACTAACAAAATTTGTCTTCACAATTTCGGATACACTATTTAAAACTTCATTTTTAACGGACAATGATATCTCAAAGAAAGAACTTTTTAATTCAATAATCTTTCTCTCTGATTATGTCAATATCCAGATACTTTTTAAACCTATGTTTGAAAAGTTGACACATGATATATACAACAATAAAAATAAAGAAATCTTTGAAAATCTACCTTCTCACCTTCAAAAAGAAGTTATAATCTTTACAAACATCCTATATTTAAATGATGAAGCAATAAACAGAATCTATCAGGCTAGAAATACAAATATTTTAGATCTCCATCAAATCAGTAATTTAGTTGCCATTAACCACCAACAATTAACGTCGCAAGATTTAATAGACTATATTTTACCATTACTTCCTAAAATATGCCCAAACTTACAAGATCTATATCTTTTTTATAACCAATTAACAACTCTACCCAAAGAAATAGGACAGCTTATTAACTTACAAGAGCTATGGCTTTCTGATAACCAATTAACAAATCTACCTAAAGAAATAGGACAGCTTACTAACTTACAAGATCTATATCTTTTTTATAACCAATTAATAATCAATGATGTTCCACAAAATTTGAGACATATTACAAGAATATAAAAAACTAATAAACACAAAGTTAATATCTCTTGAAGGGAAGCTTTTTTAAAAAAGCTTCCCCAAATTATTTCTCAAACAAAGCAAGAAACTCTTTGTTTCCTTTTCCACCAAGAATAGGAGACTCAATAACACCAATCATTTTAAAATCAAATTCTTTCATTCCATTTTTTATTTTTTCAATAACCTGTTGATGAACTTTTTCATCTTTCACAATTCCACCCTTCCCAACTTGCCCTCGTTCAGCTTCAAATTGTGGTTTTATAAGAGTAATAATTTTTCCTTGTGGTTTTAGTAATAATAATATCGCAGGCATAACTTTTAAAATTGAAATAAAAGAAAGATCAAGAGTAACCAAATCAACTAGTTCAGGAAGTTTTTCAAGATATCGTAAGTTAGTTTTTTCTATTACAACAAGACGAGGATCTTTGAGTAATTTTTCATGTACAAGACCATGCCCAACATCAACGCCATAAACACGTTTTACACCTCGTTGCAATAAACAATCTGTAAATCCACCTGTAGAAATCCCTGAATCTAATACAACCAAATCCGTTACGTTTATATTAAAATGATCCAAAGCTTTTTCTAGCTTACATCCGGCACGGCTAACATATTTAGGTTCCTTAACAGACAAAACTATTTCAGACAAAGCAGAAACCATTGTTCCTGCTTTGTCGATAATTTTACCATCAACTGTTACTTTTCCACGCAAAATCCAGCCTTGCACCTGATTTCTGCTAAATTGTGGATATTTTTCCTGAACCAAAAGATCCAAGCGTTTTTTCTCCTTTTTCATAAAATCCTATTTTAAATAATCCAACAATTTTGATTTTTTATAAAAGTATCGAGAAGCAAGCATATCTTCATCTTGTAATATTTTGTTAACAGGCAAAACACCAAACATCTTATCTTTAGTCTTTATTGTAATAAATCCTGTCTTCTTACCCTCTTTTACAGCCTGTCTAAAGTCATCCAAAGTAGAAATCTTTTTATCATTGACCTCATCTATAATTGCACTTGGCGTCAAAATCCTAGATTTATAAGCTTGTGAATTAGGAAAAATATGCGTAACCAAAATCACTGGTTCATGCTGCTCTTCTAATCGTAAATATTTGGTCATAGAAGGAGCTTTGCTAAGTAAAATTGCAACATGATTTAAAGTTAACGACATAACAACCATTCCCCCAATAATTTCATAATCAATAGCTTCCGGCTCCCATTCAGGATAAATTTTTCTTATAGGTGGAAGATACTTATTATCTAACTTAAATCTAAAGTCCTTTCTTTTTCCTTTACGATAAATAACAAAATGAATATCATCCCCTACAGTAAAACGATTTAAAAAGTCTAATAAAGATATTTTATCATCACTCCATGGAACAGATAGATCGCCATACAAATCCAATTTATAACCATTCACCTCATAAAGCATATCATTTTCTTTAACTCCCACCTTTTCTAACGTTGTATTTTCAAAAACCTTTGCAATATACCATCCACCTCTTAATGGATTGCCAAAATATTTTACCATATCAGAAGTTGCAACGGTAAAAATACAACCTAAAATTGGTTTTCTTAGTAATTTAACTTTATAAAGATCCTTTATCGCACTTTTAACTTCATTTATAGGAATTATATAGCCGATATTTTGTGCTTCTAAAACCCCTGCAAAATTTATTCCAACAATCTTGCCTTCAGAATCCAAAGACGGACCACCTGAATTTCCTGGATTTAACGGCGCTGTAATCTGAATAAATCCTGCTCTTTCTCTTCCACTAACAATTCCAAGAGTACTTTTCAATCGTTCCTGTCCCAACGGATAACCTAAAGCCAAAATCTCCTGAGTTCTCAAAATCAAATCAGAATTTCCAAATTCTAAATAAGGAATTTTTCCAATATCTTTTTTTATCCTTTCTAATGATTCATCCGTTAGTTTAAGCAAAGCAAGATCCCTATCTGGACAAACTCCAATTATATCCACATCAAATTGTTCTCTTCCAAAAGATGGAATTTGTATCTTAACACTACTCGCCTGACTAACAACATGAAAATTTGTAACAAGATATCCTTTATCATTTATAAAAAATCCAGAACCTGCTGTTGCATATTGCAAAGGTGTCTTATACGGTTCTAACCAATTAAACTTAGAAACCTGAGTAAATATCTGCACAACAGTATCTTTAGCATGCTTTTGAACATCAAGCCAACTCGTTGTAGTTTTAACTCCATCAGTCAATATCTTTGGAACTTTATCAAAAGATTTTTGAACTTTATCTCTTGATTGTTGGCTTATTACAAGTTCAAGATAGTGAATTAAATTTATTTGTTTTTTATAAAGATAATAAAATCCAAAACAAAGACCCAAAATAGTTATCAAAACGGTAAAAATAAAAAATCTAATAGACTTTTTGACATGAATCATAAATATCCTCTTATCTTCTTAAGTTCAATATTACTTTTACAAAAATAGCACTTGAAAAATACAAAAGAAAAAACATCAATAAAACTTTTTCAAATTGTAAAACAGAAAGAATGGCAAATAATAAAATAAACAAAACAACATACCAATTTCTTTTTAAATGAAATAATCTTTGTTTAAATGTTAAAAAACGTACATGGCTAATCATTAAAAAAGATAATGACAACACCAAAATAACAATCGTCCCTAAAAACCAAACACTATCAACAGCACCTTTAAAATTTAAAAAAATGATAGCAGTAAAACATCCAGCTATAGTTGTTGGAAGACCTAAAAAAAAATCTTTCTGTTCCTGATGAATAACATTGAATCTTGCCAATCGCATCAATCCAAAACCCAAAAATAAAAAACTTATAACTATCCCCACTAATCCCAATCTTCTAAGTTGCCAAAAATATACCAAAAATGCTGGTGCCAAACAAAAAGAAATAGCATCGGCCAGAGAATCAAGCTGAACTCCAAAATCACTTTCTGAGCCAACAAAACGAGCAATCCTTCCATCTAGTACATCCATAAGAGCCCCAAATAAAATTAGATATGCTGCAGGCGCTAATTTTCCTTTCGCTACAAAAACAAGCGAACAAAAACCAAAAAAAACATTTCCTAACGTAAAAAGATGAGGCAAAAAAGAAAGACCATCTTTAATTTTTTTTCTTCTATTTTTATTGTTTAAAAAATCATGAATATGATTTTCTACTTTTTCTGATAAAACCATTTAAATTTCTCACTTTAAAAATTATTATTTATTTGGCTACGCTAACCTTAGCGCACCTCAAAACTCTTTCTTTAAAAGTGTATCCTTTATTTAAAACCTGAACAATTAAACCACTTTTATGGTCTTTTGATTCTACATGCATCAATGCTTCATGTATCTCTGGATTAAACTGACCGCTGCATTCTATCTGCTTTACACCCAAATCATCAAATACTTTTTTCAATTTTTTGGAAACAAGTTCTAAGCCTTCAAACCACTCTTTTTTTATATCTTTCTTTTCTATTTTTTCAATGCTTTGAATGGCTCTTTCAAAATCATCAATTATAGGTAAAAATTCTTTTATCACAGTTGCTTGTGCAAGCTCAAACCATTCAGATTTATCTTTTTCTATTCTTTTTTTAAAATTCTGAAAATCTGCATTAACACGCAATAATTGTTCTTTCAAATTCTTAATTTGTTCTAACGGTTCTTCTTTAACATTATTATTATTACTATCAGGTTTATTTTCTTTAAATTTCTTTTTAACCATAAATGCAAATCCTTCATACATTGCCAAAATTAAAATAAAGTCATTCTTAAGTATTATTTTAACATAAAAAATAATAAAAATAGCTTGAAACAAATAAAATCTACAAAAAATAGAACATTTTTAAAAAATTTAAAAATGAAATTTATTCTTTATGCTACTGCTTAAAAGTGGCAGTAGCATAAAGAATAAATTATACTAGATTGTTTAAGAAATGAAAAGAGAAATTAAGGAATAAATACCAGCTAATGCCACCAAAGCATACAAAAACATATCAATGCCAATATTGCCAGATAACTTATTTAAATAGTCAACAAAATTAAACTTAAAAAAAGTTACCAAGCCCCAATTTATAGCTCCAACAGATGCTAAAAGATGAGCCAACCATGCTAGGACCTTCATAAGGCCTCCTTTTATATAATAAAAAATTGATTTAGAAACACTAATATGAATTTTATTTTTTTCTGAATAAATTTGTAAAGAAATTAAAAAAATAAAATTCATAATGAAAAAACCTAGACAAAATATAAAAAAATATTAAAGTTTGCAATATAACCTTTTAAATTAAAATTATAAAAAAGGTCAATTTATGAATAAAATAAACTTTCAAAAAATAAAAGGTAATATTTATATTTCGATTTCTTTTATTCTATGCATAGTAGTAATAGGAGCTTTTATAATGTTTAACAAATCAAATACAAATAATAATATTTCTACAACAAAACTCATGCTACCATCATCAACCGGAAATATCTCTATAGAAAAAACAATAAAAAAAAGACGTTCAATAAGAGAATTCAAAAACATACCTCTCTCGTCTCTCGAAATATCTCAACTTTTATGGTCAGCACAAGGAATTACTAACAAAAAAGAAAACTTTAGAGCTACACCATCCGCAGGAGCTTTGTATCCACTAGAAATTTATATAGTTTGCGGTAATGTACAAAATCTAGAAACAGGTGTTTATAAATATAATCCTAAGAAACATGAATTAAATTCGATTCAAAAAGGAGACAAACGGAATGAATTATTTAATGCATGTCTACAACAAAAAAGTATTCAAAAAGCTCCAGCATCAATAGTAATTTGTGCGATTTATGATAAAACTACAAAAAAATATGGTGCTAGGGGAAAACAGTACGTACATATGGAAGTTGGTGCAGCATCAGAAAATATATATCTACAAGCAATCTCTTTAGATATAGGAACTGTTTTTATAGGAGGATTTGAAAATGATAAAGTACAAAAAACTATAAATTCAAAAAAAGAAGAAATACCCTTGTGTGTAATGCCTTTAGGAAAAATATAAAAATAATCCAAGGAGAAAAACTATGGGAAAACTAGGAAAAGAAATAATTGGAATTGATATAAAAAAACTATCCCATAGCCTTAAAAAAGCATTTGCTGATGAATGGCTCGCTTATTATCAATATTGGTTAGGGGCAAAAATTACTGAAGGACCAATGCAAGAAGCAATTGTAAAAGAACTTGAACAACACGCAAAAGAAGAGTTAGAACATGCTCAAATGTTATGTGACAGATTAATACAATTAGGCGAAATTCCTCCATTATCCCCACAAGAATGGTCAGAAATAGCAAATTGCAAATATTTGGCACCAACAAATCCATATGTAAAAAACATTCTAGAACAAAATCTAGAAGGTGAACAATGTGCCATAAAAACATATAATCAGTTATTAAAAGAAGTTAAAGACAAAGATCATGTAACTTACAACATGATACTTAAAATTCTTGAAGATGAAGAAGAGCATGAAGAAGATCTTGAAAGCTTACTAGAAGATTTAAAGCTAGGAAAACATTAAAAACTGTCTTTTAGTCAAAAAACTTTAAATTAGAAAAATAATCTTTACTATCAGAAAAAACATGATTACCAAATTAAGCTACCCGTTTGAAAACTTATCTGAATGATACTATGCTTATAAACAAATAAATGGATAGTTGTTCAGATAAAAATGGGGTCTATAAAATGGTGGGTTCTTTAAAAAAAATAAAATTCTTAAAATTAAAATCTTTTATCATAGCAACAAGCTTATTATTTGTTACTCAATTTTCAACACATTCCCTATATAGCAAAATTGAACATATTCCCACTCAAATAATAAATATTATAAAAGGACCATACCACAATCCATCTATAGATCTACCAATAAAAACAGACCAATTCAATTCACCAACTCTCAATTACTTAAAAATAGACAAAATTTTTAAAGAAAATGTTGAAACAAATTATGATCATAAAATCAACCTGATAGGAAAAGATTTTTTTGAAAAGCTTTTTAATGACACTATTGAAAAAGAAATTGAATATAGCGATACTCATTACACATTGTATCATGGCCAAAAAAGAGAATTTTTATTACTTCAGGATATGGCAGAAAATTTATATCAAATTGTTCTCAAAAAAACATTAAAAGATTTCATCTTTCTTAGAATCCCTGATAAAGATTTTAAAAAAATTAAATCTGTAAAAGAATTTTTAAAAAAATCTAAAAAGGAAATGGAAAACAACTGGAATTTTGACGATCAAAAACATATCAATAAAATTCTATTGGCTGTAAATCCATCACTTTTTGGAAATAATATTTTTCAGGGTGGAGAATGTACCTTTTCTTTTTTTATAAACTCAGAAAATATTAACTATATTGACCAAATAGATTTAATGGAAAAACTATTTAAGTTTTTTAAAATCTCATCTCTTTTCAAAAAATACAAAGAAAATTTACAAGAATTAGTTGATCTTTTGTCATATTACGAACCAAACAAAACAGGAATATTATTGCAAATTTTAATACCTAAAAAATATATTGATAATATCGCATACAGATGCAAACCATTTGGTATAACTTATCACACTGATCCTATCAAAACCCCTGCATCTTATGATCTTGAAAAATACCAAAAAAACAACTTTAGTCTTTTCACATCACATTATTCTATTGATCAAATGCAACTCAGATTATTAATAAATCAGCATTTTCTACTAAACCCAGATCAACCATCTTCTCCGAGTGAAAGAATATTATTTTTTAGATATCTAAATGAAACAGAAAAAATAAAAACATATAAAGAAAAATTAAAAAATGTTTTAAAGAAAATAAAAAATGATATAAAAGAAAATAATTTTTATGGAGAAAAAAACTTATTTTCATTGTTATATGAAAAAATTAAAAATTTAATTTTAATAAAATAATGAAATATCATCATGAAAAAAATAAAGATTAAAAACAAAAAAATATTTTTTATTTATAAACCAAAGCCTCCAACTACGCTAAGACTCCGATGGACATGTTGGCGAAGGTTCATTCTTTGTCTTACTATAATTTTTATAGCTGGAACTTTTTCTATTTCATCTTATGCAAAACTTAAAACTGATATTGATCATATTAGCATAAAAAAAGAATTCATCGATTATGGTGAATATGATTTATCTTTAATTTATAATCATAAATTAATATATGAGGATTATATTTCTTCTCCAACCATAGCCTACTCAAAAGTTCAACAATTTAATAATTATTTATTGTGCGATAACTATTGGGATAACATTAAAAATAAAATAATTTACATCGGAACAAAAAAGCTTGAAAGTATAATTAATAAAGTAATTAATTACGAAAAAAAATTTTATAAAACACATTTCATATTCTATCATGGTCAAAAAAGAGAATTTAGAATATTGCAAGATATTTATACCAAACTATACGAAACCTTTAATAAAACCAAATTAAAAGATTTCTTTTTTCTAAGAATTCCAAACAAAAATTTCGATAAATTTCAAATAATAGATGAGTTTATTAATCACTACAAATACAAAATATTAAATAATTCTTATCCTTTTAATATTTTTGATAATAATAAAAATGCCAATCAACATATTCTTTCCGTCAATACATCACTTTTTGGAAATACTCTTTACTCTTTAGAAAAATATATCTGCGAATGTACTTTCAAATACTTTGTAAGATCAGAAAATATAACAACAATAGCTATTTTGGATCTTGCAAAAGAAATGTTTTCTTTATTCAATGTATACTGGGTTTTTAATAAATATAAGTACGAAATAAAGAATCTGATTAATTTGTTATCTCAAGAAGAAAATAGTAAAACAGGAAATCTAATACAAATATTTATTCCTAAAATATTTGTAAATACAATTACATATAGAGCCACTCCAGGAGGATCACCTTTTTACGGATTAGATGCAACAAATCATCTACCAACTCAAAATATCCTTGAAACATATCCACAAGTCCTTTTTGAATTATCAAATTATGGATACTTTAATAATAATAAATACTTTAATACAGGAACATATACAGAGCTTGATGAACTACAATTCAGAATTCTTATAACAAATGAAATAATACTAAATCCTAATAGCGGAGTAAAAATTATAAGATACACTACTAAAACAGAAAACATGTCTCTTTATGAAAAAAAGTTTAAAAACCTCCTAAAGAAAATGACAGTAGATCTTAAAAAAGAAAAGATGGGCTTTATTGATTTAATTTCTATTACGGCAAAAAATTTCTTCCTTAATTTTTAACTAAAAAAATCATTTTCGAAAAACAATCTTGCATTGATTATAACTTAGCTTTATTCTTTATATACTTGAAATTCAATACTCTTAAGTCTTTTATACAACCAATTTCTTGCATCCTGTGAAACATATTCAAGCCCTTTTTTTATCTCGTCAATACTGAATGGATGAAAATCTTTATTATATTCATCCCATTTTTTCATTTTTCCCTTTTTATTTTGTGGCATATATAAAAAATAATCTCCATCACTAAAAAAATACAATTCTCCAGGAAATTTAAATAATATTTTTTTTGAATAAAAGCTATCAGATTCATAATAATGTCTTTTAAACTTTGGTTTTAATAAAGTTCCATTTTTAAAATTTGATATTTCAACTTTAGAATTTATCACTTGATCCAACCAAAAATATAATCCTTTCGAAGCATCTTTTTTTGGAAAATCTGGATTTATATAATGATAATTACAATTTTGACGATCCAATGAAGATTTTGGTGCAAAACCTCTAACACTCCAATACTTATCATCAGAACTAATCAAAACCGCATTTGAGAGATGTGGCATTTCCAACCAACCTATAACATAACCATCAATTCTAACAGAGGTTTCATAAATAAAATATTTAGATAAATTAACTACTTCTGTTTTTTTGGCAAAAGCCACAGAAAAATAAGATATTGTTATTAAAAATAGAAAAACAAAAACATTGTTTTTGATTTTTTTAATCTTCATATTACCCCCCAGCAAAAAATCAGCTTTTTATTATATCTATATTATATAATAAATGGCTTTTAATAAGAATTACAATAATCCATTTTATTGGGTTAAGAAAGTAAAAAAATCTGATGTTTTTTAAAGTATTTTTTTGAATATTCTATCAATTGATATTCGAAACCAACTTTTTACCTTTTCCTATAAAATTATCTTTTTTATCAACTAAAATTAATTCTTCAATCATAAAATTATTACTATATTGGGTTGGAAAAAAAGGAAAAACGTGAATTTTTTTTAGAATCATTACTAAATTGCAAAATTGTTTTTTGAATAATTTCTATCGTAGGCTGACCATATAAATTTCTTCCTTTTAACAAACCCTTTATAAATAAATAATGTAAATAAATTTTATCTTTATTAGGATATCCTTCACAAACATAATAATCTTTAAAACAATTAGCATCTGGTTTTTTAAGCATAACATTTATTAATTCTGAAAATTTAATCCAAACAAAATGATTTTGTTTTCCATTCCACTTATACAAATTACAAACAGAAAAATAGTCAACTTTAAGCCAATAAGTAACAAAAGGTGTTCTCGCCCCAGGCAAAAATGACTTTACTATATACTTCTTGTCTAGATTTTCAATTCTCTTTAACAAATATACCCAACATCCCAAAAAACCATTTGTTTCTTCTGCTGTATTTGTAACAGCAGTAAATTTTTTACTATCATTCCATTTTGCCGTTTTTCCTCCTATAACATTGTAATTAGGAAATTCAGCTTTCTTATATAAAAGAGCTAAAGGTTCTCCTTTTTTATTAACTGCCCAAAATAAAATTCCTGCATTTGAATAAATTGAATGATAAAAACCAAATAAAAATAAAAAAGCACAGACTATTTTATAATTAACAAGTTGATTAAATTTCATGGTTTCTCCAAAATAAAAGTTTTAAAAATAAGATTCTTTTAAGGAGTTTTACAACTTTCATTACCAGCACACAAATCAATTAAAACACCTTTTAGAAAATTTCCTAAATTATAAACAGAGCTATATGTATTTATTTTCCACCAACATTTACCAAAATTTTCATCCAATACTTTTTTAATCTCATCTTCATCAAAATTACAATCATCATCACGACCATATAAAAGACATTTACAATCAATCTTTCCTTCTTTTTCTTTAACCGATTTTTTAATGTCATATAAATATTTTGCAACATCATCAATATAAATAACTAACTTAAAATTAGTTGAATAATTAGAACTTTCAGCTTTTTCCAGAAAATCATTCAAAAGCTTTCCTTTATTCATATTACACGTTTTTCTAGGAGTCAAATACAAAGTTCCTTTATAAAACCCATGTACATCATTCTCAAAAGTACAAGTTTCTTTGTAAAAAGAAGTTTTTTCCAAATCTATACCAATTTTTTTAAGTTGTTGATCTGTACATTTCTTCATATCCCATTCCCTAGCTGTAATTGCTATCATACTTATTCCAAGTTTGTACAATTCATCAATCAACTTAGGCAATCTTCTCTCTGTAAGAAAAGGTGTTAAAACTCCTCTTCTTTGAAGCTCACTTATAAAATAATGTGCTTTATCCCTTCCTAAATCTTCCAACGCTTTTTCCAATAAATCCTCTTTCATAGGCAAATTTCCAATTTTTCTTAAGCGTCCAAGATTTTTCCACTTTACACTCCTAACTATATAATTCCATAACTTTCCCGAAGATATTCTACTGTTATTTTTATCAAACAAATCAAATATCGTTCCATCAATGTCAAATATCAATAAAATGTCTTTCCCTTCAAGACCTTTAGCAAATGCTTCATTAACAATATTTCTAATACAATTCATACGTAAAGCTTCATCATAAGAAGTCTTCTCATAAGAAGACACTTTAGGAATACCTCCATAACAAGAAAAAGCTCTAAAAATAACTACCAAAAACAAACAGAATAAAAATGATCTAACTTTCAACTTCATAAGGCTCCCTTTTAAAAAAAATCTCTACAACAAAAATCAACGCTAAATTTAATCCCTCTCAAATAATACTTTTTACTTTTCTATTTTTAAAACATTTAATTTACTACGTATTTTAAAAAAATTTTAAATGTCTTTTAAAAAACTAACAGAACTTTAGAATCTTCAATACTTAAAAGATTTTATGAGATTTGATAATCTAAATAAATTTGACTCTCATGTCAAGATACAAAAAAAGTTTATTAAACAAATAACTCACTCATTTTAAATGTTAAATTTTTTACATCTGTTAAAAAATTAATATGATTTATATTATCATAAAAAATTAAATCTTTTTCTCTAAGAATCTTTGCAAAAGAATTAGAAACAGAATACTTAAACATTATAATCAGTGATTTTTTTGATAAAATATTAATGATATTTGCCCACTCTTTAACACATTTTTCAATTGTTTTTCCTGTAATCCAATTTGACATCAAAGATACATCTTGGTGTTCTGTTGAAACACCATTCAATGTAAAAATAGATCGTCCTTTTTTGTTAAATGAAAAATTACAAAAACAAGAAGAATTATTCATAAGTTCATCATAAATATTTTTAATAAAAATAAGCATCTTCTGCTCTTTTATAAACTGATTAATTTTTTTAAAAGATTTTGATTTTCCTGCTTTACATTCAACTACAAATTTTTCAGTTACAACGTCGTATTCCGTTGTTCGTATTTCAAAAAAATCATTTAATCCTTCCAATGGAACAACAATCTTTTTTCCAGTCATATTTCTCAATTCTATTTCCAATCCAAAACCATAAACATGTTCTCCTAAACTTTTTAAATATAATGCAGATTCTAATTCAAAACTGTCACCATAATTCTTAAAAGCTAATGTCTTTGAAAAACCAGGTAAGTTATAAGCAAAATGTAACTTAGAAATACTCTTGAGCGAATTTAAATCTTGATGAGAAAAAGAATTTAAAAATATAAAAAAAGAAAAAATAAGAAATGAAATAGATTTTTTAAAAACTTTCATCACGCCTCCCCAAAATAGCGATTAAATAATTTTAATGACTCCTTTCTAAAAAATTTATTAATACTTATTTATCATTTCAACTTCTTTCGTGCCTCTAATTTTTTCAATAATTTTTCTCCCCTTGAGCGAATAGACTCATCTCGACTTTTCTTCAACTCTCGTGCTACTTTAATTGCCCACTCAAATCCCTCTTCTTCTCCAACCAAAGCTTTAAGTAACTTCAAACCTGATTTTCTTACATTTATATCTTCGCTCTTAATCG
>JAGLWI010000010.1 GCA_023133515.1 Candidatus Babeliales bacterium | reverse complement strand
ATGAGGACTGTATCAAACAATTTTATGATAACATTACAAAACCAGTAAAGTTTAAAAGTATTGTTGGCGAAGATCAATTTACAAAATCTTTTGATATTTATAAATATAAATATGTCGTAGAGCTTTCTGGCATTAATAGCGCGGATGGTTATTTAAATAAAAATTTCAAAGCAAGATCAAGGAAGAAATTGCAAAAAAAAGTAGAAATTATTAAGTGTTTAAACCCTAAGATAATTGAAAATAATTATAACGACATAGATTTATTAATTGAGTTAAACAAAAAAGCATTTGGAGAAAGATCATCATTTAACAAACCATACCGCAGAGAAGTGTTTCATGATTTGCTAAAATTGAATTTTGATATCCATCTGCTTTCTTATGTTATTAATGACAAAAAAGAAGCTGTTTCTTTTTCCATAAAATATAACGATGTTTATGTTTATATAAATACTGGATCTAATAAAAATGACATGTTTAATCTCGGGAGTTATGTTATATATCAACAAATAGAAAGAGCCATTGAATCTAAGGCAAAATATTTAGATGCAGGAATGGGAGACTTGGGATGGAAAGAAATTTGGCATTTAGGAAAAAGTCCCCAATATACTTTTGAGAAAAAATAATGAAAAACCTTATTGTAAAAATAAATTTATGGCGCAAAATTTGAAATTCATAATAACTGAAATAAAGAAAGCTAAAAAAGGCAATAAGAATAAAAACACAAAAGAATTAAATACATTAATAAAATACTTAAAAGAAATTAGTGAAACGATAGATAAATATGACGAAATTCTTTTTTTTATTCAACTAAAAGGTAGAAACTATGTGAGCTATGAAAAGGAGTTTTCAGTGTTTCTAAAAAAGATAGAAACAAATTCTAAATATTGTCCTATTTTTACTTATCCTGAAATTGAAAAAATAGACATTAAAAATATTGATACTGTTATATTAAAACTGGGCGCAATAAAAGAAAGAGTCAAGAAAGAATCTATCTGCAAAGATGTTTATAAAATAATTTCTGAATTTTTAGAAATAGCTGAAGCTAAGGCAAATTTTCTTAAGGAATTAAAATTAAAAAATTTCAAGAAAGCTTTTGAATTTTCCAAAGTTATTTATGGGGATGTTGATAAGGAATTATGCGACAAAGCCAATAAAGCATATAAGGAAAAATTAAAATTTTTAAAAAGTAGATTAGGAAAAAGTAAGTTAGAAAAAAAATTAGAAAAAACAAATTTTAACGCAATAAAAGTCAAAAAATATTTTGAATTAGCGTTAGAAAAAAATGAATTAAAAAATAATTACAAAATTTTAATAGACGATAAAATTAATAGTGTAAAAATTAATGAGAAAGATCCTGAGTATAACTGTTCTGTTATTTCTATACCATCTACAATTGAAGTTAATGGAATAAGATTGATGCAATTAATTGCTCATGAAATAGGAAAACACGCGACAACAAATTATCATCATAAAAAACAAGGATTAGTTATTGAAATAGGAAGAAATTGGAATGTTTATAATGAGGGACTGGCAAAGAAAAATGAAAATGATATAAAAAAAATAATGCTTGGTAATTTATATATGGATTCAGAAATGGATTTTTCAATGTATTATGTTTTAGCGATAGAGAAAATAAAAAAAGGATGGAATTTTAATAAAGTGTATAAATACATATATAATAAATGCTATAAAGAAAATTTATATGACTGTGGTTATTATAATAAAAAAAATTCGGGTAGGAAAAGGGCAATGAAAAAAGATTGTGAAAAAAAATCTATAGATACGTCAAAGAAAATTTGCATGAGAGTTTTTAGGGGATTTGATCCTAAAAAAGGAGGAATGTATTTTCCAAAAGATAGGATTTATTTTGAAGGAGCAATTATGGTTCAGGAATTAAAGAAAATAAAATCTAGAGAGAAATTAGAAAAATATTTATATTTATCCAGAGTTGAAGCTAAATATGTTCCAGTGTTAATAAAAATCGGAGCATATAGTTATAATAAAAATTTTAGTAAGATGAAAGAAATTGCAGAGCGCTTATGGGCAGACAAAAAATTTCGTGAAAATATTTTAAACGGCAAAAGTGCGAAGGATATAAAATTTATTAAAATATAATAATCAAAAAATGAAAAATTTAGAAAAATCTTATGTTGATATAGCTTCTGATATTAAAAAAGCAAAAGCAGAAAAAAATGTTGATGATGCTGTTGATGAAATCACAGCAGAAAATATTGCAGAAGCAATTTTGGATGAAATGCCTTATTTAAAAAATGAAGATGAAATAGAAAAAGTTGAAAAGGTAAAACCCGTAATTGAGAATCTGGATATGAATATTAGCGCGACAGAAAAAAGGGAAGCAAAAGAACAATTGGTTAAATATTCAAATGAAATTAATAAGATTGTAAAACCATATAATCTAAGAGTTTTTGTTGAGCCGAAAGGGGAAGGAGAGCAGAGTTATGAAAAAGAATTTAATGTATTTTTTGAAAAAATAAAGGACCGTTTGGATGAGGATCAAGAACTTTTTGATGAAAAATATATTGAAAAATGTTCTAAGGAAGAACAAGAAATCACTAATGAAGAATATGCCGAGATGTGTCCGACTTTTATTTATCCGGAAATAAAGAAACTTGACGAAGAAAAACTTGAAAAAGCAAATAATGATTTAGAGGATATTGAAAAAGAAATAAATATTGAATGTAAAAATGAAAACACAAAAAAGATTCTTGACGAACTATTACTATCATCCAAGGCACTGATAGATTTTTGTATAGATAAAAAAAATGACAACGACGAAGATGCTTTTGAGCAAATTAAAATTGTGCATAATGATATAAGTGATAGTTTATGTCAAAGCGCAAATAATTTATATAAAGAAAAGTTGAAATTCTTTAAGGATAGACCAGAAAAATGCGAATTAGAAAAAAAATTAGAGAATACTAAATTTGATGCGCAAAGTATAAAAACTATTCTTGAGCTGGCTCTTATAAAAGGAGAATTATCTGATGCTGGATATGAGGTGATTATTGATAAAGATGTTACAAATATTATAGTTAGCATCAATCGTCCTGGATATGATTGTCCTGTCATTCTAATTCCTCCTAATGCGGAAAAAAACGGACTTCAGTTAATGAGACTTGTTGCGCATGAAGTGGGCAGACATGTGACAACAAATATTTATAACGAAAAACAGGGATTCAACGGGACAATGGGAAAAGGATGGGATGTTGTGAATGAGGGAATATCAAAGAGAAGCGAAGTGGAGGAGGCGAAAGAAATACTTGGGGAAGAATTTTATGATTATGAAATTAGCGCTGAACCATACTATGTTTTGGCTATGGAAAAAATTAGAGGTAGAAAGAATGAAAAAGGTAAATATGAGGACGGTTGGAATTATGCGAAAGTTTTTAAATATATTTATAATTTAAAACTCAGGGAAGATTTATATAAAAATGAGTATAGCAACTTAAAAGAACAACTAAAAAATTTAAAGAATGATGATGAGAGAAAAACTTTGACAAAAGAAATTAAAGAAATGGAAGAAAAAAGTAAAGCAGTTGCTAAAACAATCGCAAAAAAAACCTGCCTTAGAACTTTTAAAGGATTTAATCCTAAAGAGGGTGGAAGATATTACCCGCAAGATAAAATATATTTTGAAGGCGAAATTAAAATGTTAGAATTAGAAAAAGTAAAATCTGCGAAAGAATTTGAGAAATATTTGCGCTTATCAAGAGTTGATCCTGAATTTGTGCAATATTTAATTAAAATGGGAGCTTATACTCGTGAGAAAGGTCTTCAAATTGCAAAAGATGTCGCAAAAGAGATTTGGAAAAACGAAGAATTGCCAATAAAAAAAACAATGCAAGGAAATAAAAGATATGAATTATTTTTACCGTATTTGAGTGAATTTATGGAAAAATATTACAAAGATGATCTATATAATCTTTATAATAAAAAAACTAATCTATGAATCCAAAAATTAGAACAATTACAGGAGTTATTCCAACAGAAGATTTTTCTTAATCAAAAACAGTATGATAATATGTATCATCATACTGTTTTGTTTTGCAAAAAGAGTTTCTAGAAAACTCTCTCCATCGCAATTTTGAACCAGACGGTAAAACTTTCTGGATTTTTTTTAATTTCTTTTTTTAATTCTTCCAGACCAACCCATTTGTAATCATCCGCTTCTTCAAGATTTAGTTTTGGCTCGCCGTCAAATTCGCCAGTAAAGACATGATCGTACTCATGTTCGGTAAGTCCATTGTTAAATTTTGCTTTATAAATAAAGCTGCCAATTTCTTTTAGTTCACAATCAAAACCCATTTCTTCTTGTAATCTTCTGTGCGTTGCTTCTTCCAATAATTCCCCTCTTCTCGGATGGCTGCAGCAGGTATTTGTCCACAGCCCGCCGCAATGATATTTTGTCTTCGCTCTTTCTTGCAGAAGCATTTCATTTTTAGAATTGAAAACAAAAATAGAAAAACAGCGGTGCAATTTTCCGTCTTGATGAACTTTCATTTTTTCTCCACTTCCAA
>JAGLWI010000001.1 GCA_023133515.1 Candidatus Babeliales bacterium | reverse complement strand
ACTAGCGATTTTTTTATTTTTTTAATATTTGGTTAATTATACCAATTGTTGGTATTTGTAAATGACTTTACCAATAATTCTGAATTGATCTTTTCCTCGTACAAGAGCTACAGGAGGATTTTTGTGATTTACAGATTCTAATACAACAAAATCGTCCATATAGTTAACTTGTTTGATTGTTCTAATCTTGTTTTCCTCATCACCATATTCAACAGCAACAACATCTCCTGAACGTGTCCATACAGCAGGAGAAACAATTAAATAGTCTCCTTTTATGAATTTAGGAGACATTGAATTATCTTCTAACTGAATGCAGAACATTGTATTATCATCGCTTCCAAATACAGGAACAAATTTATCTTGGTTTCCAGCAGCTACTTGTAGCATTCTATTATTGTGTTCTGTTGGTTCAGCAGGAATTTCATTTATAATTGGAACAATTTTTAATTTAAGATCTATATTTTTAGAAAAATCAGCAAGTTGATCAGAAAAGTCTGGTAAAGGAATATTTTGTTGTTGATTAGTGGAGGCATTTCGTTCTAAAAATAGTTCTGTTGGATGGGTTTCAAATGCTGAAGAAAGTTTTTTTAAAGCGTCTTCATTCCAACGTCTAGTTCCATTCTTGATATGGGTAAGATAACTTTCTGACATACCTGTTTTTTCTGCTAAAACTTTGGTTGTCCATCTTCTTTCTCTAAGTAGTTCTTTTATTCTAAGTTTTGTTGATATCATGACGTAACCTCCTAAATTATTTATTATTCTTAATATATTATTCTTAATATATTATATTACTGTATAATTTTTCAGAAAATTATTTAAAATATGTTAAATATAAAAAATTCAAATATTTTATAAAACATACTAAATATGTATTATTTTCATACATTATAATACTTCTAATCTTTCAAATAGTCAAAAGGGGTAGGAATGTAACATTTTTATGTAAAAAAATTAGAAAAAATGTAAAAAATTATAATTTTTGTAAAAAATATATCTAAATTTATCAAAAATAGTTTCTAATCTTCATATATGCAAAATTGAAAAAAATTCCTGTTGCCAACGATAAAGATATATTTAAAACAAAAGAATAAGAAATCAGTAGTCCTGAAACTAAAAATGCTATTCCAGAGCAAAAAAGTGCAGGAATGGCATAGCTATGCTGTGTTCTAACGTGATCTATGTGATATGCTCCAGTACTAGTTGCTGATACGATTGTAGTGTCTGCAAGAGGTGAAATATGATTTCCAGTTACTGCTCCAGATAATATTGCTCCAAGTGTTGGAAGTATTATTCTTGCTTGATTTAATGATGCAGGAGTTGGAAGTTGTAGTAGTGAAATGATCATTGGAATGGCTATAGGTATCATTATTGCCATACATCCCCATGCAGATCCCATAGAGATAGCAGTTATTGAACATATTACAAAGAACAGTAAAGGAACTAGTTTTATATCAATGTATCCGAGTAGTATATTAGCAAGATATTGTCCTGTTTCAAGATCATCTTTTAAAAGGCTGCTTAGCGTCCATGCTAGAATTAAAACTACAATGCATCGAGCCATTAATTTAAATCCGTCAGAAAAAATAATACTAAGTTCATTAATTTTTATTTTTTTATTTATAAAAAATAGGGTAAGTGTTGTAATAAGAGTAATTAATCCTCCTGTGAAAAGGGACATTGCGGTTTTTGCATTTCTGAAAGCTTCAAAAAAACTATTGTTTCCACAAAAAAAGTAAAAATTACCGGTATAAAGCATTCCTATGATTACTGTTGTAATAAGAACACTTATGGGCAAAAGAAAATCTATCATTGAAGCAGATGCTTTTTTGCTTTCATCTATTTCTCGCATTTTTCTAAATGATTCTTTTTTTCCTCCAAAAAGATTTCCTGTATTTTTGGCTATCTCTTCATGTTTTTTCATCAAACCAATTGAGATTTTATTTCTTACAATAAACCATGAAGAGGCGATTATTATTATAGAGTAGAAAATAAATGGAATTGTTTTAAGATATGTGACAAATGGATCTGCAAAAATGTATGTTCCATGTTTTGTTGTATCAGAGATTCCTGCTTTTTTGAATTGCATAACAATGTATGCAACCCAGCTAGAGATAGGAGTCAAAATACACAGAGGCGCTGCCATTGAGTCTACCAAAAATGCTAATTTTGCTCTTGCGATTTTAAATTTGTCAGTTAGTGGACGCATTACAGATCCTACTGTCAGACAACTCAAATAATCATCTATAAAAAACATAAAAGAAAGTGAAAGTGAGGCAATTTGAACAGATCTTTTATTTTTCAATTTTTTTTTAATAAAATTTCCATATGCAAAAGCCCCTCCAGAATGATTTATTAGGACTATTATTATTCCAAGCATCACTAAAAATGATAACATAAATATGGCCCAGTTGTTTTTAAATGCTTGCCAGTTTGCAAGAGTGCTAAGTTCAGATGCTTGCCAGATTCGATTTGTTATTGTTTGAATTGTTAAGAATATAGAAAAATTATTTAAAATTAGAGCTGCACTTATGATTCCGCAGGTAAGTGATAATATTATTCTGTGTGTAGAAAAAGCTAAAAATAACATTATAAGTGGCGGTAATAGTACAAGCCAATTGTTTTGCATGAATTTCCTTTTGTACTTAATTAAAAATTAAACGAGAAACTATTATTTAATAATATCATAATATTGAATTAATTTTAAAAAGGATGTCTTGACAGTATTTTCCTTTAAATATTATATGAGCTTTTGCTTGTATATTGATTTTTTTATTATTGGTAACCCAACATGAGATATTTCCACCAGGCATGTGTATAATTATTTTTTCATTAATTTTTATTTTTTTTAGATAATAAAGTGTTGTTACAAGAGCGTATGCTCCAGAACTGCAAGCCAAAGTTATTCCACATCCTCTTTCATAAACAATCATATTAAAATTATTTTTATTTATGAACTGTAGCCTTGGCGAAGGTTTATTATCTTTCTGCCAAACAAATTCTACATTAGTTTTGTTTTTGAAATATTTATAATTTTCTATTAAAGGACCATATTTTTTTAGATATTTAATATCTTTTTTTTGAAAAACTAAAAAGTGTGGATTTCCAACATTTACTATGTGTCCAGTAAACTTTTGATTTAAAATTGTAATTGTTTTTATTTCTATGTATTGTCCAGGTTTCATTGAGTTGATTATTTCTAATTCATTTTTTTTATTTATAATCTTGCATTCGATTATTTGATTGCCAATTTTTATTTTAAAATTTTTAGAAAAATTATAATTTGAATGAAGATAATGAGCAATACATCTTATTCCATTGAGACAGATTTTTGCTTGAGATCCATCAGAGTTGAAAATGAGAACTTGAGGAATGTTTAATTTTTGATTTTTTAATAAAATTAAAATGCCATTTGCACCTATACTAAAATTTCTGTTGCAAGAATTTATAACAAATTTTTTCCATTCAGGATTTTGTAAAATTTGACGATATTTAGATTCTTTTTTTAATTGCCAATCAAAAAGTATAAAATCATTACCAAGTGATTGAACTTTAAAAAATGATGAGAACATTTTTAAATGCTTGTTTGTTGTAAATCGGATTTTTTATTTAATAATTTATTTTCTGTTTTTTTTGTAAAAACTTTACTCAAGTATGCTCTACCTGAATCACCAAATATAATAACAACAACGTCGCTTTCTTTTAATTTTTTGCAATATTGTAATGCTACATGTACAACAGCTCCGCTGCTAATTCCAACTAGTAAACCTTTTCCTGCGAGTTTTTTTGTCATATCAAATGCTTTTTTATCTTCAATTGGAATAATTTCATCTACAACTGATTGATTAAAAGTTTCGCTTATAACATCGATTCCTATTCCTTCAACATCATATGATTTTGGATTTTTACTAGAATAAACAGAATGTATTGAATCAACTCCGATTATTTTAATTTTAGGATTTTTTTCTTTTAAAAATTTTCCAACGCCAGATATTGTTCCACAACTTCCTGCTCCTACAATTGCGTGTGTCACAGTACCATTTGTTTGTTCCCAAATTTCTTTTCCTGTTGTTGTGTAATGTGCCATCGTGTTTGCTTTATTAAAATATTGATTTGGCATAAAAGAGTTTGGAATTTTTTCGTGTAGTTTTTCTGCAACACCATGATATCCTATTGGGTCATCAAGAGTATCAGTGTTAGGACAAACATAAACTTTAGCTCCATATGCGCGCAAAACATCAACTTTTTCTTTGCTAGTTCTATCTGGCACTGTAATAATTACGTTATAACCTTTTATGGCTCCTATCATTGCAAGAGCTATTCCTTGATTTCCAGAAGAGGCCTCGATAATTGTTCCGCCAGGTTTTAGTAATCCAGATTTTTCTGCTTGTTTAACCATAAAAAAAGCAGATCTGTCTTTAATGCTTCCACCTGGATTTAAATATTCTAATTTTGCAAGAAGGGTGGGTTTTGTTCCAAGTTCTAATTTTGCAAGTGGAGTGTTTCCAATTAGTTCCAATATTGTTTTGTAGCTTTTATTTTTTTTCATAATTTTCTTTTATTTTTAAAAATTTCATTTTGTTTTATATTTAATTTACCTAATAGATTTTATTTTGATATAAAAAAATTGTGAAGCTTTATTTTAAAACTTTTTTATAAATAAGGAGAATTAAAGTGTCTAAAGAGGTTAGAGTTCGTTTTGCGCCATCTCCAACAGGCTTTTTACATCTTGGAAATATTAGAGCTGCGTTGATAAATTATTTATTTGCGCATCAAAAAAATGGGAAATTTATTTTAAGAATTGAGGATACTGACAAAAGTCGTAATTTAGATGAAGCAGCTTTTGAAATATTGCAAGATCTAAAATGGCTTGGTCTTAAATATGATGAAGGGCCAATTCTTGGTGGAAAATATGGTCCTTATTATCAATCTCAAAGAACTGAAATTTATCAAAAACATTTAAATGATTTAATTTTAAATCAAAAGATTTATAGATGTTTTTGTTCTATGGAACGGTTAGATCAAATGCGACAAGAACAAATGGCTCAAGGCAAACCACCACGATATGATCGTAAATGTTTAAATTTATCTAATGATAATATAAAACAGAAATTGGTTGATAAAGAACCGTTTATTTGGCGGTTTAAACTAGATCCGGAACAATTTTATGAAATAGAAGATATGGCAAGAGGTAAAATTAAATTTGAAATGAGAAATTTTTCTGATTTTGCTCTAACTCGTCAGGATGGAAGTTTTACATTTCTTTTTACAAATTTTGTTGATGATTGGCTTATGAATATTACTCATGTGATAAGGGGTGAAGATCATCTTTCAAACACGGCTTTGCAAGCGGCTATGTTTGATGATCTTGCTGTTACTTTACCAAAGTTTTGGCATTTACCAATGATTTGTAATAAAGAAGGAAAAAAATTATCAAAAAGAGATTTTGGGTTTTCTTTAAAAGATTTAAAAAAAGAAGGATTTTTACCTGAGTCAATATGTAATTATTTAGGAATTATTGGAGTATCTTTTGAACAAGAGATTGCAAGCTTGGAAGATCTTTCTAAAAAATTTGATTTTGAAAATATAAGTTCTACTGGCCCAATTCGTTTTGATATTGAAAAATTAACATGGATTAATCATAAATGGATTCAAAAGGGGTCTTTAGAAAAATTGGCTAATGAGGTAAAGCCATTTTTATATGAAAAAATTTCTCAAAGTAAAAATCTTGATGATGAAAAATTAAAGTTTTTTTTAAGTAAATTACGGTCTGATATGAAAACATTGAAAGATGTAAGTTCAGTTTTAAATTTTTATTTTGAAGATCCAAAAGTTGAAAAAAATAAAATAGAAAATCAGATAGGTAAGCAGAATAGTGAAATAATTTTAGATTTGATATACAAGCATTTAAATTATGCTGATAAAACTGAATTATTTTTAAATACAATAAAATTTGAGGGAAAAGAGAAAGGTCTTAAAATTAAAGAGATTTTTGGAACAATACGTTATCTTTTGACAGGGAAATTTGAAGGTCCATCAATTCATGATATTTTTCAGATTTTAGAAGATGAAAAAATTAAGAAACGTTTAGCAAGAGTTTTTTAATCTATTTTCAAGTTTCTGTAATTTTAAAATGTAACCATTTTTTTTTAAATAGCTCATTATTTTTAAAAATTTTTCTTCACTTTCGTTTGGAACAAAAAATTCTAGAATACTTTTTTTTGTATCTAAAGTTCTTTCAAAAATCAGGTTGTCTTCGTTTCTAAAACAACCAACTACAAACCAGGTTTTAGGTTTACATGTTTGTGCTTGATAGTATTGGCAATACATAAAAGTTATTTCCTTTTGTTTATTGATAAATTTTAATTTGAAACATTACTTTTTGCTATATCAATAAGTTTTTTACTGATAGGATTACTTAGTGGTTGTTTTGACCATTTTACATTAATTGGTTGTAATTTGTTTTTTGATGGTTTTATTGATATATATTTTTCATATCTATTTTTTTCTTTAAGTTTTGATTCATAGACTTTTACATTAATTTTATTGTTTTCTTTTGGTTCTAAAATTAAAAAACAGTCATTTTTAAAATCTTGAAATATTGGACATGAATAAGTTGTAAACACTAGATTATTATCTGTTATTGTAAATTGATTATCTTTTCTATCATTTTTGTTGATCACATTTTTCCAAGGTAAAAAACCTTTTTTATAATCAAGTATTATGAATTGATCTGTGTCATATTTTCCTGAATGTTGGTGCCCGCGAATTATCAATTTTAAATTATTATCCGTTAAGTATTTTTTTGTACCTTCTTGTCCTGCAAGAAATCCTGCTTTCATTGTATCGTTTGGTTTTATTTGTATTTTATAATCATTATAGGTAAATTGGGGTATTTTTCCATCAGTAAAATAACTATAATTGTAGCCATCATAACCATAATAGTTTTGGTTTTTATATGTAATAAATTCTGATGTGTTTATTTTTCGGAATTTTTTATCTTTTTGATTTAAAAAGGTCTTTATATTTTTGTCGAAAGGATTTATTCCTCCGTGTCTAAAACTTATATAATTTCCATTAAAGTTAAGATATGTATTTACAGGTAAAACTGTATATATAGATTTCATAAAGTGAGAAAAATAGGTTACGTCTTTTGGAAATTTGTTTTCAAGTTCATTTGTGAATCCGCCTGAGTGTGGAGGCATAGAATTTAGGTAACTTGATTCATGGTTTCCTCTTATAAGAATAATTTTATTATTGTTTACTGTTTTTAAAATTGATAAAAGATACCATATTTCAATTCCACATGGTCCTCTATCGACATAATCACCAAGAAAAATTATAGGATATTTTGTTTTAAAGTTATTATCAAGAATTTTAAGTGCAACTAGTGTCCAACAGATTCTTATTAATGACCATAAACTACCATGAAGATCTCCAATTATTATAATTGGGGTTGTTTTTTTACCGAATGTAATTTTTTGTTCGTAAAATTCATTTTCATCCGTAGTATTTATCATGTCTTTATTTACCCAGTTTTTCTTTTTTTCTAGAAGATCATTTGAATAGTTATAAATAATCGAACCAATTGCTCCTAATAAATCGTTGTATAAATCAGTACTTTTTACGAATGGTGTTTTATATTTTTGAATATAAGGAATAAAGTTTTTGTTTTCATCAACATCTGAATAAGAGTATTCAGGAAGTTTTTTAAGAAATGTTTGCGTTAATTCGCTGAGTGTTATTTTTCTAGTTTTTAACTTTTTTTTAAAGTCGTCTGTTATTTTTGTTAAGTCGGCAAATATTATGTTTGTTTGATTTAAAAATAAAATTGAAAAAAAAGTTGTTAATAAAAATATTTTTTTACGTATTTTTATCATAATTTTCCTTCACTTAATTTATTATTCTATGCTAGGTAATTCTTCTTTGCTAGGTAATTCTTCTTTTTCTTCTTCTTTAGAAATTGTTTCTGTAGTCATTTTTTCAGAAGTTGGCTCTGTGGTTATTTCTTTAATGATTGTCGTCTTTTCAGCTACAGCTGGTTCTTCTGTTTCTTCAGTAGTTGGTTCTGTAGTTATTTCTTCAGCAGGAGTAGCTATTTTTTCTTCAGGAGATGGTCCTTCTGTTTCTGATGTGGGAATTACTTCTTCAATTTCAATTGCAGGTTCTTCTTTTTCTGGTGTAGGAGTTGTTATTTCTTTAATTTCAATTGCAGGTTCTTCTGTTTCAGTTATGGTTGGTTCTTCTTTAGAGATTGTTTCAGTAGTTGGTTCTTCAGTAGGAATTATTTCTTCAGTAGTTATCTCTTCAATTTCTATAGCAGGTTCTTTTTCTTCAGGAGCTTCTTCTTCTTTAGGTTCTTCTTCTGGAGTAGTAATTTTTTCTTCAGAGGGAGTAATTTCTTCTTCAAGCTTTTCTTCTTGTGCTGGAATAGCAATAGTCTCGACCAATTTTTTTAATTCTTCTAAAGCCTTTTCAGCTTCTTTAATTCTTGTGTTTAGTTCTTCTAGTTCTTTTTGTGTGATGCCTTCGAGTGACTTGGCAAGAACATCAAAAGCTTCTTCTTTAAATTTCTTTAGTTTTTCCTCTATTTTTATTATTTTTTCTTTACTAATTGGTTTTTCTTCTGGTGCTAATTTTTTTTCAGTTATTTTTTTCATAAACTCGTTAATTAATTTTATTTGAGCGTCTATAACATCCTTTTGTTCTTTTAATATTTCTATCATGGATGCTTGCATGGACGTTTGTTTTTCTGATATAAGTTTTGCTTTGGAAAAAGTTATTATAGAAAATATTATTAAAATAAAAAAAATATATTTTACGAATGATTTCATGATTTTTCTCCTTTTTTGAAATTATCAAATTTTTTGCATACACTTTCATTTATAAATTTTTCTTACTTCCTGTAATTAATTTACCATAATTACATTGCTATTTGTCAATACTTTTCATATAAAAAATATTTATTTCATAAAAAAATGTTTTTTGAAGAAAATTTAATATTTAGAGGTTTGTTTTTATGAAAAATTGATGTTTTTTGCTTTAGAATGTTATGTAACTCAAGTTTTGAACTTTAGTAAACTTTAGAAAAAGAAATGTTGCGCTCATCCTGAGCTTGTCGAAGGATGTATGCGCGCTTTATCCTTCGACAAGCTCAGGATGAGCGTGCATTCGTGCTTATTTCAGTAGTTCCTGTAAGAACACAACTTAGGTTATGTACAAATAATAAAAGAAGTTATATTCTTCATAAATAAAAAATTTTATTTATGAACCGAAGCTTTAGCGAAGGTTTATTAAGGAGATAAAAAATGAATAATGCTTCTTCAAACAACAAAATAAGCTTATTGGCGGTGACTGCCGTTGGTATTAATGCCATGATTGGTGCAGGAGTTCTTGCTATTCCTATAATGTTGGCAAATCAGGTTGGTCCTGCCGGCATAATTTCGGCATTTTTTAGTATTCTTTTTGTTTTATTTATCGGTCTTTCTTTAGGAAGAGCTGCTGGAATTTATCCTGGAAGTGGGTGGAATTATTTATACCCGTCAAAATGGGCTGGACATTTTGTTGGAATGATATCTTCATTTTTGTACATTTTTGGAATAATTGTTGCGATGGGATTTTTGGTTCAGCAAGTTGGGGTTTGGAGCCATATGTTTATTCCATTTGTTTCTCCTACAATTTTGAGTGTGGTCATATTTTTAATTTTGATGTTTTTAGTTCTTTATGGGGCGCATGCATCTTCTCTTAGCCAATATGTTATAGCTTTTTTTGTTCTTTTGCCTTTGACATTAACTGCAATATATTGTTGGTTTCATTTTGATTCTCGTCTTTTGACTCCTTTTATGCCTTACGGTGCAATCTCTTTGTTAAAGACTGGACCTAGTATTTTGTTTGCTTTTTTTGGTTTTGAAAGCATAGCATCTTTGTATAGCATTGTTGAAAATCCGAGACGAAATATTCCAAAAGCATTTATGTTATCAATATTAACTGTTGGAATTTTATATAGCTTATTTTTTTTTGGAATTCTTTTTGCGATTCCTTCACAATATTTTGTTGGTGGTTTGAATGATACAATTGCAAATGTTTTATCAAAATTTTTTTCTGGAGCAAGATTTTTATCAGTTTCACTTTTGATAGGAGCATTTTTCGGAATCATTGGAACATTGCATTCAATGCTTTGGTCTGTTAGTGTGCTTTTTAGTGGAGTTTTAAAGCGATCTCGTTCTAGTTTTATAAAATTACTTTTGGCAAAGAATATTTGGAATGAAAAAGTTGCTGTTCTTGTTACATCAACTTTGATATTGTTATCGTTTTTCTTTTTCCTAGCAGAAAAGTTGATTGCTATGACTGCTCTTTTTATTGTTCCATCATACATTCTTTCAATTATGTCACTTTTGTTTATAAAAAAAGAGTGGAAATCAGGGCAAAATTTTATAACAATGTGTGCTTTTTTGGGCGGTTTATTAATGATTTATTTTGCTTTGCAAAGTGCAATACCTGCTCTTTTAAGTTTTTTCTGATACATTTCTTTTATTCTTGACGCTCAGATTAAAGTAATGCTATAAACAACTGTGCATATTTTTGTTATTATCGATAATTAAAATTTAAGAATAAAAGATTTTTTGAAGGGTGATTAATAATGAAGCCTGAGTCTTTTTTTAAAATATTTTTTGTGAGTTTAATTTTTACTGTTTTTCTAACGAAACAAAAAGTTATTCCAACTCCCATCAACAACCAATACGATCCTGTTGTAGTTCATACAATTTTTGGTACCGATAAGTTTTATTCTAAAAAAAATAAATTCAACATGAGTTTACATCTTTCTCCTTTTTATCAACATTCTTCAGGTGCAAGAGATTCTAAGGGTAAAAAAGTTCCTGAAGGAGATATGTTGGGAAGATGGAACATGTTTGGATTATTTTATGGACAGAAAGTAGTGACTGTTGTCCCTGTTTCTTGTCTTGCTGCTTCACCTTCAGATAAACAATTTTTATTAAATCAACAAAATGTGTATCGTGGTGATGTTCATGATGCTTTAGTAGAAGTTCAGGATTATATTCCGACAGCTGAGACTCAGGGAAGAGATAGATATTTTAATTTGAGTGAGGCGTGGAGAGTTCTTGATAATGCTTCAGAAGTTCAAGATCCGACGGCAGATCCGACCGTTTATAATTATTTCGATTTAGATTATATTTTTACTAAAGAGGATGATTTTGATTTAGATATATGGGATGGATGGTTGCCATTGACTTATGTTGATTATGAAAAAATGGGTTTAAGAGGTCAACTTAATTTTGATTTTGGATTTGGGTTTGGAGTGAATGTTAAAGGAGGAATTGTTGATTATGAACAAAAACCTACTTTTAAACAGGGAACGTCAATTGCTGATGCTAGCACTCCTTGGTCACATACTATAAATTCGATTTATGAATATTTAACTAAGCCTGAAGTTATAGAGGCTATTGCGAATGAAGTTGGACTTGATGTAAGGGGTTATCATAAAACAGAACTTGAAGATACACATTTTGAAATTTATTGGAATTTACCTTTTAAATTGAAAGATGATGAAGGTGATTTAATTGCAACTGTAATTCCGTATTTATCTGTGGGAATGTGGATTCCAACTGGAAAAAAGAAAGACATAAACAAAGCTTTTTCTTTACCAACAGGAAATGATGATTTTTGGGGTGTTACTTTTGAAGGATCAATAAATATTGATTTTCCTTCTACAATTCAAATAGGTTTTGGTGGTGGTGCAGCATTTTATGAATCTAAAAATATAAAAAGTTATCGAGTTCCATCAAGTATTTATCAAGCTGGAATTTATCCTTGGAAAGCATCCATAAAAAAGAGTCCTGGGGCTGTTTGGTATGTTAATGCTTCATTTAAAGCAGAAAAATTTATAGAAGATTTTTCATTCTTTTTTGATTACATCCATACAGAACACATAAAAGATTCAATAAAAATGCAGGAAACGGATTCAACTAGAAATCAATATTTTAAGCCAGAGCGTCTTGAAGAAGATTCAAAGTGGCGTGCAAACGTGATTCATAGTGGTTTAAATTATCATGTTTCGCCCGGTTTGGAGATGGGAATTTCATTCCAGGCTCCTATGAGCGGGGCTCGAATATACAAAACAACAACAATTTTGGGGACAATAAGCTTTAATTTCTAAATATTTGCGCTTCAAATTAATTCATAAATCATTTATAATTAATATTCGAAAGTTGAAAAAATAGTGTTTTTTAATAAAAGGTGGTGAAAATAAAGATGTCGAAAGTATATAACATTGAGGTTCATGTTGGAGAAAACCTTGAAAGAAGCCTCAAGCAACTCAAAAAAAAGATTGAACGTGAAGGTGTTGTTCGTGATATGAAAAGATGTGTATATCATGAACCTGAAACACAAAAGAGACGTAAAAGAATGATGAGAGCTATTAAAAACAATTTTATTAAAAGTTTAGAAGGTCAGTTAAAATAAAAATTGTTTTTTAATAATTATATTTTAGATTTTTATTTAAGTTAATGAAAAGTTTTAAATTTCCATTAAAAACAACAAGAAAAAGAGATCAAAAAACCTCTTTAATTTTTCGTACAATCGCATCTATGATTCAATCTTTATCATTAGATGAACCAAAAATTTCAAAAGTATTTGTGACAAGAGTTCGATTATCTAGCGATTATAAAATATGTTATGTATATTTTTCTACATATGGTGAAAAAATAGATTTTGATGAAGCTTTAGAAATATTAAAACTTTACAAGCCTTCAATGCGTAAAGGATTATCAAAGACTATAGGAGGAAGATATACACCAGATTTAGTTTTTATATATGATAAAACAAAAGAGAAAGAAAGGCATTTGAACGAACTTTTGGAAAAAGTTTCAAAAGAGAGTGTGGAAGAGGATTAGGTGCAAATTGTACAACATAAAAAATCAAAATTCGAAAATATCACAAAAGATCTAATTTCCGTTTTATCAAAAGAAGCTCAAGCAATAAATTTTTTAATTCAAAATTTTCCAATTCAAGCAAAAACTTTGGTTGAAAAAATAATGCAGACAAAAGGTCGTATTATTTTTTGTGGGATGGGAAAATCTGGGATTGTAGCAAGAAAAATAGTTTCAACATTTTCTAGTATTGGAACTCCTTCATTATTTTTACATCCAAGTGAAGCTTTGCATGGGGATTTAGGAATGGTGCAAAATCAAGATTTTTTGATTGCTATTTCTAAGAGTGGCACTGGAATTGAACTTGAACAGATTGTATCTGTGCTCAAATCACAGGGAAATTTTACAGCATTGATTTGTTGTGCTAATGGAATTTTGAGTCGCATTGTTGATTTGACCGTAAAATTACCATTTACAAAAGAAGCATGCCAATTAAATTTGGCTCCAACAAGCAGTTCAACTATTTGTATGGCATTTGGAGATGCATTGGGTGTTGTTGTAAGTAAGTTGAAAGGCTTTGATAAAAAAGATTTTGCTAAATTTCATCCATCAGGTGCGCTTGGAAAGCGATTGCTTTTAAAAATATCATCTTTGATGAGTATGGGTGATGATTTGCCTATTATTTCTATTGAAGAAAGTTTTGATGAACTTTTGATTACTATAACAGAAAAGAAACTTGGTATAGGAATTGTTGTAGATGATAAACAAAAATTGATAGGAATAATTACTGATGGAGATTTGAGAAGAGCTTGTAAGGTTGGAAAACAGATTTTTGAAAAAAAAGCAAAAGATATAATGACAAAAAACCCAAAATTTATAAATTCAGATATACTTGCTTATGATACATTACAAATAATGGAAAAATTTAATATTACTAGCCTTATTGTTGTAGATTTTAATCAAAAAGTTGTTGGTGTAATTCATATTCATGATTTAATAAAGGCTGGAATTGCATGATGATAATCCTTGTTTTTGTTTTTTTAATTTTTTTATGTTGGGGTTCTTTCTTGAATGTAGTTGCTTACAGATCTATTTCTGATGTTCCGTTTTTAAAAAAACGATCTTTTTGCCCTTCATGTGAACATTTTATTGAATGGTTCTATAATATTCCTGTTTTTTCTTGGTTTTTTTTAAAGGGAAGATGTCAATATTGTGGTGCAAGAATTTCTATTTTATATCCTTTAATTGAAATTTTGACAGCAGTAATTATGACTGGATTATTTGTAAAAATTTTTATGCTTCATGGATTTTATTTTTTTAATTTGAAAACTATTTTTTCATTTTTTTCTTACTTTATATTTTTTTCTGCATTGCTAGTGGCTACAAGAACAGATTTTCAGGCCCTTGTTATTCCTCAAATTTTTAGTTTATGGCTTGTTCCCTTTGGAATGATTTTTGCATATCTTGGTTTTTTAAAGATAAATTTTATGCAAAGTTTTATTGGAGCAATTTTTGGATATGCAATTTTGTGGATAGTAGCAGTTGTATTTAAATACATTACAAAAAAAGAGGGAATGGGTGTTGGAGATATGGAACTTTTATCGTTAATAGGAGCTTTTTTAGGTCCTTTTTGTGTTTGGGTTACAATTTTTATTGCATCAGTTTCAGGACTACTTTTTGCAACATCTTGCATTCTTATAACAAAGAAAAAAGGAATGATAAAAATTCCATTAGGTCCTTTTTTAAGTTTAGGGGCTGTTATTTATTTTTTCTTTGATAAATGGTGTATTTGGTTTTTATTTAAATAATTAAAATTAATATCTAAAATTTTTGTGTTAATTCAAACCATTTATTAAATTTTTAATTTCACGGGTTTCATTAATTTCCCATACATCAATTTTGTTTTTTCCTGAAATATCTCCAGCTGCTTTTGCAATAAAATTTTCTTTATTAGCATGGCATCTACCTAATGATTCTTTTTTAGCTTTTAGTTTTCCAATAAAATAATTGATTTCTTCTTGTGATCCAGAGACGTTGAATCCATAAGTATATTGAAAATTGCCTTGTGGCTTCCATCCAAGTTCTTTTAAATTTTCTGTATATGTACCATGTTCGGCTTTGTATATTTCTTCGGCAGTATGTAAAGATGCAAGATTTATCGATACTTCGGCTTGTTTTGCTTTTGCATAGTAATTAAAATATCTTGGCAAAGCAATTGTTGCAAGGAATGCTATGATTGCAACAACGACCATTAATTCGATCACTGTAAATGATTTAGGTAATCTCATTTTTAAATCCTCCCCAAAAGAAATATTGTATTAACGCAACATCTTTAGCATTATTGCAGATTTAAAAATAAAAAAGCAATTATTTTAGTTTTTATAAAAAATTTTTACAATAATTTTATTATTTCTTTAATTAACGTTTTGATTGGTTTTTTGCTTAAAATTCCAGCTGCGTTTTTGTGGCCTCCACCACCAAATTTTGATGCAAGCTTGTCCACATTGGTTTTTTTGGATCTAAATGAGACTTTTGTTTTTTCATTTTCTGTTTCATAGAAAAGAATAGTGATATCAATTCCCATAATTTGTGAAAGAAAGTTATTAAAACCTATAAGTGAAGTTGGTTTTAAATTATGTTTTTTGAGATCTTGTTGAGTAATGCTAGTCCATGCGGCATTTCCTTTTTTTGTAATTTTGATGTTGCTTAAAATTTTTCCCCAAAGCTTAACAAATTGAGGGTTTTTATGTGAAATAATTTCATTTTTTAATTTATAAAGATTGGCCCCAAGGCTCATTAATTTTGCACTAATTGCTAATGTTTTTGATGTTGTAGATTGTGTATGAAATATTTGACTGTCGTATAAAATACCGCAAAGAAGACATTCGGCAGTATATTTATCAATTAAATTTTTGTTCCAGTTTTGCAAAAGAATAAAAATTATTTCGCATGTGCTTGAAGTTTTTTTATCTACAAAATTATAAGTTCCATTAATTGTGTTACTTATGTGATGGTCGATATTAATTATTGGAATATTTTTAAAATCATCAATAAAATAACATCTTTCGTGTGTTGCAGTATCGAGAATTATTAAAAGTTCTGGTATTTGTTTATGTTTATTTATTAAAATATTTTTTGATGTTCTTTTTAATTTAAATTCAGGGTTGCTTGGGTATATTACTTCTACCTTTTTGCCTTTTTTTTCTAATATATGACTCATTGCTGTGCATGATGATATTGCATCTCCGTCTGGATTTAAATGAGTTAAAATTGTTATTGTTTTTGATTTTTGTATTTTTTTTAGAGCATGAAATATATTTTTTTTGGAGAATCCATTTTTGATAATATTATTTTTTGAATTTTGTTCCATAATATTCTTCCAATTTACTTATTGGGTAACTTCCTTCTCTAACAACTTTTATAATATTTCTATCTGAAACATCAATAATACTAGACGGCAGAGTTTTATACAATAATTTGGATGTGTCAATAACTAAATATTTGATTTTTTGTAATATTTCTAAATCAATTTCATTAATATGAATTGGTGCTGGATTGGTTGTTTTATTTGCACTAGTTGAAAAAAGACCATTAAAAGATTTTAAAAGTTTTTTCAGATGTTCATGATTTGGGCAGCGAAGTGCAATTTTTCTTTCTTTTGATATTAAAAAGTGTGGTAGATTTTTTATCGATTTAAAAATAATTGTTACAGGGCCAGGCCAACACTTTTCGAGAAAATTATAAAGTTGTGGAGTAATGGTAGAATTATCTACAAAATTATATAATTTTGATTTAGGCCAAATGAGCGTTAGGTAAGGGTTTTTACGAGATTCGCCTTTAATGTTATTAAGAGCGGTAAAACTTTTTTGAGTTATATTGGCAAGTAAACCTAATATTGTATCGGTTGATATTATTGATATTTCGTCATTTTTTAAAGATTCGGTTAGTTTTTTTTGTGTATTTACATTAGTCCATAAAAGTTGTTTTTTTTTCATCATTTTGTAAATTAGTTTTTTTCAAAAAGCGTGTTAAATAAGTTTTTGACAATACTTATAATATAAATTACATTAACTTTGTCTTGTATACAAATTTTACAATTATAGATATCAAATTTTTTATATATGTAAAATTTATTCATATTGAAATAATATAGAGGCGATTGTGCCTTATTTTTTAATAGTGTATAATTTAATAAGTATTTGATTAATTGAATAATAAAAAATAAGAAAAAATTTGAAGAGAAATTTTCAAATAGGAATTCAAAGAAAAGAATTATTTTGAATTAATGAAATTTTTTATATTTAAATGGAAGGGTTGTAGCAACTAAGTACGTGAGCCTTGAATTTAAGGTAAGTGTTTTAGATGCTGTTTATTTTTAAATTTTTAGAAGAAAAAAGGATTTTATTATGATAACAGTGGCTCAAAAATTAAAGAAAAAATCTTCTGATATAGGGCTTGGAAAAGAAAAAAATTATAATGAAATTGTTCAATTTCTTGATTCATGTAGGTATCAAGATTATGACGAAAAAGTACTTCAAAGAATGAACGAATTGGACAAATGTCTTGGTAATATATCACAAAAAATTGATATTATTTTAGTTGGTGGAACCAACGGAAAAAGTTTGACAATTCATTTTGCAGCAAAACTTTTAAAAGAAGAAGGTTTTAAGGTTGGGGCTGCTTATTCATCTCATTTTTTAACTCATAATGAGAGAATGGTTGTTGATTTCCAGCCCATTGTTAATAAGATGTTTACTCAATTTTTAAATCAAGTTATAAATGTTGTTGAATTAAATAAAATTGATGCAACAGCTTTTGAAATTTTAACAATTGCATCTTTGCTTTATTTTAAAGATCAAAAAATTGATGTTGCTTTGCTTGAGGTAGGAATTGGTGGAAAATATGATGCAACAAACTTTTTTGATTCAAAAATTTCTGTTGTTACAAGGGTAGCTGATGATAATGATAGTGATATTTTAGGTAATGACATTGATCAGGTTTCATTACAAATGATGGAAATTTCAAGACCTGGTAATTGGTTTATTTCAGCAGAGCAAAGCAAGATTCGTTTGCAAAAAATGAAAAATTGGATTGAAAATCATGGTTCAAAATGGGTTATGCCTATTAGAAAACTTGCAAATCTTCCATATGTCTACGAGCAGCTTTTTGGAAGAATTGCATCTTTGGGTGAACGAATTGCTCAGATTTATGTAGAAGATATAAAAGGAAAATTTTCTCCATTTTTAAGAGGGAATTTATTGGCAACACAGCGTGGACAAAGAGGACGACCAACTTTAGAGGCAAAACGTCAGGCAGAATTGAATCCAATAAAAACGTTAAAAAGTTTTTGGGCTGATCAGTTTGATCTTACAAAAGGACGTTTTGAGCTTTTAAATAAAGAAAAACCTTCTATTCTTTTGGACTGTGCAGATAATATTGATGCGTTTGAAAATCTTTTCTTAGGAATCAGACTTTTACATTATCAACATCCCTTAAAAGGATTGGCCTTGATTATTGGTATTAATAAAGTTATCGATAAGTTTGAGGTATTAAAGTTAATGCGTTACTTGTTGAAAAAAGTTAATGGGCAGGTTTTCTTTGTTTCTCTTCCAGGAAAGATAGAAAGTTACAATGTTCAAGAGTTAGCTGAAACAGCTAAAGAGCTTAACATTAAATCAAAAGGATGTAGTTCATTAAAACAGGCATTTGAATTAGCAAAAGGTTTTGTTGATGAACGTGATGGTTTAGTATGTATTTCTGGTTCAACAGAACTTGTTGGTGAATATTGGAATAATAGAGGGATTAAAAAGTTTTAATTGTTTCTCTGATTAAAAATTAACAAAAAGGACGGTTTTTTAAAATCGTCCTTTTTTATTTTTTAATTAAACTTTGTGTAGAAATACTATTTAAATTGTTTGAATATTTTTACGTTTTTGTAAAGCTTCTGTTTGCCCTTGCATTAATAAGATATCTTTATCGAGTTCACAAAGATATTTCATAATTTCTTTTGAATATCTTGGATCTTTTAGAGCAAAGTCAATATTTGTTTTAAGCCATCCCAGAGGAACTCCTGTATCATATCGTTTTCCTTGGATTTTATATGCAAAAACTTTTTCTCCATTAAGTAATAAATTTTGGATTCCATCAGTTAATTGAATTTCTCCTCCAGAACCAAATTTTAAATTTTCTAATGAATCAAAAATGTTAGGGGATAAAACATATCGCCCAATTATTGCAAGGTTTGAAGGAGCTTTATTGATTGGTGGTTTTTCTATTAATTCTTTTACTTGAAAAAGATTAGGGGAGAATTGGCGACGTATTGCAATTACTCCATATCTATTAACTTCTTCTTTTGACACTTCTTGTACTGCTATCACATTGCATTTTTCTTGGCTTGCAACTTTAATCAGTTGTGCCATTCCTGGAATTGTACCTGTTATAATATCATCGGGTAGAAATATTGCTAAATGTTCTTTACTAAATGCTTTTCTTGCTGTCCAGATGGCATGTCCTAATCCGAGTTGTTCTTTTTGTCTAATGTACAAAAAATTTGCTGTTTTTATAATTTTTGAAATATTTGAAAGTAGATGTTCTTTTTTGTGTGTTTTTAACATATCTTCTAGTTCTGGATAAAAATCAAAGTAATCTTCTATATTCTTTTTATTCTTACTAGTAATGATTACAAAATCTTTTATACCAGAGTTTATACCTTCTTCGATGATATAATGAATTGATGGTTTATCAATAATAGGAAGTAATTCTTTTGGAATAGTTTTTGTAGAAGGTAAAAATCTGGTTCCAAAGCCTGCTGCAGGAATAATAGCTTTGACATTGTTCATAGTTTTCCTTTTTTATCCTTATAATGATTTATAAATTTTAAAATTGTTTTAAAAATTTATATTTTCCGGAGTGGAAATATCTTATATCATTTATTCTATATTTGAGCATTGCTAATCTTGTGAGTCCAAATCCGAATGCAAAACCTGAGTATTCTTCTGGATTGATTCCTCCAGCTTTTAATACGTTTGGATGGATAAGCCCACCCGGGAAAACTTCTATCCATCTTGTTTTTTTACAAACCGAGCATCCTTTTGTACAAAATGGACATTGCATATCAATTTCAATTCCAGGTTCCACAAATGGGAAAAATCCTGGTCTTATTCTTATATCTAAATTTTCTTTCTTAAAAAATGTTTGCAAAAATTTTTTTGATACGGAAAAAAGATTAGATAGTGTTACATTTTTGTCAATAAAAATTCCTTCGCATTGATAAAACATTATATCATGAGATGCATCAACAGCTTCATGTCTGAATGCACGACCAGTTACAATCCCTGCTATTGGTGTAGATTTTGTTTTCATCGCGTGTATTTGTACAGTAGATGTATGTGTGCGCATTAACATATCTTGTTTATTAAGCCAAAAAGTATCGTACATGTCACGGGCAGGATGATTTTGGGGAATATTTAGAGCAGTAAAATTATAAAAATCGGATTCTACTTCTGGTCCATCAAAAATGTCATATCCCATAGATATAAATATATTTTCAATTTCTTCTATAAATTTTGAATATAAATGAAGACTGCCTTTTTTTCTGTTTGGATTGTATGCTGTGACGTCAAAGTTTTGTTTTTTTAAATTTAATGCTTTTGCTTGTGTTTTAATTATTTTTTCTTTTGATTTGTTTATTTTTTCTTCAGATTCTTTTTTTAATTGATTTATTTGTGGTCCAAACTTTCTTTTTTCTTCTGAAGAAAAATTTTTAAGCTTTGTAATTAAATTTGTTATGATTCCATTTTTACCCAAAAATAGAACCCTGATATTATCTAGATGCTTTAAATCTTTTATTTGATTAAGCTCTGTTTCAAGATTTTTTTGTATACTTTTTATTTTTTCTTCGAGTTTATCCATGATTTTCCTTTTTTAACTAAATTTCCTTGAAAGCAATAGTACCACTTTTTTTATTTTTTAAAAACCTATAGGTCTGATTTATTGAGATTGATTTATGATGAATAATTGTATAATTTGTGTAAATTTTTTATAATATTAATTAAAGTAGCAAAAAATGTTATACCATTTTGTATTATTATTGACATTAAATCGGCTAATTTGTACCCTACATTTTAGTTTCATTTAAAAAGATGGTGTTGCCGGGGTAGCTCAGTGGTAGAGCAAAAGACTGAAAATCTTTGTGTCGGCAGTTCGATTCTGCCTCCCGGCACCATTTTGTTTTTCATATTTATTATCAAAATAATTTGTGTATTTAAAATTTAACTTTTGTTATTACTGGAAATGTTATGTTTGAATTTTTATCTCAAAAATTTTCTGGAATTTTAGGTTGGATTAAAAATAAAGGTCGTTTAACTGAAAAGAATATTGAAGAGTCTTTAGATAAAGTAAGAGAAGCTTTGCTTGAGGCAGATGTTCCGTATGAAGTTATTCAAGATTTTTTAAATCAAATTAAAAATGAGGTTATTGGCCAAAAAATTCAATCAAAATTAGATCCTGGTCAGCATTTTATAAAGATTATCTATGAAAAATTATTGGAATTTTTGAAGGGAAATGATTCTTTACCATTAGTATCCTTTCAGATTCCATCTGTTGTTATGGTTATGGGTTTACAAGGTTCTGGTAAGACAACTACAATTGCAAAGCTTGCGAATTTTGTTTTAAAACAGGCAAAAAAGCGAGGTAAAAAAAGAAAAATTTTATTTTCATCAGTTGATTTTTATAGACCTGCTGCAATTGAACAGCTAAAAATTTTATCGCGTAATGTTGGGGTTGATTTTTATTGTGCTAAAAGCATTGAATCTTTAAAGGCTGCTGAACAGATTTATGATTATTTTAAGAATGGTTGTTATGAAATTTTATTTTTGGATACTGCTGGTAGAATGCATATTGATAATCATATGATGCAAGAGCTTGTTCAAATAGACAATAATTTGCATCCTAAATATAAGATTTTGGTTTTGGATTCGATGACTGGACAGGAATCTTTAAATGTAGCAAAAGCGTTTGATCAATCTGTTGGTTTTAATTCAGCGATTTTGAGTAAGATGGACAGTGATGCTAGGGGCGGAGCCGCGTTTGCATTCAAATATGTGTTAAAAAAAACTATATCTTTTGTTGGCTGTGGTGAAAAAATTGATGATTTAGAGAGTTTTATTCCAGATAGAATGGCAACAAGAATTTTGGGAATGGGAGACATTGCAACCTTCATTGAAAAAGCGAATGAAAATATTGGAAAAGATGAGCAGGAAATTGTAGCAAAAAGAATGTTGGGTGGAAATTTTACATTAAAGGATTTTGCATCTCAGCTAAGTATGGTAGGAAAATTAGGTTCATTGCAAAAGGTTATGAAATATATTCCAGGTATGGGGGGAATATCTGATGATATGATGGACAAGGGAGAACAAGAGGTAAAGAAATTTAGGGCAATATTTTCTTCCATGACTGAAAAAGAACTTTTGATTCCTAATGTTTTGGATGCTTCTCGAAAGAAAAGAATTGCGAAAGGTGCTGGAGTAAATATTCAAGATGTTAATGGATTATTACAAAAATTTGAACAAAGTAAGCAATTTGCTAAAATGTTTAAGAAAAATGGTATGTTTAAACGTTTTTTTAAATAAAATAATGTTTTTTAGTTTTGATTAGAATTAGTATTAATGGTATATTGTTTTTATGTAGAATGTAGGCTTGTTTTATTTCTATTTTTGTGTTTGATTGTACTTGAAAGGAATGTTAAATATGGCAGTTAAAATTCGTCTTAGCCGCATTGGTAGGAAAAATCGTCCATATTGGCGGGTTATAGCAGTGGATTCACGTAAAAGGCGAGATGGTGATTTTTTGGATAATTTAGGAACATACGATCCGATAAAACATGAGATATTTAAATTACATAAAGATCGTCTTAATGATTGGATATCGAAAGGAGCAATTTGTTCTGACGCTGTTAGAAAACTGATTAGAATGGTAAATAGTTCAAAATGACATATTCTAAAAGAATTATATGAGAGGAGAATAATATGCTAAAAGAATTAGTAGAGTATATTGTAAAAAAATTGGTAGATCGTCCAGAAAGTGTTTCTATTTCTGAGATTTGTGGTGAACAAGCAACGATAATTGAATTGCGAGTTGCACCAGAGGATTTGGGAAAGGTTATAGGAAAAGAAGGAAAAACTGCAAGAGCAATACGTACGATAGTTCATGCTGCTGCAAGCAAGGAAAGAAAACGTGCTGTTTTAGAAATTTTAGAATGATTTTTAACAAATAATAAAAAATTAAACTGGTTCTTTCGTTTTAGTTTGTAATACGAAAGGACCAGTTTTCAATTAGAAGATTACTAAATGAAAATTTCGATTATTACAGTATTCCCTCAGATTTATGATTCTTTTTTAAAAGTTAGTCTAGTTGCTAGGGCAATAGAAAAAAAGTTAATAAAAGTTAAATTTATTCGTTTTTCAGATATGATTGAATCTACGCAAAGAATCGATGAACCTACATGTGGCCCAGGAGCTGGAATGATTATAAAGCCTGACGTGATTCAAAAGGCCATAGAAAAATCTGAAAAGGAATGGGGAAAAGCTTTTAAAATATTTTTTTCACCACAAGGCAAGAAACTTAGTCAGCCGATGTTGAAACATCTTGCAAAAAATATTTTAAAGTTTGAAGATAAAGTTTCTTCTAAATCAAATATTTCAGAATCTGATTCGCATATAATTTTAGTTTGCTCTCGGTATGAAGGTATAGATGATAGAGTTTTGAAATATTATGCTGATTTAGTTATTTCAATTGGTGATTATGTTGTGATGGGTGGAGATATTCCAGCTCAAATTTTTTTAGAAGGATTACTTCGATTATTACCAGGAGTTGTTGGAAAAAAGGAATCTGTGGAGCAAGAGTCTTTTAGCTCAGCTTTTTTTGATTATCCTCAATATGGTCTTCCTGTTGAATGGAAAGAGATGAAGGTTCCTGAAATGATTCTTTCAGGAAATCATGCTCAAATTGAAAAATGGAGAAAAGATCAGGCAGCAAAAAAGACGATTGAAAATAGATTTGATTGGTTTATTTCAAGCAAACCAACATCGCAAGAGATAGATATTGCAAAAAAATTTATTCCTAATCATTATGTTGCTTTGATGCATACACAGGTTTTGGTACAAGATGGAGTTGTGGGAAATTCCTCGATAGCATCTTTAGATATTCATGATATTGCGCGTTCTTGTGCTACATATGATGTAAAAAATTATTTTATTGTAACGCCTTTAAAAGACCAACAAAATATTCTTAATTCTTTTTTACAATTTTGGCGATCCGACGAAGGAAAAGAGTATAATTTGAGTCGTTATCAGGCGATAGAAAAGGTTGTTCCATCTTTGAGTCTTAGTGTTGTTATGGATTATATCAAAAAGAAAGAAGACGCAGATCCTATTATAATATCTACTTCAGCAAGATTTAAAGATTTTGAAAATAAAAAATGGATAGATTTTTTTAGTCAAGGGCGAATTTTTAAGAAGAATCGTCCAGTTTTAATATTATTTGGAACTGGTCAAGGATTGTGCGATCAGATTATAGAAAAGAGTGATTTTTTATTACAACCTGTTATTGGTTTGACTAATTATAATCATCTTTCTGTAAGGTCTGCTGCTTCTATTGTCCTAGATAGATGGTTGGGAGTAAATTTTAAATCATTTTTTTATAGGTAAGAGCTATTATGAATATGCAAAAAATTATCAAAGAAATAGAAACTCTTGTTGAAAATGCTTGCAAAAAAGATTCCAATGTTTTTGGTTATTGGATATGGTCGCATCATATAGTTTTTGTAGTAAAATATGCAAAACTCCTTGCAAAAAAAGTAAATGCTGACACAGAAGTTGTAGAAATTGCGGCTCTTCTTCACGACTATGCAGCCATTTCAAACAAAGAATATCAGAAAGATCATCATATTCATGGAACAATGCTAGCAGAAAAAATTTTAAAAAATTTTAATTACTCACAAGAAAAAATAGAAAAAGTAAAAAGATGCATTTTTTCTCATAGAGAAAGTTTTTTTGTAAAAAAATTAACTATTGAAGAGGAATGTGTTGCCAGTGCTGATGCTATGGCACATATAGATCAGGCTTTATCTTTGTTTTTGGGTGGATGCAAAGCAAAAGGCTTAGGGATAGATGAGGGTATTTTGTGGTTAAAGGAAAAACTTGAAAAAAGTTGGAATAAACTTTGTCCACAAGCAAAAGAGATAATGAAAGGAAAGTATCTTTCGGTAAAAAATCTTTTAGAATTGTATTGTGATACTGCCAAGGTAGGCAAAAATGCTTAAATTTAGGTGTGGTTGATAAACTATTTAAATGGGATTATATTAAGTTAAAAATTGTCACTTCTTTAAATTATTTTATCATCTTACGATCGATTTTGATCAGGGTGTGTTTATAAGGATTAAATTATGAAAGCTAATAAGTTAACAAAAGAGACTATAATGAATTTAGGAGTAAAGGACAGAGGTTTTCCTACTTTTAATGTTGGGGATACTATTCAAGTTGCTCAAAAAATTAAAGAGGGTGAGAAGGAAAGGATCCAACGTTTTAAAGGTGATGTTATTGCTATGCGTAATAATAATGTAGCATCAACTTTTACTGTTCGTCGTATGGGGGCTGATAATGTAGGAGTTGAAAAGATATTTCCTTATTTTTCTCCAATGATAAAGGATATTGAAATTATTAAAAAAGGTGATGTTCGTCGAGCTAAACTGTATTATATTCGTGAACGAATTGGTAAGGCTACTAGGATTAAAGAAAAATTAATGACAAAAGAGCAGAAGGAAGCAGTATCTGATAAAGAAAAAGATAATATTGTACCTCAATCTAAAGAAGAAAAAATTGAATCTATAGAGAAAAGTAAAGAGTAATGATTATTCTGTTGCATGGTTAATAGAAGGGTAAAATGCCTGTTACAGAAAATAACAATTTTTTGTGGCAATTTGGCCATTATTTTTTTTGTTTATTAATTTTTATATTATTTTTTTTTTCTTGTTCTAAGAAGAAAAATAAAGAATTTGTAGGGTCTAAAAAGAATCTTTTTGAAATAGCAAAATTAAAACAAGCAAAATATTCAGATATTCCTTTGCCAATAGGATATGATTTTATTGATTTTAAAGATTTGGAAATTTTAAATTTATTTGATCAGCAAAATTTAAACTCTGAGAATCAAAAAAATAAAAGTTCAGAGTTTTTTTGTTATAAAGGAAGTTTTCCTTTTGAGCGTGTTATAGATTATTATTGTGAGAATATGGAGAGATATGGATGGCAGATTAATGATTTATCTAATGAGTATGAAGGTCTGATTTTTTGTAACAAAATAAATAGAATTTGTGTAATTTCTGTGCGTAGAGAAAAAAATAGAAAGTCTAATAAAAATTATATTTATTTGTTTGTAAAGAATAAGTTAGAAGATGATGTTGAAAGAAAAACCGACATTAATTTTAAAAAGATAAGAGATATTTGGGATTTTTAATTAGAATAAAATTTAAGAAGGGTAAAATTTTATGTTTTTTTTCATATTAAAAGTTCTAATTTTGTTTGCAGTTTCGATTGTAGTTTTACCCGTTGTATTTTTTATTTTGGTGGGAATCTTTGGAAATTATTTTTCGTTGGCTGTTGATAGGAATAGTTGGCTTGCAAAAACAAAAGTTTGGTGGATAAAATTTTTAATTAGCAAGTTTATTGTCTAAATTAAAAAGTTTGTTCATGTTTTATTTTTTCTATTTTTTGATTTATAAATGAGATGTCTTGTAATGGAATGTAAGAAATATTATTTTCTAGGCTGAAATAGAGTTTTAATTCTTCATTTTAATAAGTTCTTCTCCAACTTTATTGATTTTTCCTGCACCAATAGTAATTAATAAATCTCCTGCATTTAAGTGTTTTTTTATTTCTTGATATATTTTTTCATATGATGAACAGTAAAAAATATTAATATGAGGGTTTTTCTTTTTTATATCTTTTACCAGATTTTTGCTATTGACATTTTCAATTGGTTTTTCGCTTGCTGGGTAAATGTTTGCAATATAAAGAGTTTTTATTTTTTTATTATTTGCAAAAGTTTCAACGAAATCGTTCCATAATTTTTGAGTTCTTGAAAATCTATGTGGTTGAAATATTACATGAAGATTTTTTAATGTTCGTTTTTGAGCAATTTTTAAAGTATTTTTTATTTCTGTTGGGTGATGACCATAGTCGTCAAAAATATCTGTTCCTCTAAAATTTCCTTTAAATTCAAACCGTCTTTCTACTCCTTTAAAATTTTTTAATGCATTTTTTATTTTTTCAAAAGGAACTTCTATGTCTAATGATACTGCTATTGCAGCAAGTGAATTGGAAATATTATGTTTACCTGGCATATTTAAGATTATTCTTCCTAGCTTGATTTTATTTTGTAATTTATTTTTTTTCGATTTGAAAATATCTTTTATATGATTATAAATTTCTTTATAGAATGCTGTATTTTTATTTATATAAACATCAAAAATAGATTTTGTTTTTTCTAGTTTTATTATTTTTCCTATAATGTCAGAATTTTCGTCAAAACCATATTTTATTGTTTCGATATGGGGAAGAGGTAAAATTTCTTTGATATTAGGATCATCTATACATAAAAAAGCTTTTCCAAAAAATGGAAGTCGTGCAAGAAAATTTTTGAAAGTTTGTTTTATATCATTGATGTTTTTATATGTATCAAGATGTTCTGCATCAATGTTTGTTACAACAGCAATGCTAGGATTTAGATATAACAATGAACGATCGCTTTCATCCGCTTCTGCTATCAGAAGATCGCTATCACCAAGCTTTACATTTGATGAAATGTTTTTAAGAATTCCTCCGATAATGATTGTTGGGTCAAAATTGGCTTTTATTAAGATATGGGAAATTATTGATGTTGTTGTTGTTTTCCCATGTGCTCCTGCAACAGCGATACTATATTTCATTCTCATTAGTTCTGCAAGCATTATTGCTCTAGGAATTACAGGAATTCCTTTTTCTAGAGCAGCGTAAATTTCTTCATTTTGTTTGTTTATAGCTGATGAATATACAAGAACATCTGTATTATTTATATGATTTTTATTATGTTTATCGTAAATTGTGCAGCCAATCTTTTTCAAATGTGTCAAAATTTTTGATTGTGAGCTAGAATCGCATCCAGATACTGTATAACCTTGCAGTTTTAATATTTCAGCAATTCCACTCATTCCAATGCCACCTATGCCCATAAAATGAATGTGTTTTCTTTTTTTGTACATATATTTCCAAAATTTATAAAAAGAATTTTATTAATCGATCGAGACCTTGCATTAAAACTTTTTGCTCTCTAGCATAACATAACCTTAAGAATGGTGATCCACTGGGACCAAAAAATTTTCCTGGAACTAGTGAAACTTTTGCTTTGCTCAAAATATTCATACACAAATCAGTTGCGTCTTTAATTTCAGTTTTTAAGAATAAGAAAAATCCTCCTGATGGTTTTTGTATATTGAATATTTTTTCTTTTACAAGTGGTGCAAGTGTTTGAATAGAAAGATCAAAATTACTTTTTATTATTTTGTAAAACTGATCTGTGAATTGAGGATAATTTAAAGCATAGAATACTGCATATTGAGATGGAACATTAGGACAATTTAAAATTGCATCTTGTGTTTTACCCATTTGTTCACAAAGATTAGGGTGAGTTACTATATATCCTATTCGCCATCCACTCATTCCCATACTTTTTGAAAAAGATGATACTTCAATTATAAATTCAGATTGGTTTATAAGAGGAATTACTGATTCAAAAGTATTATCAAAACAATAATCTTTATAGGCTTCATCGATAATCAGATAAATTTTATTTTTTTCGCACCAATCTAAAAGTTCTAAAATTTCTTTTTTTGAGATTATAATTCCAAGAGGATTCCACGGATTTGAAAAAATAATAACTTTTGTTTTTGAGGTAGTTGCTTTTTTTATTTTTTCTATGTTGAATTGAAAAAGATTTTTATTTTTTGAATTTTTATTTATGCATGAAATAAATACTGGTTCGGCTCTTACCAAAAGTGCTAATTTTTCATAAGCGGGATATGTAGGTTCTGGTAATATTATTTGGTCCCCTTTATCTAGAATAGTGAAAAGAAGAGTAGAAAGACCTCCAATGCAGCCATGTGTAATTATTATTTGATTAGCACTAATTTTTGTTGAATGTTGCTTTGAAAGAATTTGTGATAATTTTTTTCTTAGTTCTATAATTCCCCATGCACTTTGATAATAATCAGTTTTATCTGTTATTAAAATTTCTTGTAAATGTTTTTTTATTTGTTTTGGAATTCCTCCAATTTTTAGAGCTCCTTGTGAAAGTGAAATATATTCATCACTACTTTGAGCAATTGCTTCTATTTTTTTTATTCCTGAAAGAGGGATGTTTAACATTTTTTTCCTATTAAATTTTATGTTTGAATGTTTTATTATGCTCTGACATTTAAAAGAATGACAAGTTCATTATAAGAAAAATATAGAAACATAATGATTCCTGATATTGAAAAAAAAAATCTTAATGTATAATGCAATAACTTTTTTGAATAAAATGAATTTGATCCTATAAAAAATTTGTATAATGTTCCTAAAGAACAAAAAAAGATTATTGCCCAATATGGCCATGGATTTGAAATTATTTTTAAAAGGAGATGTGTTGAAAATGTTAAAAGATATGTTTGAGGCGTTATAAAATAGGTGAAGATATTTAATAATATTGCTCCGCTCCACATGAAAATTTCGGGATATATTAAATTTTTACCTGTTATAATTTTAATTGGCTTTGCTAATAAAGTTTTGCCATGGTTTGATGGAATACAGATTATTAAAAAACTCCAAAGAAGAAATGTAATATGAATAGCATTTCTAAATCCGTGTTCTATGATAAATGAGATTGTTATAAGTGATAAAATTATGAAATATATACTGAATTTTAATAACTGAAATTTACTAACCTTCCACATTTAATAAAATCAATTCCTTTCAAAAGATGGCTGTGCCATCCGTAGCTTTAGCGTAGGATGGTGGAGCTAACCGGGATTGAACCGGTGGCCTCATGAATGCCATTCATGCGCTCTACCAACTGAGCTATAGCCCCATAAATCATTTTAAAATACAACATAATTTATAATTAAAGTGTACGAAAAATGATTAAAAAGGGCAAGATCCTAAAATGAAAAAACATTATTTATTTTTTATATCTATAAACGTCGCCTTTTATTGTTATAAGCCAAATTTCACCATCCATTGTGGAAATAAACTTGATTTTAACATTATCTGTATTAATTTGTTCAAATTTATTTGTTACTGATACTTTTTTAATTATACCTTTTACGGGAACAAATTTTTTGTTATTGATATCATATTTAAACGCTTCATTATTCTTATTATCTATTGAAAGTTATTTTAAATTTCCAGTAATTTATTCAAAGCCTTGAGGAGATTTAGGAATGAAAGTTGGATTTAAAATTGATGGCAATGATGATTTTGTCCATATATTTATATTAGAATCATATGCTGGTCCAGACGCAAGAATGTCATATTTTGGATGAAATGCTAATGAATATACAAAACCGTTTGTTTTTAAAGTTTGAATACATTTTCCGGTTTTTATATTCCATATTTTTATGTATCTTCTATAAACTGACCCAGAGGCAAGAATATTAGATTTAGGATCTGGATGGAATGTTATCATAGAAGTAGTAATATCGGGATTTTTTTCTTTTAAAGTTTTAATGCATTGTCCAGTTTCTATATCCCATATTTTTATAGTTTTATCGTTTGATCCGGATACAAGGATTTTAGGATTATTTGGATGGAAAGCTATTGATCTAACAATGTCTTTATGGCCTATTAAAGTTTTAATGCATTGTTCAGTTTCTATATTCCATATTTTTATAGTTTTATCAAATGATCCAGATGCAATAATTTTAGGATTATTTGAGTGGAATGCTATAGAAGAAACGTCTTTTTTATGTCCTATTAAAGTTTTAGTACATTGCCAAGTATTTATATTCCATATTTTTATAGTTTTATCGTTTGATCCGGATGCAAGAATTTTTAGTTTTGGATTTGGGTGGAATTTTACTGCCCGAATAAATTCCGTATGACCCATTAAAATTTTAATGCATTGTCCGGTTTCTATATCCCATATTTTTATAGTTTTATCGTCTGATCCGGATGCAAGCATTTTAGATTTGATTTCTGGATTAAATGATATTGAACGAACTCCAAGATATATTATTTCCCTTTTCCTTTTATGTATATTACGATCTTTTAAAGTTTTAATACATTGTCCGGTTTCTATATTCCATATTTTTATATAACCAGCTTTTGTATGCATAGCCATAAGACCTGTGAGATCGGATGAAGCAAGAAGTTTAGATTTAGGATCTGGGTGGAATACTATCGAAGAAATGGTATAATGATGTCCTTTTAAATTTTTCTCCAATCGGTATTTATCACTTTTTGTGTTTCCTTTTGTTTTTTTATATCTATAAATATCGCCTGTTATTGTTATAAGCCAAATTTCACCATCTTTGTTTGTAGCAATATGTCGAATTCCCGTATCTGTTTCAATTTGATTCCACTTATTGTTTTTTGAATTATAAATAAATGCTTTATGATATTTATTTACACCTACAACGTGATCTTTATTTCCTGCACTAATTTGTAGAAAGTTA